>JAVBNC010000023.1:0-40921 GCA_031551765.1 Desulfovibrionaceae bacterium
CGCCGGCGAACAAACCGGCCAGTATATTTTTTTACAGATTGACCCACTCCGGGGCTTGGGGCTGCGGCCAAGTAGCGCAGTTTCGTGTTGAGATTGGCGCCGCCGGGCAATCCAAGCCGGCGCCAATCTCGCGGGCCTTGCCGCACTGCGTTTCGCAAGGCCAGAGCATTTTGTCATAAGATAAAACCTCAAAGGTAAAATGCTCCAGCATGTCGCGGACAGGAGCGGGGTCGCGGCCACACGCGGCGCTCGCCGGGGCCAAGCCGGACGGGCGGCGCGACGCTTGCCGCTGACCACCCATGTGTATGGGGGAAGCTTCCCGCACAGCTAGTAGAATAATAGGAATAATTCCTTTTAAGTCAATGAAAAAAATCCGGCCCGCCATGAAACGGGCCGGATCAAAACCGCATCACGGTTCAGGAGCTTAGTGCGCCCGGCCTATGCGTTGCGCCAGCTCGCCGGAAGCGGTAAAGCTCATGGCCACGGGTTTGCCCGTCACTTCTATGCCCGGCTTATCTTTCAACTCTTCCAGGGCCGCTTCGGTCACGTAGCATTCCGTAAGGAACAAGGTGCTGGGCACAATGACCAGCTTGACCTTTTCCGGCGGCACGCTGCCGGAAAGGCACTTGAACATGGTTTCCACCACTTCCTTTTCCGTGTCAAAGTACACGGGAATATTGGCCCGCTTGGGAAAAGTGGCGGTAAGGCAGTTCAGGTAGGTGGGCTTGCGGTCTATCTTGTCCACCAGCTTCCGGGTGGTGAAGTCCGCAAGGCCAATGCCCGTGGCGTTGCCGTGGGATTCTTCCGAAATGTCCATGACCGCCAGGTAGCGCATGAAGGGCGTTTCCGGCTCCGGCTCGCCCTGAATGGCGAGACGCCCCACGATATTGGTGTCTATGCCCGTGCCGCTGTAGTTCTTGCCCATCTCTTCCACAATCAGGGCGTCCATTCTGGCCAGGGGCAGGGCGGGCATCAGCTCTTTGGAGTAGTCCAGCAGTTCGGCTTCTTCCTCTATCAGGTCCTTGGCGGGAATGGCCTTGATGACGGCTGTTTCCTCGTAGGCGTTTTCAATAATGGCTATGCCGCCCAGCACGGGCATTTTTTCCAGAATCACCCGGCCCACGTCCTGGAGCAGAATGGGCAGGTCCGTGGCCTTGCCCTGGCTGTGGAACTGCTGCGCGCCCGCCGGGCCGCCCAGGCCCACCACCAGCTTTTTGAGCAGGCCGCTTTCAATGGCGCCCTTAAAGGACGTATGGGTTTTGACCCGGTTGATGGGGATGATGATGTCCACCTCAAAGGCGGAATTGAGCATGTAGGCGCGCAGACCGCGCGAAGTGACACCTATTTCCTTGCCCTGCGCGCAGGTGATGACGTCCACGCCCAGGGCTTCTTTGGTAATGCCCAGGCTGTCCAGAAGCTCTTTCTGGCCTTCCGGGGTGCCGCCGCCGTGGCTGCCCATGGCGGCCAGCATGACGGGGTGGGCCCCGGCTTCGCGTACGGTTTTGACGGCGGCGGCCAGCATGGGGATAAGGTTCTGGATACCCCGGCTGCCGGCGGTAATGCCCACCTTTTTCCCAGCCACGTTTCCGGCCAGGGCCAGGAGTTTTTTCATTTCCGCGGCCATCAGGGCCGGGGCGTCGTCCACCTTGGGCCGGGGAAAGGTCTGGCGGATTTTGACCAGGTTGGGAAGCTGTATGGCGGGGGTGCTCATGGGATCTCCTTCATTTCATGCGGATCGTTCCGCGTGAATGGAACTGGCATCATGCCGCGTCGCTTTTGCCGAACGGGAGCATACGCTGCACCGTGCGCTTGATATATCCCATAAGCGGCGTTCCGTTAAGCAGGGAAAGAAAGGCCAGGCAGAGCAGGCCCAGGGAGATGGGCTCCTGGAAAAACACCAGCCACGAGCCGCCGCTGATGAGCAGGGACTGGTGCAGGCTCACGTCCAGCATCTGGCCCAGGATAAGCCCCACCACCAGGGGCGCCACCGGCACTTTGAGCTTGTCCATGAAATAGCCCAGAATGCCGAAGCCCAGCATGAGGTAGACATCGAAAAAGCTGTTGTTGATGGCGAAAGCCCCGATGATGCAGAACACCGTAATGGCCGTGGCCAGCACCTTGGAAGGCACCTTGGTGACGTGCACGGCCAGGCGCGTGAGGTAAATGCCCAGGAAAAACATGGTGAAGTTGGCGAAAAACAGCGCCCAGATCAGGGTGTAGGCCACCTTGGCGTATTCTATCATCAGCGAGGGGCCGGGCATGATGCCGTGGGCCATAAGCCCGCCCAGCAGCACGGCCGTGGAGGAACTGCCGGGAATGCCCAGAGAGATGGTGGGGATGAGCGCCCCCCCCGCCACGGCGTTGTTGGCGGATTCCGGCGCGGCCACCCCGTAGTCGGAACCCTTGCCGAACTTGTCCAGCTCTTCCGCCGGGGCAAAGCGTTTGGCTTCGTTGTACGCGAACCAGCAGGCGGTGTCCCCGCCGGTGCCGGGGATAAGCCCGGTGAAAATGCCGATAAAGCTGGAACGGTAGACGGTGGGCATAAGCCGCTTCATCATGCCCCAGCTCGGCCGGACGGGGTCCGTGAGCTTTCCGGCCTGTTGGCCGTCGGAGAGGTCGTTTTCAATCAGCCGCAGCACCTGGGGAATGGAAAAAAGCCCGATCAGCGCCACGGTGAAAGGAATGCCCGAAAACAGCTCGATAATGCCGAAAGTATAGCGCGGCGAGCCGGAAATGGGGTCCATGCCCACGGTGGAAAGCATCAGCCCGGCGCAGCCCGCCAAGAGCCCCTTGACCGTGGATTCCTGCGAGAGCGAGGCGATGATGGTCATGCCCAAAACGGCCACGGCCGCCAGCTCCACCGGGCCGAACTCAATAGCGACTTTGCCCAGAATGGGCGCCACGGTAAGCAGCGCGATACTGCTGATAAGCCCGCCGAAAAAGGAGGCGGTAAGGGAAATGCTGAGCGCGCGGCCCGCCTTGCCCTGCTGGGCCATGGGAAAGCCGTCCAGCACCGTGGCGGCGGCCGCCGGGGTGCCCGGCGTGCGGATAAGAATGGCCGCGATGGAACCGCCGTACATGGCGGAAAGATACAAAGCCGCCAGCATGCTGATGCCGGTTTCCGGCGGCAGGGCAAAGGTGGTGGGCACCAGAATGGCAATGGCCATGGTGGCGGAAAGGCCGGGCATGGCCCCCACCAGCAGGCCGATGACCGTGCCCGCGGTAATGGCCAGAATGTTCGTGGGCGCCACAACCGTGGCCAGGCCCAGGAGGACGTTGTCAAAAACCATGCGTTAGCCCTCCATCAACTTTTCAAGCAGGCCGAGAGGCACCGGCAGGTGCAGAATGGTCACGAACAGCCCGTAGACCAGGGCGGAAAAACCCAGCGCCACCGCCAGGGACCACAACAGCCCCAGGGCGCGCAGAAACATGTAGGAAACCACGATGTACACCGGCGTGGCGATAAAGTAGCCCAGCGGTTCCACCAGAACCACGTAGAGCACGATCATGCCCAGGTAGATGGTGACGCGCGGCACGTTGACCGGCGAGACAACGGGCTTTTTTCCGCTGAGAAGGGCGCGCCTGTGCTCGCGCCAGGCTTCCAGCAGCATGAGGCCGGCCAGGAGAATGATGATCCAGGCCAGCAGCATGGGCAGCATGGCCGCGGAATCCGTAAGCTTGCGCGACTGGGTGATGAAAAGCAGCGAAAGCCCCACGGCCCCGGCGGCGAATAAGGACTCTTTGAAAAAATGCGACACGGGCACCTCCTGGCGGGCTGTGGCGTGGGGAAAGCCGGCGCGGGACGGCTCCCGCGCCGGACGGAAGAGAAGCCTCTTACTTCTTGCCGCTGTACTGGCTTTTCACTTCGTCCCAGATGGCGGCGAAAGCCTTTTCGTCGTTTTCCAGGATCTTTTTGTAGTCGTCGCCGTACTTCATGTCGATGACGGAGGCGCGGTCGTCGCAGCCCTTGATGAAGGCCGGGTCCTTGGCCATTTTCTGGAAGGCTTCGATGAGCTTTTTCTTGGCTTCGGCCGGAATGCCCTTGGGCGCGGAATAGCCGCGCGAGGAACCGGAAACCACGTCAAAGCCCAGCTCTTTGGCCGTGGGCACGTCGGGCAGCAGCGGGTAGCGCTTGTCCGCGAAAATGGCCAGGGCGCGCAGGTTGCCGCCCTTGATCTGGGGATAGGTGATGCCCAGGTTGTTGAAGCTCACGTCCACCTTGTTGCCCATGGCCGCCTGCCAGGAGGGGCCGTCGCCTTCAAAGGGCACCAGCTGCACTTTCACTTTGGCGGCTTTTTGGAAAATCAGGGTGGTGAAGAAGTCGTCCCCGCCGGTGCCGGAGTTGGCCACGGTGACTTTGCCGGGGTTGGCTTTGCAGGCGTCCAGGAAGTCTTTGTAGGTCTTGAAGGGGCTGCTCGCGGCCACCACGATGATGCCCGGGTCGGTGATGACGTTGGCGATGGGCTCCAGCTCTTTGAGATTATAGGTGATTTCCTTGTTGATGATGTAGTTGGTCTGGAGCATGGGGGTGTTGGTGATGCTCAGGGTATAGCCGTCCGGCTTGGTGCTTTTGGCCAGCTTGGTCCAGGCTATGGCCCCGGTGGCGCCGGGGATGTACTGGTTGATGAAGCTCTTGCCCAGAATTTTTTCCAGGTGGGGCTGGGTGAGCTGGGCCAGGGTGTCGCTGCCGCCGCCCGCTTTAAAACCCTGTAACACGATAATTTGTTTGGTGGGGTAGGCCGCTTCCGCCGGGGCGGCGGCAAAACCCAGAACGCCGCAAATCAAAGCCAGACAAAACAGTTTCATAAGCGTCGCTCGCATGGGAACTCCTTTGTGTTACAGAGTGATTGTAATTTAGAAAACGATTTCTAATCAGGCCAGGCAAAAGCCGGCCATGTTCTCCTGGGCGCCCTTGCAAGCAAGGGGTTTGGTTTCTCATATGGAAACTTTGTTTCTTTTAAAAAAATATCACAAATACAGACGCATCACAAGGGGATGGAAGGCCGCCGGAACAGAAGCCGTCAGGGCATGCGGGTGATGCAGAACTGCTCGTCGTGGCCCAGTATTTCGGCTTTGCTCAGCTTGCCGGAAGCCACGGCCAGAATTTCCGCGTAAATGTCCTCGCCCACCTGCTGCAGGGTTTTTTCGCCGGTCAGGATGGCGCCCGCGTTGATATCCAGGTTTTCCTTCATCTTTTCGTAGGTGCGCGGGTTGCCCGTGATCTTGATGACCGGCACCCCGGGGAAACCGGAAGGCGTGCCCCGCCCCGTGGGGAAGCACACGATCTGCGCCCCGGCGGCCACCTGGCCGGTGGTCACCTCGCCGTCGTGGCCGGGGCCGTCCATGAGCAGCAGGCCCTTTTTGGTGGGGGAATCGCCGGACTTGAACACTTCCACAAACTTGGCCGTGGTGCCGGACTTTTTCATGCCGCCCAGGGATTTTTCCACCACGCTGGACAGGCCGCCGTCATAGTTGCCCGTGGAAATAAGGTTCTTGCGCTTGACGTTGGAGGAATGCCGGGTTTGACTGGTGAGCCGCTCTTCCATGGTCCGGATGGCGTTCAGAATGTCCCGCCCCACGTCTTCGTTGACGGCGCGGCGGGCCAGGATGTGCTCCGTGCCCAGCAGTTCGGTCAGTTCGGTGAGAATGGACGAGCCGCCTTGCGCGACCAGCATGTCCGAGGCGATGCCCAGGGCCGGGTTGGCGACCAGGCCGCTGGTCATGTCCGAGCCGCCGCAGTTCAGGCCGATCATCAGGCCGGAAACCGGGCATTCGCGCCGCTTTTCCAGGGACGCGGCCTGCTGCATCTTGCGGGCGTGGCGGGTGCCTATGTCCATGGCGGTAAGGGAATCCCCCACGTCCTGAATGACCACGCTTTCCAGCATTTTGCCGCTGGGGGCTATGCCGTCGAACAGCTCTTGCGGGGTAAAGCGCTCACAGCCCAGGCCCACCACCACAACCCCGGCGAAATTGGGGTTGTTGCCGATGCCGATAAGCGTCTTGGCGGTAATTTCCAGGTCCTCGCCCACCTGGCTGCAGCCCACGGGGTGCTTGAACGGCACGCAGCCGGGCACGTTCTGGGCGATGCGTTCCGCCACTTTCGCGGAACAGAACACGGAAGGGATGATGGCGATGAGGTTGCGCACGCCGTAGCTGCCGTTTTCGCGCTCAAAGCCCATGAAGGTGTCGTTCACGGCTACATCCCCCTTTCACAGTAGAGGTTGTGGGTGTGGATCCAGCCGCCCTTGGCCACGGGTTCCTTCATCTTGCCGATTTCCTCGCCGTACTTGAATACCGGCGCGTCCCTGGCCAGGTCCGCCAGGGCCATCTTGTGGCCGAAGGCCACGGCCTGCGTGGCGGCCAGCTCGAATTCCCCGCCGCCGTCCTTGCGGATCAGGCAGGTGTCGCCTTGGGCCACGTCGGCCAGCACCACGGCCACGTTGTCTTTGGCGTCCAGGATCAGGGCGGTTTTTTGCCCGCCCATGCGCAGAAAGTCGTTGCTCTCCATAGCTTGACTCCAGGGTTGAAGAGACGTGAAGCGTTGCCGCAGCATAGCCGGGAAAGCCGGGGAAAGGCAAGACGACGGCGGGACGGCGGGTCCGGCGCTGTGGTTCCGGGTGGCTGTCCGCCCGGGGATTAGATTGAAAATCAGTCGCAAATAAAAACGGCTCGTTGAAAGTGCGGTGTGTTTTTCCATTTTGATGGCGCGCATTAATTGACTTTGAATGTCGTTGTCGCTAGAGTACGTTTCGTTTTCCATTCCCGCGCACAATGTTCCAGGCTTTTTCCTTCCCGGCTTTCCGTGGCTGGGGATGCTGTGCCTTTTGTGCTTCCCGTCAACAAGCAAAGGAGACTCTCATGAACAACTGGATGAAGTGGGCGCTGCTGTTCACCGGCGGCGTGGCCGTGGGCGCGCTGGGCGCGGTGGCGCTGAGCAAGGGCAAGATCAACCTGCGTCCCCTGGCCCGCGATATCGTGGCCGGCGGCATTGACCTGAAGGAAAAGGCCGCGGAAGTGATGGAAGTGGCCAAAGAGCACTTCGAGGACATCGTGGCGGAAGCCGTGGACGCCCGCGAAGCCAAGCAGAGCGGCGGCAAGGCCAAAGCCAAGGGTTGATCCGGAGCGTATGGACATTTCCATTGCCCACGTAAGCGGGGGGCGGGTGCGGGTGCGCGTCCGCAAAGAGCAGCGCGCCGCCCACGTCTTTGAAGCCGCGCGTTGCATGCTGGCCGCCCTGCCGGGCCTGGGGGGCGTGCGCGTCTCCCCCCGCACGGGCAGCATCGTGCTCTTTTCCCTGGAACGGCTGGCGCTGGAAACGGCCCTGCGCGCCCTGGTGGCCTTTGAGGCGGCGGCCGTGCCCCTGCCCCCCGCGCCCAAAGACCGGGAAGACAACCCGGCCCGGCGGCTCTTGCCCATGCTGGCCACGCGCTACCTGGCTCCGCCCCTTATCCGCCCCTTTATCACGCTGTGGCGGGCCCTGCCCTATTTCGCCCGGGGCCTGGCGGAGCTTTCCAAAACCAAACTGAACGTGGAAGTGCTGGACGCCGCCGCCATAGGCGTCTCGCTGCTGCGGCGGGACTTCCTGTCCGCGTCCACCATCATTTTCCTGCTGGCCGTGGGCGACGTGCTGGCGGAATGGACCCGCAGGAAATCCCGGCAAAAGCTGGCGGAAGAGCTGGCCCTGCGCGTGGACACCGTGTGGGTGCGCGACAACGGAGAAGAAAGGGCCATTCCCTTCAGCGAGCTGCAAAGGGGCCAGAGCGTGGTGGTGCGTTCCGGCACGGCCATTCCCGTGGACGGGCCCGTGCTGGGCGGCGAGGCCCTGGTCAATGAAAGCGCCATGACCGGCGAGCCGCTGGGCGTGTTGCGCAAGGCCGGGCATTCCGTGTACGCGGGCACTGTGGTGGAGGAGGGCGAAATCCTGGTCCAGGTGCGGGAAAAGGGCGACGGCACCCGCATCCAGAGCATACTCCAGTTCATTGACACGTCGGAAGAGCTAAAAGCCGGCATCCAGAGCCAGGCGGAACGCATGGCCGACGCCATTGTGCCGTTCAGCTTCGGCCTCAGCCTGGGCACCTTCGCGCTGACCGGCAACCTGATGAAAGCCTCGTCCGCGCTGATGGTGGACTATTCCTGCGCCATCAAGCTGGCCACGCCGCTGGCCATTCTGGCGGCCATGCGCGAAGGCGCGGGCAGGGGCGTGCTGTTCAAGGGCGGCCGCTTCCTGGAACTGATGGCCAAGGCGGACACCATAGTTTTCGACAAGACGGGCACGCTGACCGAATCCCGGCCCGCCATTACCGGCATTTCGCCGTTCGGCGGGCATTCGGAAACAGAGGTGCTGCGCCTGGCCGCCTGCCTGGAAGAGCACTTCCCCCACCCTGTGGCCAAGGCCGTGGTGCGTTGCGCGGAAGAGCGCGACGTCAAACACCGGGAAATGCACGCCACGGTCACCTACATCGCGGCCCACGGCATTGTTTCCACGGTGGGCGGGGAGCGGGTGGTCATAGGCAGCCGCCACTTCCTGGCGGAAGACGAGCATGTGGACGTGGCGGAAGCCGGTCCCGTGGAGCGGGCCGCCGCGCGCAAGGGGCATTCGCTGCTGTATCTGGCCATGGGCGGCAAGCTCATTGGCGTGCTGCAGGTCAGCGACCCGGTGCGGCCGGAGGCGGCCGGGGTGCTGCGCCGTCTGCGCGAAGCGGGCTTTACCCGCCAGGTCATGCTCACGGGCGACGGCGCGCTTACCGCCGCCACGGTAGCCAGACAGCTGGGCATTACGGAGTACGTGGCCCAGGTGCTGCCGCACCAGAAGGCCGAGTATGTGAAAAAGCTGCGCGACGAAGGCCGCATTGTGGTCATGGTGGGCGACGGCATCAACGATTCCCCGGCCATGTCCCTGGCGGACGTGGGCGTGGCCGTGCGCGACGGCACGGACCTGGCGAGGGAAGTGGCGGACGTCATGCTCCAGGGCCACGGCATAGGCGGGCTGCTGCTGGCGCGGGAACTGGCCGCGCGCGGCCTGGGCCGCATCCGCGCCAATTTCGGGGCCATTGTGGGCGGCAACACTCTGCTGCTGGGCCTGGGGCTGTTCGGCGCGCTCATGCCCGCCTCGTCCGCCCTGCTGCACAATCTGCTCACCGTGGCGGTAAGCGGCAACAGCCTGCGCCGCCTGCTGCCCCCGGGCGACAGGGCGCAGGTGCCGCTGCTCAAGAAGTAAGGAGTTGCAGATGGTAACAGACATGATCACGAGCATGGTGGAAGGCCGCATCCGCCTGCGCTCGCCGCATTTCAAGGACCCGGACCTGGCCCGGCGTTTCGCGGAACTGGCCGTGGCCGTGCCCGGCATGCTGGAAGTGACGGTGAACCCGCTGGCGGGCAGCGCGCTGCTGCTCTACGACCCGGCCGAGCTGCCCACGGAAACGCTCATGGGCCACGCGGAAACCCTGGCCGCACTGATGCCGCCCCTGCCGGAAAAGGCCGGGAAGGCTTCCGGCCGTTCGCGCGGCCGTTCAGCCGGGAAACACGGCAGGGGGCCGTATGCCCTGCTGCTGGGCAGGCAGGGCCGGGCCATGGTGGTCAAGGGCCTGGCCATGTCTTTTGCCGCCACCCTGGCCACTGGCTACGTGCGGCGGCGCTGGCACCCCGCGCTGGGCTGGCTGCTGTTGGGGCTGACAGGCTTGCACTTTTTGCAGACGCGCAGGTAGCGCCGCCCTTGGGCGGCAAACTCCCGCGACGGGGCCTGTTGCGCGGGCGGCCCGTTGCGGGAGTTTGTTTTTACCGGATATTTTCCGGCAACTTATCGAAAAAACGCTTTTTCATCAGCCCTGTCCGGGCGGCCCTTTCTCTATTCCGGGTAGCATATGACCATGCTCAAGCGGCGGAGCTCCCCGCCCACGTTGGTGTGGGCGTGGGGCGCGTCCGCGCGGAAACGGGCGGACGCGCCCGCCTTGACCGCCAGGTCGTGGCCGGAAAAGGCCAGCGGCAGCTTGCCGGAAAACACGGTCAGAAGTTCCCGCGTGCCCGGCGGGTGGGGTTCGGATTCCAGGTGGCAGTCCTTGTCCCTTTCTATGCCGTGCAACTCAAAGCCGCGGCCGTTCTCATAGGGAAAAACCGGATAGTTGCGGAAACGGCCGTCGTCTTCCCGCAGCGGGGTGATGGAGGCTTTTACCACCAGCTCAAAGTCCTGAACTTGGTCATGGCCCTGTTGCTGGCCTGGTGCGCGCCGGTCCGGTGCTGCCTCTCCGACAGACCTTTGTCATACAAATCTCCAAGACTCAGAGGATATTAAGAAGAGCCGCCGCAGCTCTCTTTTGTTTTGCTTATATAGGCTTTTGACTTATTGCTGCGAGCTGTGAGAGAAAGTACACACGCTTACGCGGGTCAACTATATATTGCCAGATACAGCGTTATCGCTGTCTTTTTTTTACCGACTACATGGCGTTGCAAGAATGCAGCAAGACTAGTGCAATCACTTATATCCTTTCTTCTTTTTTATCCTGCCAATATAATGACTGGAATAATGCTTTGTTGTTTTGTGGAAAATAGTTGCAGCCAGGAAACCGGAGTTCGTTCATGCGTGCACTGATAACCAACGATGTGGAAAAATGCGTAGGCTGTAACCGCTGCATACGGTCCTGTCCCGTGGAAGAGGCCAATATCGCCTATGTGGAAAACGGCGTGACCAAGGTCCGCATCGACAACAAAAAGTGCATAGCCTGCGCGGCCTGTCTTTCCGCCTGCCCGCACGGGGCGCGCGGTTTTGTGGACGACACCGCGCGTTTCTTCCAGGACCTGGCCAGGGGCGAGAAAATTTCCCTGTTCTGCGCGCCGGCCAGCCGCGCCAACCTGGGGCTTTGGGAACAGGTGCCGGCCCTGTTGCTCCGCATGGGCGTGAACAAAATCTACGACGTTTCCCTGGGCGCGGACATCTGCACCTGGGCGCATATCCGCTTTATCCAGAAAGCAGCCCCGGTCCCATCATTGCTCAGCCCTGCCCGGCCATTGTGGATTATGTGCTGATGCACCGCAACGAACTGCTGCCGTATCTCTCCCCGGTGCATTCGCCCATGCTCTGCACGGCCGTTTACATGCGCAAGTGCCAGGGCGTGACGGGGAACACCCGGGAAGCGCTGGGGAAAAACTGACGGAACGCCACGGAATATCACAAAGCGGGCGGCGCAAGAGCTCTTGCGCCGCCCGCTTTTTTTGCGGGCAATAGATAACTTTCCGATAAGTTAGTCATTAGCTATCGATTGCTGTTTTTCCTTCGTTCCCAGAGCCGGTTGAATAACTTGAAATTGTTGTGCCGCATAGTGTGGAAGATTATACGGCGTTGATCCGGAATTGTGCGCTTTTATGCTTCTGCGTTGCCGGGGAGGTGGGAAGAACCATAAAGGATTTGTGCATCCAAAAATAAAGTTTTGCGCTGTTTTTTAAAGCAAAGGATAAAGTTATTGCCTTATGCGGTCGATTTGATTATTAAACCGCTACTGTAATTTTCCATATTGCGTTTCCTGGGGGGGGGCCGCCATGACATCTATTGCTCATCGCATTTTTACGTCCTTTATTTGCCGCAAACTGTTTCTGCTTCTCGCCTTCTGCATGCTGGCCCTGACCGGCCAGGCCGCTGCCGCGCCCCGGGGCCCGGAAACCCTTGCCCCGGCGCAGGGAACGGAAAAAAGCGGGCCCGCTTTAGCCCCGCTGCGCCGCTCCGCACCCGCGCCTGAAGGCGCGCCGAACGCCTTTGTGCTGCAGGGTGACCCGGCCCTACAAGCCAAGGTGGACACCCTGAGGGCCGAAGGCCGCCTGCCCAAAGCCCGGGTGGGCAGCTACGAAAGCCTGCTGGCCGACCTGTTGCCGCAGGGCGCCGCGGCCCGGCCCCGGGTTGTGAAACCGGCGGCCGCGGCAGCCAAGCGGGCCGAAGCTCCCAAGCCCTTGGCCGTCGCGCCCGCGCCGATTCAGGCGCAAAAGCCCGTTCCCTTGGCCGTCGCGCCCAAGCCCGTCACGCCCGACGCCAAGCCTGTCGCGGCGGCCAAGACCCAGCCCGCCGCTTCCACAACAATCACCGCTCCCGCAGCGGTCACGGCTTTCTCGACTCTCACGGCCAAGGCGCCCGCACCGGAAAAGACGGCCGTCGCCCAGGAAACGCCCCGCGGCGCGGCCCAGCGCTACGCCGCCCCTGCCCGTGCCAACGGCCGGGAAGGGGGAGTCCTGATCGGCGAGAGCCAGGCTGTGCGCGCCAAAATACAGGAACTCCATGAATGCGGCAGGCTGCCCTCACCCAAGCTGGGCAACTACGGCGACCTGCTCTCCGACATGGCGCCGGGGCAGGCCTTGCAGCCCGCACAGGTCGCGCCCGGGCCGCGGGCCGTTGCCGAGGCTCCTTCTCCGGACGCAGCCTAGGCTCTTCACACTTGAAATGCCCGCAAGGATTTGTCTTCAAAACCTTGCCGTCCAATAGGCGCGCGGGCTTTGCCCGCCGTTAAGCGACTATCTCAAGGTGGATATGTTCCAGACAGTGCCGCCGCGAGGGGCTTTTTGCCCTCTGCCCGCGTCAAAAAGGCTTTTTATTGATTATTGGGCCGTTCTGGCCCTCACCCCAACATGCCTGTTTTCCTTGGCAAAAAACGACAATCCTTTTCATGGCAACACTGCCTGGCGTTTCCGGCGCCCGGCGGCGTGAAAACTGTGTTCTGTTTCGTTCGCGTTTCTCGATTGCCAGAGCCGGTCTTTAGGGCTACCATACCAACGGGATCCGTTGTTTTTGCATACACAACGCGCCGCGCGCGGCCGCTAGAAACCGCGCGGAGCACAGAACCCTTGTATATTCGGAGGGTTGTTCATACGGCATGAGAAAGATTGTACACAGCAATCTTGAACTCTGCGTCGGCTGCAACAGATGCGCGAGGGAATGCCCCCTTGAAATGGCGAACCTGACGTACCAGGATGACAGCGGCGCGATCAAGGTCAAGATTGACAGCGACATGTGCATAGCCTGCGGGGCATGCATTGCGGTGTGCAAGCACGAGGCGCGATACTACGAGGACGACACCCAGGCCTTTTTCAGCGATTTGGCCGCCGGGGCGCCCATTTCCCTTATCGCAGCCCCCTCCGTCAGAACCAATATTCCGGACTGGAAACGTCTGTTTAGCTGCCTGAAGCAACTGGGCGTGCGTAAAATCTACGACGTCTCCTTGGGCGCGGACATCTGCATCTGGGCCCACCTGCGCTATATCGAACGCCACAGCCCCCGCTCCCTGATAACCCAGCCCTGCGCCGCCATCGTCTCATATTGCGAAATCCACCGCCACGAGCTTTTGGAAAATCTCTCGCCCGTGCACAGCCCCATGGTCTGCACCGCCATTTACATGCGGGAGCACGAAGGCATTGCGGACAAAATAGCGGCCGTCTCGCCCTGTATCGCCAAGGCCAACGAATTCGAAGCCGTGGGCGCCATTCAGTACAACGTCACCTTTGCCAAGCTGCAGGACTACATCAAAAAGCACGGCATGGTCCTGCCTGAGGAAGAGACGGAATTCGACCACTACGAAAGCGGCCTGGGTTCCCTGTTCCCCACGCCCGGCGGGCTGAAGGAAAACATTGAGTTCTTTACCGGCAAAACCCTGCGCGTGGACAAATCCGAAGGCCGCGCCGCTTACAGGCACCTGGAAGACTACCGCATCACGCCCAAAGAGCTCCTGCCCGATGTGTTCGACGTGCTGAGCTGCGCGGCCGGCTGCGCCATAGGTTCCGGCTGCGACCGCAACCAGAACGTGTTCCAGATCCAGTCCGTCATGAACTCTTCGCGGCAGCGGGCCCTGCGCCGCCGCGAACCGCGGTACTACGCCGGGCTGTATGAAAAGTACGATTCAGCCTTTGACCTCTCCCGCTTCCTGCGCGCATACGAACCGGTGCACGTGCCCCTGCCGGAACTGAGCGAGGAGGATATCCGGAACTCTTTCGCCCTGCTGGACAAGGACAGTTTCGCCAAGCAGAACTTCAACTGCGGGGCCTGCGGTTCCGAATCCTGCCGGGCCATGGCCCGGAAAATAGCCCTGGGCATCAATATCCCCCTGAACTGCATGGTCAAGTCCCGCGACGACGCGCGCGCGGAACACGGCAGGAACATAGAGCTGTACCGGCGCAACACCGGATACATCCGCTTCATGCACGGCATAGGTGAAAATATCCTGGCCCTGGAAGAAGGCGAGCACGCGGACTTTGTGCGCCGCGCCGTAAAGGCCCTGTGCGCCATCATGGGCGGGAGCGGCGCCTATATCTGGAAAGCCCGGCGCGACGAGGGAGATGCCCTTTATTTCGAGCGCCTTTTTGGCTGGTCGGAACGCAAGGAAAGCGCGGCGGGCATTTTGCGAGGCGAAAAAGTGCCCAACTGGTACAGAATTCTTTCCGGCGGCGGCCACATCCACAAAATCCGGCCGGACATGACGGAACGGGAAAAGAACGTGTTCCCCAATCTGGCCATAGGCGCCATTCTGGTGCTGCCGGTGCTGGTCAAGGACGGGCTGTGGGGTTTTATCACCGTGGACAGCGAAGAAGAGCGCCTGTTCAGCGAAGAGCAGGTTTCCGTGGCCGTGGCCGGCGGACTGCTCATCGCTTCCAGCATCATTGAAAAGGAAATGACCCGCAGCCTGGTGGACGCCAGGGAAGCGGCCCTGGCCGGAACCCGCGCCAAAAGCGATTTCCTTTCCCGCATGAGCCATGAAATGCGCACGCCCATGAACGCCATCATCGGCATGACCAAAATAGCCGGGTCTTCGGCGGACGTGAAAAAGCTGCGGCACTGCATCAGCACCATCAACACCTCGTCCGTGCACCTGCTGGAACTGATCAACGACGTGCTGGACATGTCCAAGATAGAGTCCGGCAAGTTCGAGCTGGACGCTTCGCCCTTCAATATCGAAAGCGCGCTGATGAAAATCTGCAACATGATTTCCGAAAAAACGGAAAAACGGCGCCAGACCCTGCGCATAACCATGGACGGCGCCATGCCCCTGCACTGCGTGGGGGACGAGCTGCGGCTGTCCCAGGTCATCACCAACCTGCTGTCCAACGCGGTCAAGTTCACGCCGGAAGAGGGAACCATAACCCTGACGGCCCGCGAGGCCCGGCGGGAAGGGGAACAGAGCGTGCTGCGCTTTTCCGTGGCCGACACCGGCATAGGCATGGACAAGGCGCAGATGGCGCGCATTTTCAGCGCCTTTGAACAGGCGGACGGCGGCATTGCCAAGCGTTTCGGCGGCACGGGCCTGGGCCTGGCCATATCCAAGAGCATTGTGGAAAAAATGGACGGCCGGATCTGGGTGACCTCCGAACCGGGCCAGGGCGCCACCTTCACCTTTGAAGTGACGCTGCGCCGCCAGGCCCGGCAGGAACCCGCGCCCCTGCCCAAAGAGCGCGCGGAGGGCCTGCGCGTGCTGGTGCTGGACCGGGACGAGGAGCTGCGCGGCTATTTCCTGGCCATCATGAGCAGGCTGGGCGTGCGCGCGGAAGCCGCCACCAGCGAAGCCCAGGCTCTGGGCCTGGTCCGCGCGGCCAAAGAAGAAGGCACACCCTACGCCGTGGCCTTTGTGGACTGCGGCGGCAAAGGGGGACAGGGCCTGGAATGCGCCAAGCGCCTGCGCCAGGCCGTGCGCGAGGCGGCCGGGGGGAACGGCAAGGCGGGCGGGTACGCCAGCGTGGTGCCCATGGCCTCTTTCCTGGAGTGGAATGCCATGGAAGCGGCCGCAACGGACGCGGGCATGGAAACCTTTGTGCCCAAGCCGCTGTTCCCTTCCATCCTGGTGGACGCCATCAACGAGGTCACGGGCCTGACCCGGAGCGTCACGCGGCAGGACCGGGAACTGCCCGACTTCTCGCAACTGACCATTCTGCTGGCGGAAGATATCGAGATCAACCGGGAAATTTTCACCACCCTGCTGGAAGACACGCGCATCCACGTGGAAACGGCGGAAAACGGCCGCCTGGCCGTGGAAGCGTTTCAAGCGGACCCGCGGCGCTACGACCTGATCGTCATGGACATTCAGATGCCGGAAATGGACGGGTACGAGGCCACGCGCCGCATCCGCTCCCTGCCGCTGGAGCGGGCGCGGTCCATACCCATTCTGGCCATGACCGCCAACGCGTTTCAGGAAGACATAGAACAGTGCAGGCGGGCCGGCATGAACGACCACCTTTCCAAGCCCATTGACGAGCAGGCGCTGATGGAAAAAATCGCCCGCTACGCAAAGCCGCGCTGAGAATACGCACGGCCCGGTCCGGGCGTTTCGGCAAAAGATACGCCGAATTCGCAATGCCTTGAGGTGCTTGCTCAGCAAGCACCTCAAGGCGAAACGGCTCTAATGCAGCGCGGTGTGGTCGGAGGAATAGAGCATCAGCTCATCGACCAGCGTTTTCAGGCGCTGCGTTTCCCGCACCAGGGCGGGCACCTGGTGCGAAAGCATGAGCAGCTCGCACACCGCTTCCATCTTTTCGTCCCGGCCGGCCAGCTTTTCCCTGGCGGCGCTGTAGCGTGTTTCCAGCCCGGTCAGCCATTCCATGGACGCCAGGTCGAACGTCTGGTCCTCGCAGGCCGGTTTCCTCGCGAGGGGCACTTCTTTTTCCAGGACCTGCCGCGCCGCTTCGGAAGCCTCAAGGTCATAAAGCAGGGCGAGCAGGGTGAGGCCGATTTCCTTCTCAAATCCTTTGGAATCCTGAATGATGCCTTCAATGGCCGTGCGCAGGCGCGTCCGGTCCTTCACGGAAAAAATGAACATATGATGCTGCCTCCCGGGCGCGGTTCCGCGCGCAAGGCGTTTTTTTCGCTAAAGGGAGGAATGCAGGGTCGAACATTCCTCCCTCGGAGACTCAGCAGCGCAATTGCTCCATTACGCGCTTGAGCTGCTGGGCCACTTTGGAGAGATCCTGCACGGCGGCGGAAGATTGCACCATGCCTTCCGTGGTTTCCGCCACCACGCGGTTGATTTCATCCACGGCCCGGTTGATTTCCTCGGAAGTGGCGCTTTGCTCTTCCGCTGCCGTGGCTATGGACGAAACCACCGAAGAGTTGGCGGAGGCAAGATCCACTATTTCCTTGAGCGCCTCTCCGGAAGCGTTGGCCAGCCCGGTGGCGTCGTTGATGTTTTTCACCGCGCCGCCCACCTCGCCGATATTCACACGCGTGGACTGCTGAATGGCGCTGATGCTCGCGCCCACTTCGTGGGTGGCGGACATGGTTTTTTCCGCCAGTTTCCGCACTTCGTCCGCCACCACGGCGAACCCGCGCCCGGCTTCCCCGGCCCGGGCCGCCTCAATGGCCGCGTTCAGGGCCAGCAGGTTGGTCTGGTCCGCGATATCGGAAATGACGTTCATCACCCCTCCTATGCTTTCCGCCTGCTTGCCCAGTTCCTGCATGTTTTCCTGCAGAGTCACGGCCACTTTGTTCACGGTGTTGATGGACTGCACCACCTGGTTGACCAGGTTCGCGCCGGCTTCCGCCTTCTGGCGGGTGCCTTCGCTCCGCTCGGAAGCCTGCCCGGCGTTGCGGGCCACTTCCAGCACGGTGGAATTCATCTCTTCCATGGCCGTGGCCGTGGATTCCACGCGGGCGCGCTGCATTTCCGCGCCGCGCGAAATCTGTTCCACCTGGGCGGCCAGCTGTTCGGAAGCGGCGGCCACGCGGTCGGATATCTCGGAAGCCTCGTGCGCCACCCGCAGCATGGTGGTCTGCTGCGCCTTGATGGCGGAAAGGTCGGTAATCACTTCCAGGTAGCCCACGACGTCGTTTTGCAGGTTGTGCAGGGGCATGGCCGTCACGGAAACGTCCATGCGCTTGTCCTGGGGATGAATGGCGGTTTCCGCCGCGTAGGCGCCGTTCCGCGCCATGGCGCAGGCGCCCAGGCACTTGTCCGTGCCGCATTCCGCCGCCTTCAAGTGGCCGCTGCACTTGGTGCCGGTAAGCTCCCCGCCCAGGGCGCCCTGAGCGGCCCGGTTCAGGAACAGGATGCTGTTGGTCTTGTCACAGGCCATCAGCGGCACGGGCAGGGCATCCATGACCCCGGTATAGGCGTTGCCCAGCGAATTGACGGCGTTGGCCAGCTGGCCGAAGGAGCCGGGAAGGGACTCGGCGTCCAGGCGTTCCCGGAAGCGGCCGGAAAGAACGTTCCCGGCCAGTTTTTCCACGTCCCGCATGACCTGTTCCAGTACCCGGGGAATGTGCTTCATGGCTTCCATCATGGCGCCTATTTCGCCCTTTTCCCGCACGGTGAGCTGGTAGGAGAAATTCCCCCTGACCACGGCTTCCGCAAAGCCGCCCACCTGCTTGAGCACGCGGATGATGCTGATAATGATGCTCGCGGCGCAGAGTATGGCCAGCAGCATGCCCGCCATGCCCACGCTGAGCGTGTTCCGCTGCGTTTCCTCGTTGCCGCGCAGCATGGCCTGGCCGTGGGCCAGCATTTCCTCGTTGACTTCCGCGCCGAGCGCGCCGGTATCCTTGTCCAGTTTATGGGATATGGCCGCCACGCCGTCCAGGGCTTCCGAGGACAGCTTGATGGATTTGTCCATGGCGGCGAAAGATGCATTTAAAGCGGCAAAGGTATCGGCGGCGGCCGCAAAGGTTTTGCGGCCTGTGTCCGTGCGCAGGTCGGCTTCCAGAATTTTTACGGCCTTGGCCGTATTAGCCAGCCTTTCCCTGGCCTGTTCCGCGTCAGCCGGGAGATGGGATTCCAGAAAACGGCTGATGCTTGAGCGCGCGGCTGACAGGTGAAACCAGATGCTGGAAAGAGTAGCCATTGCGTCTATATTGTTGATGCTTTTCGCCATCTCGGAAAGGTCCAGGAGGCGCTGCGCCATTGCCCGCACCTGGGGCCGGGTTGTCGTTTTATAAATGTTGTGGGTTTCCAGCAGGGCTTTTTCCACGTTGTCCACGTGGTTGCGGAACGCCTCCAGATCATCGCCTATGGTTTGCAGCGCGGCTCTTCGCTTGGGGTTGACCACGAAATCCAGGGCTTCTTTCACCTTGGTCTTGGCGGAAGCCAGGGCCCGGCGGGATTTTTCCGCATCCGCGGGGTCCCGGCTGTCCAGGAATTGGCTGATGTGGAAAGCGGCGGCGTATACAGCCGAATCCAGGTTACTGGTGGCCACATTCAGCCGGGCGAGGCGGCGGTATTCGGTGAACCCTTCGGAGGAGCGCTGCACGCCGTTGTATCCCAGGAAAGAAACGGTCCCCAGAAGAACCATCATCAAAAGAAAACCCAGGATAATTTTGTATTTGGTGGTCATGCGCCCTCCTACGGCGATACGCTGCTGCGGTCTGAGCCCAACGGGTACGTTGCGCGGTTTATTTTTTGGCGAAATTTAGAAAGACCTGCAATCCCAACTAGTTGCATTTGAAAGTGGAAGTGTGTTGTCCGGCATGTTGTTTTTTCAATAACACTACAATTATATTGGTATTTTTATTCGTGTTTTTTCGCTCGCGCTGCAAAGTTTCGGCTGCGCGTGTGCGGGACACGGGGCAAAGCGGAGCAAGGCGCCGGAAAACGGAACGGGCACAGGGGATATCCGTGCCCGTTCCGTTTTCCGGGTGCGCGTTGGCCGTGGCTCCGCTGTTGTGCGCCGCGCGGCGTGCGGGTCCAACCATCAATGTGAAAAATTTCATTTTTTTTCACATGGCCGGCCGAAAGGGGGTGGTTCTGGAAAAAAAGCGTGCTGTGCCGGGGAATCCGGCCGGTGTTTATGTTGTGTTGTATGTTGTATTTCGTACTATAGGAAATATGTATTTTACTGAAATAATTAAATATATTGTGCAGTCTGCTTCGCCGCCCAGGGCTGGACGAAGACGCAAAAATATTTCAAGGTGCATTTTTGACAAACAACAAAGGATATAGCCATTTTTAAGGACCAGGGAGTTGGTTGTATTTTTAATGACTTCCATACTTATTTTGCTGCTCTTTTTCTCTTATGCATTCACCATGGTTCTCTCTATCGTCTCTGTATTGTTAAATAACAGCTATATTTTTTGTCATGTATGTGTTAATGATGGACAATGGCGCAACTTATTTTATTCAATGCATTGTTTTTTCTTTTTCCTCCTCGTCGCGCCTGACTGTGGAAACTTTTCTCAAGCATGTGCCGGAAAGAGCGGGGGACGGATAATTTTTTCCTTGCCGCGATTCCGGCGCGATCAGCGCGACGTGTTATGAAAACAGCAAAAAGTACGGGAATATCGGAAACAGCCTACGCTATCGTGCTGCTGCTTCTTTTGTGTCTCCCCCCTTTTCTCGGCATAATGCTCATGCATTTGCACGGCAGCCCCGCGCGGCTTTTTTACCGGAGCTTTTCTTGGTTCGCCTGCGGGCTTCTTGCCGGCGCTTTTGTCATGCCCCACGCGTTGCGTCTCTTGTGCCGGAACCCGGCGGGCGGGGAAAAAGAGAAAACCCGGCAGCGCCTTTTTCTTTTCCTTTGTCTTTGCCCCCTTGCGGTGCTTTCGCTGCTTATCGCCTGGGGCAAGGGGTTTTGCAGCTCGTATGTTCCGCTTGGTCTGCCGCTTGCCGCTTCTTTCGGCCTGGGCGCGCTGGTGCCGTTGGGCCAGATGCTGTTTTTCGCCTGGGTGCCCCCGCGTTGGCTGGGCCGCGCCATGGCCGCCTTTTTCATTTTTCTGGAGCTTTTCTGGCTCATGCTGCTGCCGGATCTGAGCGGCGCACTGAACGGGGGCGGAACGCCTTCGCCCGAACAGCTGGCCTTTTCGCTGATGTCCATGCGGAAGGCCTTGTACGTCTGCCTGGGAATGACGCTGAGCCTGGCCCTGGTGCTGTGGCAGAGAAACTCGGTCCTGCCGGACGGGCTCCCGGAACAAGGGCCGAGGCACCCGGCCTGGCGTTCGGCCTTCAGCCCGGGCGCTCTGCTGTTCATGGCGGCGCTTTGCTTCTGCATGAACGGCCTCCTGGGCGGGGGCGTCTCCATGGAGATTCTGTATTTCCTGCCCGGCCCTTCCTGGGCGCACGCGCTGTTCGTTTTCCTCTGCCTGCTGGCCGGGCTGTGCATGGACAAATACGGGCAACAGGGCGCCCGGGTTCTGGTTTCCTCCTGCGCCTGCGTTTTTCTGCTCATGCCCGTTCTGCTGGTGACCCGGCAGGGAACGGCGCTGCACGGCCTGCTCCTTTACGCGGCCTATGCGGCGCAGCACCTTTTGTATATGGCCATGTTGCTGCTGCTGGGCAGGGGGCCTTTTGAAGGCCGCTTCCCGGGCCTGATGTGCGTTTCGATACACCTTTTGTGGGGCGTGGCCTTTCTCGTTTCCGCGCTGGCGCACGGTTCCGGGCGGCCGCCCGTGGAACTGCTGCTGTTCAGCGCCATGCTGCTGGCCGGCGGCATTATAGTCACCGCCTTGGGCGCTCCAACGGCAGCCCCCGCCGTACCGGCGCGCGCGCGTCCCGCCGCCCCGCCGGTCAGCCCGGAAGCGTTCGCGGAACACCACGGGCTTTCAACCCGCGACCAGGAAGTGCTGCGTCTGCTGCTGGACGGGGCGGACGCGCCCGCTCTGGCCGAAGCCCTGGGCATTCTGCCGCCCGAGTGGGAACAGGGCGAAGCCACCCCGGCGGAGTTGGCCGCGCGCTATAACCTGAGCCCCAGGATGCGCAACGTGCTGCACCTGCTCCTGGAAGGAGCGGGCACCCGGGAAATAGCCGAAGCCCTGGGCATAGCCCCGCCCCCGGCAAAAGGCATGATGACCCCGGAAGTGTTCGCCGAGCGCTACAACCTGACGCCCAGGATGCGCGAGGTGCTGCATCTGCTGCTGAAAGGCGCGGATACCAAAACCATAGCGGAAGCCCTGGGCGTTTCGCCTTATACCGCGCGGTTGCACGTGCACCATATTTTGCGGCGCACGCAGTTGCATAGCCGTAAGAGTATTCTGGAGCTGGTGGCGAAAAATTGAGAGCAGCTGTCGAAGCCAATTATTTGGAAACAAGCCCCCGCGCCACGGCTTCCATGTGCCGCAGGTCCGTGCCGCAGCAGCCGCCGAGGATTTTCAGGCCTTGCTCTTGTTTCAGGCGCAGCATGTCTTGCGCGAACTCTTCCGGTTCCAGGCAGTGCAGCTCGCCGGCGCCGTCCAGTTCGGCGTAGGGCAGGGGGGAGGTGTTGGCCTGCAGGCCCTTGAAGCGCTCGCGCACGGCGGCGCTCCGGTTGCGGGGCCGGGTGAGGGCCGCGCGCGCCACGGCCGGGTGGACGCAGTTGGCCATATAGCACAGCGGGGGGCTTGGCGCGGCCGCGTCTATGGCTTGGATGGCGTCGTGGACAAAGGTGCCGTCTATCAGGCGGCCGTCTTTCCGGATGGTGAAACTGATGAGGTACGGCAGACCGGTGGCCGCCAGGGCGCGGGCCATGCCTTTGGCTTCCGGCAGGGTGGGCATGATGGCCGCGTACAGAAAATCCGCGCCCGCCTCCGCAAAGCCTTCCGCCTGCCAGGCGTGGAAGTCCTTGGCTTCGGCCTCGCTCAAGGCTCCTACGCCGGTGTAGGCGTCGCCACGGCAGCCCATCAGGCCGCCCGCGTACATTTGCGTGTCCGCCTCTTCCCGCACTTCTTGCAGAAAGCGCACATTGTCCGCCAGCAGGGCGCGGGTCAGACCGGCGGCGGCGACGCGCTCCTTGTTGGCGCGGCGCGTGGTGGTGGTGGCCAGAAAGGGCAGGCCGTGGCGTTTGGCCATGGCCGCGTACTGCAACCACAGCGCGCGCACGGCGGCCCTGCTGTGCGGCGCGTACAGCAGGGCCGCCATGGCGACCTGATCGTCAAAAGTGATGCCGTATTCGCGTTTCAGGCGTTCGCCCAGGGCCCCTTCCATGAGCAGGGCGTCGCGGGTTTGGAAACAGTCTTGAAGCGTCATGCGTCCCCCCTTTGTTGCTGGACAAGGGGTAGCACAAAGGCCGGGCGCAAGGCCAGACGCGCGGGGCAAGGGATTATGAGGACCGGGCCGCCGTGCCGCCCGCGTCCCGCAGTATTTCCAGCAGGCGCAGATTCAGGCTTTGCTGCGCGGGCCGCCAGCTTTCCAGGGTGGCCGCGTCCGGGGTTTTCTGGCCGTCCAGGCGGCTGAGCAGGCGTTTGAACCAGCCGGAATAGGCATACGCGGAAACCTCGCCGCACAGGTCCGCCCCGGCCAGTTTGCCGGAACAGGCCCGGATCACGGTTTCCAGGTGCCGCGGCTCAAACACGCCCTGGTCCCAGTTGGTGCGCAGCACGGCGGGGCTGAGCACGTCCTTGTCCATGGAAAGATACACGGACGGGCTTTCGGCCAGCACGGGCAGAAAAGCCTCAATAAGCGCGTCGGCGGAAGCGAAGTCCCGGGCCTGGCCGCCCCTGCCCAAGAGGCCCAGCCAGGACGCGCGCCGGCCCACGCTCCAGTAAAAGAGATTCCCGCGCACAAAGGGCGCCAGGCAATTTTCCCAGGCGTGGGTCCAGTCTATGTCCGGCGAGGTGATGCCGATGACGTGGACGCGCCGCGCGCAGGGCAGTTTGGCCGCGTGCGCCACCCAGGAACCGCAGTGCAGGCCGAAGGGGTAGCGCATGTTGTCCGGGTGGTTGTCGCAGACCACCAGGTCCAGGGAATCCGGGGCGAGAGCGCGCCGCCGGGCCAGATGCCCAAGCAGAAAGAGCGAGAGGTGGTGGAAATCCCCGCTGCCCGTGAACACGCAGCCGTGTTCGTCCGGCATGGCTTGCTCCAGCAGGGTTTCCAGCCCGGCCCAGGCGCGCATGGCGCAGCCGAAACGTATCTGTTCCTGCCAGGCGGCCAGGGACAGGCGGGTTTCATCCGCAGCCAGGGGCGGGACCGAGGCGTCAAAGTCCAGAATCAGGGGGCGTTCCCCCAGGTTGCGCGGGATCCGCGTCATGATGTGCTCCGCAAGGCCCGGCCGTCGGATTCGAAAAAGCGGCGCAGCGGCCGCAACAAAGCCCGCAGCAAAGGATTTTTCACCCACACCAGATGCCGGGTAAAGGTGAAGGAAGCGCCCAGCCCGGCCTTGACCTCCGGGTCTGTCCAGCCCGCCACGTAAAAGCGCAGGCCGTGCGCCAGGGCGTATTCCAGGTTGACCATCCAGCTGATGAAATAGAGGTTCAGCTCCCTGGCCAGGGGGTAGGCCAGGCCGATGTACTTATCGATAAGCATCCCGTTGCGGACCAGGCAGATATTGTACCCGGCCAGTTTTCCCCCGTGCCGGTAGAAGATCACGACGCCTCCGCAGTCCCGGCTTTGCAGCAGGGCCGCGAAAAAGTCCCGGCCCAGCAGGTCGAAGTGGATGTCGCTTTGGGCGAACACGGACAGGTACATGGCGTACAGCTCGTCCACCAGGGCGGGGCTGGAGAAGGCCGCGTCGCCCAGGGGCAGGGTTTCCACGTCCAGCAGGGCGCGCTTTTTCAGCTTGCGCCGCAAATCCTTGCGCCGCGCGGCGGAAAGCCGGGCCAGGTATTCGTCCAGGCTGGTGAAATTTATGGGCACGTAGGCCAGGGCCTGGCCTTCCACGGCGATAAAGCCCCTGTCCCGGGCCAGCGCGGCCAATTGGTCGGCAAAGGCGTTGTCTTCGTCCGGCAGCAGGGGGGAAGCCAGGGGCAAATCCTTGATGATGGTCAGGGAACGGCCCCGGCCGTGCCCTTCCAGCAGGACTTCCAGCAGGTCTTGCGGCGCGGCGCGTTCCGGCAGGGGCGTGTATTCCGTGATGGTGGTCCCGGCAAAGCAGGTGGAAAAGGTGCACAGCCGCGAGCACAGCCCCCAGAAGGGCAGCCGGGAAAGACGCCTGCGCAGGCCGCTGTCCAGGGTGGTCAAGAGGTCGAACGGCGTGAGGAACAGCGGCAGGCCCGACGCGCCTCGGCGGCAGGCAAAGCCCTGCGGCGGGCACAGCGCGAAAAGCCCGGCAAAAGCGGCGGGCTCCAGCAGGTTACGGAAGCTTCCGTTCACAGGCCGTTCTCCAGGGTTCCGGCTATGCGCTCAAAGGCCGCGCCGTCCAGCCAGGGGGTGTTGGAGATGGTGAGCATTCTGGCCGCCAGGTCCCGCGCGTTGGGGCAGTCCGGTTCCCGCCCCTGAAACAGGGGACGCAGAAAATCATAATCCGGCAGGGCGCGCACAAAGAGCTTGGACACGCCCAGGCCCGCGCGCCACAGTTTTTGCAAAGCCCGGTCCCGTTGCTCCCGCGAGCGCAGCAGCAGCATGAAAAAGGGCCAGACCCCGTCCGCGCCGGGCGGGTCCGCCAGCACGACCGCCCCTTTCAGCCCGGCCAGCCGCTGCCGCCGCGCTTTTGCCCGCTCTTTTCCCGCCGCCAGGAACGCGGGCAGCCGGGCCAGTCCGTTGGCGGCCACGCGCCCGCGCAGGCCGTCCAGGCCGTGCAGGGGAATGTTCGCCAGGGTGAAATAATCGCCCACGGCCCCGGCTTCGTCACCCCGGTCCAGCTTTTGGCGCAGATTACGGCCATAGGCCAGGCGCAGGCCCAGGGGGTTGTAGAGCAGGCCGTAGCCCAAAAGCTCCAGGTTGCGGCGCAGGGTCCAGAAGAGACTGGAGGGCAGGGTTTCCCGGGCCACGCCCGCCAGTTCCGCGCGCAGGGCCGGGTCCCGGCTGACCAGCACGCCGCCTTCAAAGGTGGTCAGCCCCTTGCCCGCCGCCAGGCTGAAAAAACCGACGTCCCCGGCCAGGCCCACGCTGTTCCCGTCCGCCGCGAAGGCCCCCAGAGCCTGGGCCGCGTCCTCAATGACGTACGCCCCGCACCGCGCCGCCACGGAAACGGCCAGGCCCGCGTCCGCCACCCGGCCGCCCAGGTGTGTGGGCAGCACGGCCAGGGTATTTTTGCCGCACAGTTCATCCAGTTGCAGGGGGTCCAGGTCAAAGCCGCCGGGCAGGGTATCGCAGACCGCCACCCGCAAGCCGGGCACCAGCGCGGCGGCCAAAGGCACCAGCGGGCAGGAGTAAGCGGGCGCAATGACCGTGTTCCTCTCCGGCGCGCGGCGGAACAGGGTTTTCAGGGCCACCACCAGGGCGGCCGTGCCGGAGCAGGTCAGAATAGGCCCCGGCAGGCACGGCCAGCGTTCCAAAGCCTGGACGAACGGCAAATCCGGCCGGCGCACATAGTCGCCGAAAGCCAGAGGCAAGCCCGCCGTGGGCGGCAGCTCAGGTTTAAGAATCGCTGGCGGCATGAAAGGGCCTTTAAAAATAGTTGTCGAAGCCAATTAGATGGGATGCCTCCGGCGGCCAAAGAGGGCTCCGCCCTCTCTGGACTCACCCGCCAAGGGGCGCGCCCCTTGGAACCCATTCAGGGTCGGCTGACGGGATAGCTTACTTGAAATGTTCCCTTTGTGTCCACGTTTGCCCACATGTCCATCGCGCGCGACGCGTACCCCCTGTCGCGGGGTCAAGGGGGGTCACCCCCCTTGCGGGTGCAGGGCGGAGCCCTGCTTCGGCTCTTTGTTGGCTTCGACAGCGTTCCCCGCGTTCCCCTCGCCCGCGCTCTCATCCTTGGCCAGACAGAGCACGCCGAGCAGAATGAGCGCGCCGCCCGCGATTTTGGGCAGGGTGAGGGGTTCGTGGAACAGCCAGGCGGAGAGCAGGGTCACGCTGACCAGCTCCATGTGCGAGGCCGCGAAGGCCGGGCCTATGGGCGCGTAGCGCAGCAGGGTCATCCAGGCCACAAAGGAGCACAGGTACCCGGCCAGCGCGCCGTAGGACCAGGGCGTGGTCATGACCCGCAGCAGCCAGGCCGCGTTGAATTCCAGGGGGTCGGCGGCCATGCCCACGAATTTGAAGCAGGTCTGGGCCGTGGTGTCGAACACCATCAGGCAGAGAAAGCCGATGAGGTAAAAACGCTTCATGCGCCCACCCCCACCAGGATGACGCCCGCGGTGATGAGCGTGATGCCCGTGACCCGCCAGGGCGTGAGGCGTTCTTTGAACATGATGCGCCCGGCTATCATCAGCGCCACGATATTGAAGGAACCGAGCATGACGCCCACGGCCAGCGGCACCTGGGAGAGAAAGGCGGCCCAGACGAAGAACTCGCACACGTAGCAGCTTACCCCGGCCCACAGCCAGGGGCGGCGGGCCATGTGTTTCCAGTGGCTCCAGCCGTCCAGTTCCACGCCCTGGCTGGCGGCGGCCTTGAAGGCCAGGTGGCCGAACGTGTCCATGGACATGTTCAGCAGCCAGAGCATGATGGCGAGACCGGTCATGCCGTTTCCGCCAGGGCCGGAACTTCAGACGGGCCGGGTTCGCTTTCCCGCTGTTCCGGGGTTTCGCGGGGGGGAATGGCCTCTTTGGCCGCTCCCGCCAGCAGCGCGCGTTCAGCCGCGCCCAGGTGGCGGGCGAAAAAGCGGGCCGTGGCGTCGGAAACCAGGTGGCGTTCCTGGTCCACGGTGATCATGTGGTAGCTGTCGTGCAACTGCAGCAGTTCCGTGGGCCCGGCCAGGCGCTTTTGCATGTACAGGGCGTTGCTGCGCAGCCCGGCGATATCGTCGTTGCTGGCGTGGGCGATAAGGGCGGGCGTGCGGATGGAGGCAAAGCGGGCTTTGACCGCGTCCACCATGCGCCACAGCTCGCGCACGATAAAGCCGGGGGTGTGGGTGTGCCCGGCGGCGGAGGTATCCCCGCTGTTCATTTTGGCCACGATGCGGCGGCGCAGATGTTCGTTTTTCAGGCCGTAGGGAAAGGCTTCCACAAAATGGACGCGCTTGCCGAAATAGGGCAGGCGCAGCACCAGCGGCAAGAGGAAGCTGAGCTTGGGAATGCTCCAGCCGTCCCATTTCAGGGTGGTGGAATACAGCGCCATGCCGCGCACCAGGTGCGGGTGCCGGTCCGACAGGTACAGGCTGAGCACGGCCCCGGCGGAAAGCCCGCCCACGAAAATGACGTCCGCGTGCGCGCGCAGTTCCAGCAGGGCTTTTTCCGCGCTGTCCGCCCAGTCCTGCCAGCGGGTGGCTTTCAGTTCCTCTTCCGTGCCGCAGTGGCCCGCCAGCACGGGGCAGTACACGGTAAAGCCGTATTTATGCAGCCGCTTGGCCACGCTGAGCATTTCCCTGGGCGTTCCGGTCAGGCCGTGCACCAGCAGCACGGCCACGCGGCTGCCGGGGAAAAAGTGGCCGGACTGCTCTTCCGCGCACTGCGTCATCGCCTTTCGTATTCCAGTCATGAGCATAGTCCTTATAACCGCTGATGCGGCCCCGGTTCCGCATAACCGGAACCGGGAGCCGCGAAAGTACCCCTGATGCGGGTCCAGGGAGATCATCCCCCTGGCGGGGCGTGGGGCGGCGCCCCACTCTCACTCTGAGATGGCTTCGACCAAATTGCCTTTATGCCTACTTGCTCACCCGGCGCAGAATTTCGTCCAAAAGGCGCATGGCCAGGTCGATTTCCTCGCGGGAGATGTGCAGGGAAGGCGCGAAGGTGATGACGTTCTTGTAATAGCCGCCCACGTCCAGCACAAGGCCATAGTTCTTGCCGTCCACGGCTATGTCGCCCTTGATGCCTTCGTCCACCATGCGGTCCAGCATGGCTTTGTCCGGGGTGAAGCCGTCCGGCTTGCAGATTTCCGCGCGGAGCGCCAGACCCAGGCCGTCCACGTCGCCGATGATGGGGTAGCGGGACTTGAGTTCCTTGAGACCGGCCAGGAAATAGGCGCCCGCTTCGGTGACGCGCTTTTCGTAGTCGCTTTCCGCCACCATGCGCATGGTTTCCAGGGCCACGGCCGTGCCCAGGGGGTTGCTGGCAAAGGTGGAGTGGGTGGACCCGCAGGGGAAGACCTGGGGGTTGATCAGCTCTTCTTTGGCCCAGATGCCGGCCAGGGGGTTGAGGCCGTTGGTCATGGCCTTGCCGAAGACGATGACGTCCGGCCTGATGCCGAAGTTCTCCAGGCCCCAGAGCTTGCCGGTGCGGTAGAAGCCCATCTGGATTTCGTCGTCCACCAGCAGGATCTTGTGCTCGTCCAGAATTTTTTTCAGGCGGGGGTAGTACTTTTTGGGCGGCACCACGTAGCCGCCGGTGCCCTGGATGCACTCCACGTAGAAGGCGGCGTATTCGGCTTCCTGGGCTTTGGGGTCCCACAGGCCGTAGTATTCGGTTTCAAAGAGCCGCTCGAACTGGTCCGCGCAGTACAGGCCGCAGTCTTCGCGCCGCTTTTTGTAGGGACAGCGGAAACAGTAGGGAAAGGGGATGAACATGCCCCGGTCGCCGAAATGCCCGTAGCGGCGGCGGTAACGGTAGGAAGAGGTGACGGAGGACGCGCCCAGGGTGCGGCCGTGGTAGCCGCCCTCAAAGGCCAGCATCAGGCTTTTGCCGCCGCTGGCGTTGCGGATCAGCTTGAGGGAGTCTTCTATGGACTGGGAGCCGCCGACGTTGAAATGCACGCGGCCGTCCAGGCCCCACGCTTTTTTCACGGCGGCGCAGAGCATGGAGGCCAGCTCCACCTTTTCCGGGTGCAGATACTGGGAAGCCAGCTGCGGGAGCGTGTCCAGCTGGCGTTTCAGGGCGTTGTTCAGCCGTTCGTTGGCATAGCCGAAGTTGACGGCGGAATACCACATCTGCAGGTCCAGGAACGGCGTTTCCTTGGCGTCGTAGAGAAAAGAGCCGGAACAGGTGGTGAAGAACTTGGCCGGTTCCAGGTAATGGACGGTGTCGCCGTAGGAGCAGCATTTGGCTTCCTCGCGGAGCAGGGATTGTTCGTCAATGGGGCGTTTCACATGTTCCTCCAAAAAGAGTGGGTAGCGGGGAAAAAATAGGTAAAAAATCAGTCGGCCGCGCAGACCTGTTCCGCGCGGACCTTGGGGCCGTGCCGCGGGAGTTCCTCCAGCAGGGCGGCCACGTCGAAAAAGTCGTTGAACACCCGGTGCGGGTAGCCTTCCGCTTTACAGCGGCGCAAAAGCTCCTTGCCTTCCCTGGCGAACACCAGGTCGGCCGCCCCGGCCACGCAGCAGTCCGAGCGGCCGTCGCCTATGAGCAGGGCCTTGCCGCCCATGGCCTTGGCCACGGCGCACTTGCACACGCCGGAAGGGCAGCCTTCCACGCCGTAGGGGAACTCCAGCTTGTAGCCGCTCTCCCCCCGGAAGCGCAGCCGGTTGGCAATGACCGGCAGATCCCCCACCCCGTTGCGGGAAAGGACGCGCTTGATGGCGTAGTCCAGCCCGTCGCTGACCACGGTAAGGCTGAGGCCGCGCGCTTTGCACAGGGCCGCGAATTCCCGGAAGCCGTCCGTGACCGGCACGCTGTCCAGCCAGGCGTCCAGCTCGGGCGCGGGCACATCGATAAGCTGGACCTGCCGGTCCATGCAGTCGCGGGCGGTCATGGCGCCGTTCAGCCATTCGCGCTCCACCTCTTCCCAGGAAGGGTCGGCGAAACGGGTCAGAATGGCGTCCGTGACGTCAAAAGGCGTGATAGTGCCGTCGAAATCGCAGACAACGCGCCAGTCCTGTGTCGTGGGTTCGGTCATGATTTTCACCTGAATGATTTTGCCGCGCGAGAAAGCAAAGCCCGTGCCAGAAAATAACGCGGATCAAAAAAATAACCTCGCTGTAGTCCCGCAAGGGAAAGCTCCTGCCGTGCCCCTGCCGCTCACGCACGCGGCAGAGGCACGGCCCCGCAATGCGAGGGCCGGAGGCTACAAAAAATGTAGTTCACTACAAAAAATGGTGGTACAAGCGGACAGACGCCGCGCTTCCGCCCGGTTGCGAACCCCAAGCAAGCGAAGCCCCATGAACCCCCTGCGTTCCCTGAACAAATCTCTGGCCGCCAAGCTGGTGCTGGCTTTTATCCTGGTGGCCGTGCCGCCCATGCTCATAGCCAGCCACGTGGCCACCAGGCTGGTGAACAACGCGGCCAACGAAAACATAGGCCGCTGGCTGCAGGAAGCCTCGCGCTACCTCTTCCACACCGTCAACGAGACGGAGGGGGAGATAAGCGCCGTCCATGCCCTGCTGCAGCCGCGTTTCGCGAAAAGCGAGGTCTCTTTCAGCCCGGAGGAACTCCTGGCCATGTCCAACCTGGACGTGGACTGCATTGTGCTGAAAGACGCGGCGGGCAAGGTGCTGTTTTCCAGCCCCGGCCTCGGTTCCCTGGACGACCCCCCCCTGTTCCCCGGTGGACCCTTCCGCTGGGTGACCATGGACAACGGCGAGCGGGAACTGGCCATTGTGGCCCGACGCGCGCTGCAGGCGGAAGACGGCGGCGAGCGCGTGCTGGACCTGGCCAGCCTGTTCACGGTACGGCTTTCGGAAGGCGGCGGCGAGGAACCCTTTGAAATGCGCATTTTCCTGCCGGAACAGGGCGGCTTCCGCCAGGCATACTCTTCCGCGCACGCCGGGTCCTACACGCTGCCGCGGGCCGCGTTGCAGGCCCTGAACGAGGGCGCAAAGGAATATTCCGTTCTCAACGCGGACTGGACGGACGACGAGCCGGACCGCTACTTTCTGTTCACCCCGGTGCGCGACGGGCAGGGCGCCATTCTGGCCGTGTTCGCCGTTTCCGCGCGCATGTTCCTGCGGGAAGGCAAGATTTCCGGCTACCACGCGTTGTTCTGGTCCTTTTTCGTGAGCGGGACGCTGCTTTCCGGCTGCACCGGCTACCTGCTGGCCCGGCGGCTGACCAGGCCCGTCCGGCGCTTGAACCAGGGGGTGCGGGATATCGCCTCCGGCCGCTTCACCGGCCGGGTGGACGTGCGCGGCAGCGACGAAGTGGCCGAGCTTTCCGAAGGCTTCAACCTGATGGCCGGCCAGCTGGAGCTGATGCAGCGCGAAAGCGTGCGCTCCGCCCGTCAGGAACGCTCGCTCATGCTGGGGGAAATAGCCCTGGGTTTCGCCCACGAGATACGCAACCCCCTGCTGGTCATCAAAACCTCCGCCGAACTGGTGCACGGCAAGCTGCCGGAAGAGGGCAAGGAAAGCCGCCTGCTGGGTTTCGTGGTGGAGGAAGTGGCCCGTATCGACACCCTGGTCACGGAATTCCTGTCCTTTGCCAAGCCCGCGCCGCTCAAGCTGGACTATTTCCGCCTGGACAGCCTGGCCCGCGACGTGCTGGAGCTGAGCGCCGCCGAATTCGCCGCCCGTGGCATAACCAGCTCCTTCAGCGACGAGACGCCCGGCCCGGAAGTCCCCCGCGTGCTGGGCGAAGAGAACAAGATCCGCCAGGTGCTGCTCAACCTGGCCCTGAACGCCATGGACGCCATGCCCCAAGGCGGCGCCCTTTCCCTGCGCCTGTACAGGCCGGAAAACCAGGCTCAGCTCTGTCTGGAAGTGGCGGACAGCGGCGTGGGCATCCCGCCGGAGCTGCTGCCCACCATCCATCTGCCCTTCATTTCCACCAAAAAGAGCGGTCTGGGCCTGGGGCTGGCCAAAGCCTACGCCATTATCGAAGACCACGGCGGCAGCATAACCTGCGAAAGCGCGCCGGGACGCACGGTGTTTACCGTATGTCTGAACGCATGAAGAGTAGTTGTCGAAGCCGCCTGTTTTCCGCTCCGGGGCCGGTAAGATTCCGGACCGGCACAGCCGGATCCGGCCCGGCCCCTGCGCTCCATCGGCCCTGGCGGGCCTGGCCTGCGCGGAGGACCGCTCCGGCCCCCTCCGGGGGTATAAGGAAGGGTGTAAACCCCCTTGACCCCGCGACAGGGGTACGCTTCGCGCGCGGTGGGCATGCGGGCGAGTGCGGACACAAAGAGAGCTTTGAGTGACCTGTCCCGTCGTCAAACATCCTGAAAGGGGTCCAGGGGCGCTAGCCCTTGGCGGGTGCAGGGCAGCGCCCTGCTTCGACTCTTTGATGGCTTCGACAACGTTCCCCAAAAAGTGAAACAGGACCAACAGATGCACACGATTTTAGTTGTCGACGACGAGGCCAAGCTGCTGGAAGTGCTTTCCGTGGCTTTGGAGAACATGGGATACACTCCGGTGACGGCCGGTTCCGTGGAAGAGGCGCTGGAACTCTTGCAGACGCGGGAAATCCATTTGGTGCTCAGCGACTTGCGCCTGCCGGGGCTTTCCGGCCGCGATCTGCTGGAAAAGGTCAAGGCGCGGGACCCCGCTCTGCCCGTGGTGATTATGACGGCGTACGCCGCGCTGAAAGACGCCGTGGAGATCATCAAGGAAGGCGCGTTCGACTATATTGTGAAGCCCTTTGATTTGGGCGCGCTGGAAGCCACGGTGGCCAGCGCGCTGCGTTTTCACGCCCTGAGCGCGGACAACAGGCAGCTGCGCAAGGAATTGGGCAAAACGTTCAGCGGCGAGAATCTGATAGGGCGAAGCCCGGCTCTGGAGGCGGTGCGGCGCAGCATACGCGAGGTGGGCGGGAGCGCCGCCAACGTGCTGATAACCGGGGATTCCGGCACGGGCAAGGAGGTGGTGGCCAAGGCCGTGCACTACGGCGGGCCGCGCGCTTCCGGGCCTTTTGTGACCATCAACTGCGCGGCCATTCCGGAAACCCTGCTGGAAAGCGAGCTGTTCGGGCACGTCAAAGGGGCCTTTACCGGGGCCACGTCCAGCCGGACGGGGCGTTTCGCGCAGGCGGACGGCGGCACGCTGTTTCTGGACGAGATCGGCGACATGCCCCTGGCTTTGCAGGCGAAAATACTGCGCTGCATCCAGGAGAAGACCGTGGAGCCCGTGGGCTCGCATAGTTCGCGCAAGGTGGACGTGCGGATTATCGCGGCCACCAACCAGGATCTGGCGGCGGCCATAGGACGGGGAAGCTTTCGTCAGGATTTGTACTACCGGCTCAACGTCTACCCCATCGCGCTGCCCCCGCTGCGGGAGCGCAAAGAGGATATCGCCCTGCTGGCGGAGCATTTCGCGGCGAAATTCGCGTCGGAAATGGGCAAAAGCCCGGTCGTTTTCACCCCGGAAGCCCTGCGGGCCATGCGGGACTACGCCTGGCCCGGCAACGTGCGGGAACTGGAAAACTGCGTGGAGCGCCTTTCCATTGTCATGCCGGGCGGCCGGGTGACGCCGGAACGCTTTTTCGCCTGCTCGGCTTCCTGCGGCGCGGGGGGCGCGGGGGCGGCCCCCGCGCCGGAGCGGGCCGTCTTTCCCCTTGACCTGGACCGCCGTTTGGAGGATTTGGAGCGCGAACTGATCATGCAAGCCCTGGAGGAATCCGGCGGGGTGCAGGTCAAGGCCGCCGAACTGCTGGGCATTTCGGAGCGCAGCATCTGGCACCGCGTCAAGAAACTCGGCATCGCCGTCCTGAACAAAAAAGAGATCCTGTAGATGACCCGGAACACCCGTCCGTCCCCGCGTTCCGCGCTTGCCGCGCTTGCCTGCGCGCTGTTCCTGACCCTGTCCGGCCCCGCGGCGGCGGCGGACACGGAATTTTCCGTGGGTTTCGGGGGCAGCGTGAGCACCACGCCCTACAAGAAGTACGACACCCAGTGGCGGCCGTTCCCCCTGGTCAGCCTGGAGAGCGACCATTTCTACATCCGGGGTTACAGCGCCGGGGTGAAGCTGCTCAACCTGGAATTTCTGGAACTTTCGCTGTTCGGCGGGTACGACGACACCAGCTTCCACAGCTCGGACACCTCCAGCCGCCGCCTGCGCAAGCTGCGGGAGCGCTATTCCAGCGGCGAGGCCGGGGCGGAGGCGCGCCTGCTCACCCCCTGCGGCATGCTGCACGCCAGCGCGGCCAGGGACGTGCTGGGCAACAGCGAAGGCTGGAACGGCGCGCTGGGCTACAAATATTCGGCGGAATTCGGGCCGCTGGAGTTCATCCCCGCCCTGGGCGCATACTGGGCCAGCGCCCGCTACAACGACTACTACTACGGCGTGCGCGGCAACGAAGCCCGCAAAAGCGGCCTGGGCGCCTACGACGCGGGCGCGGGCCTTTCCCCCTACCTGGGCCTGACGGTCAGCTACAGCGTCAGCGAACGCTGGGATGTGTTCTGCAGCGGCGAAGTGACCTTTCTGCCCCGCGAGCTGCGCGACAGCCCCATGGTGGGCGGTTCCCGCACGCAGAGCGTGACCACGGGGATCATGTATAATTTTTAGAGCAATGCGGCGGGAGTTGGCGCGCCGCGTTTTCCGGCGGCAATAAAAGCGGCTGCGGGCGGCGCTTTTCTATTTGTCCCGCCCGGCGGGTTGCACAATGTCCACCTGCGCCGGCGGGATGTCCTTGCCGCAGTGCTTGCAGACAATCGCCGCCGCCTTAACGGTTTCGGCACAATACGGACAGGTTTTTTCGTCGGGCATGGGGCCCGCGGGCATGGAGCCCGCCGCGCTGCTTTGCTCTCCGGCGCGGGCGGGCAGGGGGGACAGGCACAGCAAGATCACAATGCAGATCGGCAAGAGCAGGCAAAGAAGCACCCATCCGACCACGCTTCTGTTTTTGTTCGAGGCAAGAATGCCGCCGCATATCGCGGCAATGACCGGCACCGGCCACATCATTTCCATAATCCCGTCCCCTGTGGTTTTTTCGTCCCGCCGGGCGCGGCCGAAGCTTCCGTGGGTCAGATTCATATCCCCATCCATGCCCCAGAGCATGGCCAAAGTAAACCCGTGGCGCATTTGGGGCGGTTTTGCCGCCCCCGGCGTCCCGTCCTGACGCTCTGCCCTGTCCGCCGTACAGAAACAAAAGGATCAGCCAGGGGCTGTTCCTGAAAACAGGAACCCAAACAGGACAGGGCGCAATGGAAAATTCCCGCTAAAACCGGCTGTTAAAGGTTTTGCCCGTGAACGCGCGGCGGCGTAAGCCGTGCCGTTTTCCGGGTCTGCGGGAATTTCGCTTTGCCAGGTCCTGAACCGGGCGCGGGAAAACCACCTTTCTCAAGCTGCTGTGCGGGGAATACGCGCATGGCGGCTCCGGCCGCGCGGAAAAGGGCAGGTACGGCAACGGCCCGGCGGGCCGGGGCGCGCATGTCCCGGCCCGCGGGTCTTGCCGCCGTCTCTGTTTACAGCCCGGCACAATGGCGCTACGGTATCGCGACAGCAGCACCACTGGAGCGCGCGGGAAAAGTACGGAAAAGCCCCCTGCTTTCATGCGGCTCGCTGTACTGTTTCCCGTGCGGCGGGAAACCGCGGTTGCGCATCGTTGAAGCCGCCTGACAGCCGCGTGTAACGCAAAAAGGAGTCCCCGATGCGCGGAATCGCCGCCCTGGCCTTTCTGTTTTCCCTGCTCTCGCTCGCCCCCGCCTTTGCGGCGGACCCGTTTGCCGCTCACCAGGCGGGCTTTGGCCCTAAAATCCAGGGCCTGCAGTTGGGCATGCCCATGACCTGGAAAGAGCTGATAGGCGGGGAAAGAGGGCGCCACCGCCGGGAAGGCGCCCCGGGCACCTATGCCATGCCCTTTAGCGTGTACCTGGCCGACAGCCGCAACGGCGTGGCCCAGGAAGCCTCCGTGAAGCGTTCCGGCAACTGGATCCTCATCAATTTCATGAACTCGGGCAACCTGAGCGGCACGATCATGAACGGGGGCGGCCCGGTCATGTCCAAGCTGCCGAAACAGGGGACCATGGACGACATGTTCGCGCTGCTGAAAAAGCACAAGATGAACTACGCGTCCACCGACCACGTCACCCTGCGCGACGAAAGGGTGCTTCAGTTTTCCCTGGCCCGCTTCAAGTTCAACGCGCCCGCGTCCGGGCCGGACGAATTCGCGCAGTGGCTGGGCAAAACCTGCAATTTCGCGTCCCCGGAAAAAAAGGGCAAGGACTACGAAACCCGCAACACCGAGGAAGGCTGGCTGGTGCAGGTGACGGAGGACCAGGTGCGCGCGCAGGCGCTCACCGCCCCGGACAGCCCCAAAAGCGGCCCCAAAAAACGCAAAACGCAATAAACGCCCGACCGAGGAAGCCCCATGAAACGCTTCATTCTGCCGCTTCCCCTGCTTCTGGCCCTGGCCGGGCTTTCCGGCTGCGGCCCCTCGGCCGAGGACATGAGCAAGCGCTACGGGAAATACCCGGCAGCGGAAAAAGGCGTGAACAAGGCCGGGTTTTCCATCAGCAAGGTCGACACCACGGGCGCGAACTACACCGTGCAGGTGTTTTTTTCCAGCCCGGCGCTGAACCAGAGCAAGGAGAACAACGACGCGATGGTCGGCAGGCTGCGGGTGTTCAGCGCGGAAAAGCCCGGCGAAACCGTGGCTTTTCAGCACGCTTCCGGCACGTCCACCACCACCCGGCCCAACGGCAGCAAGTCGCAGCACTTTTTCCCCGCCGTGTTCATCAAGGAGCCGAAAGAGCGTTTCGTGCTGCTCTATTTCAAGGGCATCAGCAAGAGCGAAGTGCCCAACCTGGAAACGCCGCCGCTGTTCCACGTCATCGACCTGGACAAGAAAAAGCCGCGCGCGCTGACGGAAAAACCCCTGCTGGCCGGGGATCTGTTTCAATAACCCCGTTCCCCGCCCCGACGGAGGCCCGGATGAAAAAGCTCCCGCTTTTCGCGCTGTTCGCGCTTTTCCTCACCGGCTGCGCCCAAAGCACCCTGGGCGCCCTGAACAGGAACGCGGCCCTGGACCCCGTCTGCGCCTATGTCGCGGGCGGATATGCACAAACAGGGACGGGCGTGTACGCCGCTTCCGGGGACAGCCTCCGTTTCAGCCTGGAAGGCCGGGGCACGCCCGTTAACGGCGCCGGGGACAGTTTCCACGTATGGGGCGGCGGCGTGTACGACGTGTACAAAGTCGTGCCCGGCACCTACGTGCTGGACCCGGCCAGCGCGGGCAAAACGAACATTTCCGGCAAGCCGGCCAGCGTGCGGCTGGAAGCGGGGAAAATCACCTATATCGGCGACATCGGCATCAGCCGCAGCGGCCCTTCTTCCGGCACGGGCGGCGCGCAACCCGCGGGCGCCGCGCTGCGCGTGTACAACAGCAGCGGCGCGGCAAAAAAGTCCATCCAGAGAAACTACCCCGGCCTGGCCCATGATCTCGACGCCACGTTCGTCTACAGGCCTGCCAGATAGAGCCTGGGATAGCTGCCGAAGCCATCTAAGAGTGAAAGCAGGGCTCTGCCCCGCACCCGCCAAGGGCTAGCGCCCCTGGACCCCTTTCAGGGTGTTGACGACGGTACAGGCTACTTGAAACTCTCCCTCTGCGTCGCCGCTCGCTGAGATGCCCACCGCGCGCGAAGCCATACCCCTGTCGCGGGGTCAAGGGGGAGTTCCCACCTTCCTTACACCCCCGGAGGGGGCCGGAGCGGTCCCCCGCGCGGGCCAGGCCCGCGAGGGCCATTGAGCGCAGGGGCCGGGCCGGATCCGGCTTTGCCGGTCCGGCATCTTACCGGCCCCGGAGCGGAAGCTAGATGGCTTCGGCAGCTATGTTTTTCCAAAACGCGCCCGAATCCCCCGGCGCTTCCGCCCGGCCCGTGTGGGTGTAGGAGCGGACCGGCGCGGCTACCGTAATCGCGTAGCTTTCGAACAGGGCTTCGTAGCCCTGACGCTGGCTCAGGCGGTGGTTCAGGGCGTTACGCCAGGTTTCCACGGCCTGCTCGCTTTCCCAGGCCGAGAGGCTGAGCAGCTTGCCTTCGTTGACGAGGCTGGTGAAGCGTTCGGCGCGGATAAAGCCGTCCGTCCGGGCAAGTTCGTCTTTCAGACCGGCGGCCAGGGCCAGGTAGTCCGGCATGCGCTCTTTTTTCACCGTCACTTCGAACAGGACGAGGATCATTGCGGCTCCCTTTCGCGACTGCGGGCGTGGGGTTTGCGGGTCACAGGGCCGTGCCCTTGGTCGGGACGAAGTACTTGGATACGGGCGCGCCTTCGTGCCGCAGCAGCTTCACTTTTTTGTCTATGCCCCCGGCGTAGCCCGTCAGGCTGTTGTTGGAACTGACCACCCGGTGGCAGGGGATGATGATGGAAATGGGGTTGTGCCCCACCGCGCCGCCCACGGCCTGGCTGGACATGCTTTTTTTGCCTGTGCGGGCGGCCATTTTTTTGGCGATGTCCCCGTAGGTCACGCACTGGCCGTAGGGGATTTCGCACAGAATCCCCCACACGGCCTGGCGGAATTCGCTACCCTGGGGGGCCAGGGGCAGGGCGGAAATGGCGGGCTTTTTCCCGGCGAAATAGGCGTCCAGCCACTTTTTCGCGAGGGCGAAGACCGGCAGGTCCGGCTTTTCCTCGACGGAGCCTTTGACCGTGGCCGCGAAGTACTTCTGCCCTTCGTTCCACAGGCCGACGATGCGCTCGCCGTCGCTGGCCAGGGTGAGGGGACCCAGGGGGGAGGCGTAACTGGTGGAGTAAAACATGACAAGCTCCTTGGATCTATAAGGAATTCCACAGATTAACGGTCGCGTAGCCGCGCCAGGGGCGCCAGACTTCCGCCAGTTCCAGAATTTCCGTTTCCGACAGCGGGGCCAGGGCCTTTTTGACGCCCAGGTCCGTATGCGGGAAGGCGTCGGGCCAGCCCATGGCCCGCATGGCTATGTACTGCGCCGTCCAGGCCCCTATGCCCGGAATGGAGCGCAGCTTTTCCATTTCCGCTTCCGGCTGTATGCAGAGGGTGAAATCCAGCTCACCGCCCGCGATTTTCCGCGCCAGACCCAGAATGGTCCTGGACCGGGCGCGGATGATGCCCAGAGGGCCGAACCGGTCCGCGATACCGTCGCCCAGGGCCGCGATATCCTGCGCGGAGGGAAAGGCGTGCGTCAGGCCGTTCATACCCGTGCTCACGGGCGTCCCGTAGGCCTGCGCCAGCCGTCCGGCCAGGGTGGCCGCCGCTTTTACGGTTATCTGCTGGCCCAGCACCGCGCGCACGGCCATTTCAAAGGGCTCGAAACAGCCGGGCAGCCGGGTGCCCGGCACGCACAGGCCGGGGCGTATGGCGTTCATGGCCGACAGGGTTTCGTACACCGCGTCCGGGTAGCAGTGCAGGTCGAACAGGTTGCGCACGCGGGCCAGCAGCTGCGGCAGCGCGGGCAGCAGGGCCGGGCTGACCGTGACGGCCAGGGCGTTTTTGCCGGGGCGCTGCGCCACCCGCAGCCAGCCCTGCGCGGGTTTTTGCCCGTCCCGCGCATAGCGGACGGTGCGCAGGTACGCGTCATCAGTGACGCTTTCCACGCCGGGGATGGCGCGCTGGGCCAGGAAATCGAGCATCTTTTGCCACTGGTAGGGCGGGCGGTAGCCCAGCAGCAGGGTGACGCCGTCCCCGTCCGTTTTAGCGCCGGAAGCCTGTTTGCGCAGCCCGGTGGGCGAAAGGCGGTACTGTGTGCGGAACAGGTCGTTGAAGCGGCGCAGGCTGCCGAACCCGGCGGCCATGGCCACTTCCGTGACGGACAGGTCCGTGTCCGTCAGCAGGTTTTTGGCCAGCAGCAGGCGGCAGGTCTGAAGGTATTGGACGGGCGGGACCTTGAACGCGGCCGTAAAGGCCCGGCGCAGATGCCTGTCCGAGCAGCCCAGGCGGCGGACGTATTCCTCCATGTTCTGGCCGTTGCCGCAGTTTTCCTCCAGCAGCCTGGCCGCCTTGCGGGCCAGCGCGAACGTGGCGTCAATGGGCGCCGCGCCGGGCGCCAGTTCCGGCCTGCACATCAGGCAGGGGCGGTACCCGGCCTGCTCCGCGGCCGCTGCGGATTCGTAAAAGGCGCAGTTCCGCTCCTTGGGCAGTTTCGCCGGGCACACGGGGCGGCAGTAAATGCCCGTGGAGGAAACCCCCACGAAAAAACGGCCGTCAAAGCGGGCGTCCCTGGTTTTGAGCGCCGCGTAGCACGCGCGGCTGTCCGCGGTCTGCATGGCTCGCCTCCTTTTGACCCAGGATAGCTCTTTTTTACGGGTTTACTCGCTGTTTTCGGACATGGGTATGTTTTTTTTGGGGGGGGAAGACTCCACGGATCCGGGGCATGGCGAAACCTTGCGGCACGCCGGGCTTTTAGAGCATATTCGCTTTGAGATTGCCGCTTAACGGCGGGGAAACCCCGCCTACGTCAATCTCGCAGGCCTTGTTACGCAAGGCTTCACAAGGCCAGAGCATTTTTTCGTAAAGAGAAATTTCAATGTGAAAATGCTC
>JAVBNC010000011.1:0-78714 GCA_031551765.1 Desulfovibrionaceae bacterium
GGGAACCCCATTCTCAGCCTGCTTCAAAATCGCCAGAATCTGGCTGTCGGAAAATCGGGACGTTTTCATGCAAAATCTCCGTGCTGTTTATTCTCGGAAATTCTACTTCAAAACGCTACTTTTTTTCGGGGGGATTACCGATGCGGTTCAGAAAAAAAGAAGGGGGACGCGGCCGGGAGACACTGGCCGGTCAGGGAGAAACCAAGCGCGAAAAAGCCCGGAACAGCGGAAGGTTGGCGACGGAAAACTCAAGACGCTGGCCGTCATAGGTCCGATACAGGGGAATCCACGGGCCGGGGGAATAGGCGAATTCGTTGCGGCCCAGTTCCGCGTTACCCACCCGGTAGACCAGGCTGGACCAGGCCGCGCCGCCGCCCTCCATAACCATCCAGGGCGGAGAAGAAAAAAAGCGCCCCCGCGCCGGGGGAAGAGAGGGCAGCCCCGCGTTGTGTGATTGAATCCACTCCTGCCACTGCCAGATACGGCCCTGCAGCACATGATACACGTCCACCACCGGGGTGCGTTGCAGGGAATGGATGTAACGGGTACGGTATTCCTGTCCCAGAGGAGCGGGGGCGGAAAAAAGAACGGCTTGGTTGTTGCGGATGACCAAAGTATCCAGGGGCCAGCCCGCCAGCGTGAAGGCGCCCAGGCAAAACAAAGCCGGTAACAGGACCAGGCGGGAACGGAGCCAGCTCCAGGATTCGGACCGGCCGCGTCCGGCCTGGCGGCTGGGCCGTGAAAGCTGAAAAGTGGAGTGCGTATGCCCGACCATATGCTGTCCTTTGCGGCGTTGTGTGCCTATGCGGGGTATACGTTGGCGCTGGCGGTTCTGACGGGGCCGCTTTGGTCCGGCGCGGCGTCCCGGAAAAATAGGTCTTCCCGGTCCGGGAAAGGTGTGGGGGGCATTCCGCGCCCGCTGGCCGTATGTTGCGCGCTGGCGGTGTTCGCGTTCATTCCTCCGGGCGCTTTGCCTCCCTTTTATGACATTTCTGTGGGGGCCGCGGCAAGCCTTGTTTGTCTCGGCCTGACGCTTGCGGCCGCCGGGCTGGTTCCCGGTACGGACGGGCGCGCCCTGCGCATGGCGGCTCTGTATGCCTTGCTGCCCCTGTGTCTCGCGCTGGGAAGCTGCATGTGGTACGCCCATCAGCGGGGCGCGCCCGGCAGCGTTTTTTCTATGGGAACCCTGTCGGTCATGCCTATATGGGAAGGGGCGAAACTATGGAGCAAGGCCGGGCTTTTGTTGCTGTTGCTGGGCCTGGCCAGGGGAGGGACGGAAGCGCGGCGCTTGGCCGGGGCGGCGGGACTGGCCGGCCGGCTCTGGGCATTGGCTTTTTCCGCAGTGCTGGTTTGCCTTTTTGCGCCCTGGTCCTTGGGGCGGCTGCTCGGGCTTTCCGGCGTGTGGCTGCTGGTGGCGGATTTCTGTTTTTTTTGGCTGAAGACGCTGCTTGCCGCGCTGTGGGTTATGCCGGCTGTGGGGCATGCGGGAAAAAAGATTCCGCCCTGGCCTTTTCTAGGCGCGGGGGCGGCTTGTCTGGCGTTCGTTTGAACGGCCCCTAGCGCAGGCGAGCCCTGTTCTTGCCTGCCTTTTTCGCGTCATACAGGGCAGAGTCGGCCCGCTGGATGAATAGTTCGCCGCTTTCTCCCGAAATGTAGCCGGTAACCCCTATGCTGACGGTGACAGAGGGCACGCCCGGGGCCCGGTATTCGGCTATGACGCTGCGCAGTTTTTCCGCCAGCCGTTCGGCCTGTTCAACAGGCGAGGAGGCGAGCACGATAAATTCCTCGCCGCCGTAACGGGCGGCTATGTCATGGCGGCGCAGCGAATCATGGAGCAGTTGCCCCACCGAGGAGAGGACGACGTCTCCCACCAGGTGCCCGTAGGTGTCGTTGACCGCTTTGAAATCGTCCACGTCCAGCATCAGCAGGGAAAGCCGCGGCGAGGATTCTCTGGGCTGCTCGAGCTCGCCCTTCATGATTTCCAGGAACGAGTCTTTGTTGAGCAGGCCGGTCAGCGGGTCATAGGTGGACTTTTTCTTATAGAATTCCAGAGAGCTTTTCACGCTGCGGTGTTCCAGCAGGTTTTCCCTGGCTTTTTGGAGAATGTTGGCGCGGTCGAGAAATTCGTCCGTCAGGCGGCGGAGTATGAGCAAATCCCGGCCTTTTTCCCGCAGAGCGGTGGTCAGCAGGGGGGCGTCCGGCTGGCTCAGGCCTTCTTCCTGCCAGATGCCGGACATGATCTGGCCGTCTTCCTGTTTGGCGAAGAATTCCTCCGCATCATACAGAAAGAAATCCAGCATGCCGGAGTGGAGCCAGGGCTCGCGGCAGGGGGTACCGTCCTCTTCAGCCGGGAACAGCTCGCGATAAAAGTCCGGGGCCGGTCCCGCCAGTGTATAGCGTCCTTCTCCTTCGCGGAGAAAAACGGCGATATCCAGCCTGTTGCAGACCAGGAAAATCAGATCATACGCGTCCACGGTTCACCCTGTCACCATGGATTCCGCCAGGAAGCGAAAGGTTTCCTCAACCCCCAGCCCCGTTTTAGCGCTGGTTAAGGAAATGGGCACGCCCAGCTGTTCCAGTTCTTGCATCTGGTCCATGGTCACTTCCCAGGAGGGAGTGAGGTCCGCTTTGTTGACAAGCAGCTTGTGGGGAACCGGGCCGGTAAGAGCCAGGGCGGAAGAGCGCAACGCCAGCGCGATATCCAGGGTCTCGGCGCGCGTGCCGTCGGCCACCAGCAGAAAGCCCGCCGCGCCGCGCAAGTATGACATGTTGACGGAGACAAAATCATCCTTGCCCTCCAGGTCCCAAAGCAGCACTGTGACTGCATGCCCCTGAACGGTAATGACTTTCTTGCTGATCTTTACACCGATGGTTGAAAGGTACCTGTCGGTGAATATGGAGTGGACGTACTGCTGGACCAGGGAGGTTTTTCCAACAGAAAACGCCCCGAGCATACAGATTTTTTTTGAAATCATGGTACCCTGCTGTCATTCGCTAGGAATACGTCTATTACGGTCTGCAGATGAGCCGCCATGCGCGTCGAGAAACGGAAAAACCGGCCGCGTGCGACTCGTTCAGGTTCGTATAGACTGTAACTTATATACATACTTCTTGTTCCTGCGTAAATCAAGACCTCCCAGCTCTTTTTTCTAAAATCAAAAATAATTAGCCAATTCAGCCAGATGTCTTGTTGCTATGGCTCGAGAAAACACCTCCCGGGCGCTTGCCGCTGTCCTGCGTCTGTGCCACAATTGCGGCCATGATACGCGCGCGGCTTGCTCCCAGCCCCACGGGCCTGTTGCACCTGGGCAATGCCTGGGCCTTTCTTGCCGCCTGGCTGGGCGCGCGTGCCGCCGGGGGCGCTCTTCTGCTGCGGCTGGAAGACATAGACCCTGACCGTTCCCGTGAAGAGTATGGCCGGAGAATTTGCGAAGACCTCTCCTGGCTCGGGCTGGACTGGGACGAAGGGCCGGATGAGGGACCTTACGCCCCGTACCGCCAAAGCCAACGCCTGGTGTCCTATCAATCCGCCGCCTCCGACCTGGAGTCCCGGGGGCTTGCCTATTCTTGTTACTGCACCCGCAAGGAGCTGCGTGGCCTGGCCGGCGCGCCGCACGTGGACGACAGGGGAGCGCCGTACCCCGGCACCTGTCGCCATCTCACCCCGGAAGAGAGGGCGGAACGGGAGGCTTCCGGCCGACGCGCGGCCCTGCGGCTTTTCTGCCCTCCAGACCAGGTTTGGCAGTTCAATGACCGTGTTTTTGGGGAACAACGCTTCACCCTGGCCCAATGTGGCGGCGACTTCGCCTTGTGCCGCTCCGATGGAGTGTTCGCCTACCAGCTTGCCGTGGTGGCGGACGATATTGCCATGCGCGTGAACCAGGTGGTGCGCGGGGTGGACATTCTGCCCAGCACGCCGCGTCAGTTGTATCTATATTCCCTTTTTGACGCTCCGCCGCCGGAATACGCTCACGTGCCGCTGTTGCTGGACCATGAAGGCGAGCGCCTGGCCAAGCGCCACCAGAGCCTTTCTCTGCACGCCCTGCGCGAAGCGGGCGTGCTGCCGCAAACTGTGGTCGGCGCCATTATGTATCTTGCGGGTCTGCGCGAGCGGCCGGAACCGCTGACCGCGCGAAAAGCCCTGTCCGGCTTCGCGTTTGAGCGTATCCGGCCCCAGTCTCTGCATCTGCCCCGCGACCCGGAACGCTGGCTTCTGGCTCTGCAGGGCGGGTAACTCCACCATCCTTTCGCGCGCGGCGCACGGGCCGCTTTTCTTGGCGCTTCCCGTTGTTTATGGTATAGACTGCGGCTGTCTTGTGTTTTTGCTTTGGCGCCTGGAGTGGCCTGGAGGGTTTTGCCATGCCCGTATCAACAAATTGCGCCTATGCCGCCCCTTTCTGGCTCCCCGGGGGCCACGCGCAAACCATTGTTCCGCGAGTGCTGCAAAGGGGTCCCCGTCTGCCCTTTCACCGCAAGCGTCTGGAGCTTGCGGACGGGGATTTCATTGACGTGGACTGGGTGTACGCTTCCGGCTCGCCGCGCAAGCGGGCCGCCGGAGTGGTGGTGATTTCCCACGGACTGGAGGGGGACAGCCGACGTTCGTACATGCGCAGTCTCGCCAAATGTGTGAGCGAGGCCGGTTGGGACGTGGCCGCGCGCAACTTCCGGAGCTGCGGCGGCGAGATGAACCGCCTGCTTCCCTTTTACCACAGCGGGGAAACCGGCGACCTGCACGCCGTGGTCTCGCTCTGCTGCGCCGAAGGGTATGAGCGCGTGGCCCTGGCCGGGTTCAGCGTGGGAGGCAACCAGGTACTGCGCTACCTGGGGGAAGACCCGAAACAGGTGCCTTCGGAAGTTTGCGCGGCCGTGGCCATTTCCGTGCCTTGCGACCTGGCGGCGTGCTCCACCGTGCTGGCCCGCCGGGAAAACAGGGTTTACATGCAGTATTTCATGCACACGCTGCGCCGGAAAATACGCGAGAAAAACCAGCTGTTCCCCGACGCGCTGAACGTGGACGGGTTGGACTTCATGCGTAACTTTAAGGAGTTTGACGACCGGTTTACCGCGCCCATTTTCGGTTTTAAAAGCGCGGAGGACTATTGGCGCAAAGCCTCCAGCTCCCAGGTGCTGGAGAGTATCCGGGTGTCCACGCTGCTCATCAACGCCCGCAACGACCCCTTCCTGGCCCCGTCCTGCTTTCCCATGCGAGCGGCTTCCAGAAGCAAGGCCCTGACGCTGCTCATCCCCCGCGAAGGCGGCCATGTGGGCTTTCCTTCCGCCTCCGGCCACCACGACGCATGGTTGGGGCGCGAAACCATGAACTTCATTCAGCGGTCGTAGGGAGTAGGGGCAGTCTCTAAAAAGATGGATTTTGTTCCCTGGCAAGGAAAAGGGCGATTTGGGGCCAGGGATAGTACGCTTACGATACAGCCCTGGACCAAAATCGCCCTTTGACGCAGTCCAGGGGGCAAAAGACGCTTTTTAGAGCATTTCAACTTTAAAATTGTCTAGGTGGATGAAATGCTCTGGTGTTGCGGAACGCAGTGCAGCAACGCCAGCGAGATTGGCGTAGGCGGGCTTTGCCCGCCGTTAAGCGACAATCTCATAGCGAAATTGCTCTAGAGACAGCCCCTACCCGAAGCGGCCGGTTATATAGTCTTCCGCGCGCTTGTTGGCCGGGCGGGTGAACAGCGTGCCGGTGGGGCCGCTTTGCCGCCACATCCTGCGCAACATGCAGGGCGCGGTACGCATTGAAGACCCGCAGGACGGCGGGCCGGGCGCGGTGTTCGCGGTGAGCCTGAAAAAAGCGTTGGAAACGGCCGGGACGGCCTCGTAGCGGAGGGCTCCGGACCTGGAAGCACAGCAGCGCCGCCGACGGATTCGTCCGCCAGCGGCGCTGCTGTTATCGCAAGGGTGAGGGACGGGCGTGTTCCTACCTGGAAGCCACAATCTCCGTGCCTATGCCCTGGTCCGTGAACAGCTCAAGCAGAATGCAGTTTTCCACGCGGCCGTCAATGATCATGGCCTTGTTGGCCCCGGAGCTTACGGCTTCCATGCAGCATTTGATCTTGGGGATCATGCCGCCGTGCAAAGTGCCGTCCGCGAACAGGGCTTCCGCCTCGTTGATGCTCAGGGAGCGGATGAGGTTCTTTTCCTTGTCCAGCACGCCGGTGACGTCCGTGAGCAGCAGAAAGCGCTTGGCTTTCAGCGCCCCGGCCACGGCCCCGGCGGCGGAATCCGCGTTGATATTGAAGGTGTTGCCCTCTTTGTCCACGCCAATGGGCGCGATGACCGGGACAAAGTCGTTCTGCACCAGGGTGGCGAGCAGGGATGTGTCTACCCGGCAGACGTCGCCCACCCAGCCCAGGTCCGCCGGAACAGAGACGCCTTCGCTGTTTTTGGTGAAGGCTTTGGCCTTGCGCACTTCCAGCAAATGGCAGTCCTTGCCGGAAAGGCCCACGGCCTTGACCCCGGACATGGTGAGCAGATTGACGATATCCTTGTTGGTCTGGCCGCCCAGCACCATTTCCACCACTTCCATGGTGGCGTCGTCCGTAATGCGCAGCCCTTCGCAGAAGGAGGAGGGAATGGACAGGCGTTCCAGCATCCGGGCTATCTGCGGCCCCCCGCCGTGCACGATGACGGGCTTGATGCCCACGTACTTCATCAGCGCGATATTCAGGGCGAAGGCCTTTTTCAGACGCTCTTCGGTCATGGCGTGGCCGCCGTACTTGACCACCACGGTCTGGCCGCTGAAACGGCGGATGTACGGCAGACATTCAATGAGGAACTGGGCCTGTTGCTGAATAGAGATCATGGATGCCTCCCGCCGTTGGAGATTAGAGAATGAACCGGGACAGGTCGGTGTTGGCCCGCACGTCCGTAAGCTGGGCGCGGACGTATCCCTGGTCGATACGGATGGTTTCGCCTTTCTTGTCCGGCGCCGCGAAAGAAAGTTCCGCCAGAATCTTTTCCATGATGGTGTAGAGACGGCGGGCGCCGATATTCTCCGTTTCGCGGTTCACAGTTTCCGCAAAAGCGGCGATTTCCGCAAGGGAATCTTCCGTGAACGCGACGTGCACGTCTTCCGTGCCCAGCAGCGCTTCGTACTGGCGGGTGAGGGCGTTGTGCGGCTCTTTGAGAATGCGCAGGAACTCGTCCTTCCCCAAGGCGGAAAGCTCCACCCGCAAGGGGAAACGGCCCTGCAGCTCGGGAATGAGGTCCGAAGGCTTGGCGTAGTGAAAGGCCCCGGCGGCTATGAACAGGATGTGGTCCGTTTTGACCATGCCGTACTTGGTGTTGACGACGCTCCCTTCCACAATGGGCAACAGGTCGCGCTGCACGCCTTCCCGGGAAACGTCCGCGCCCTGGCGGCCCTGGCTGGGCACGGCCACCTTGTCCAGTTCGTCAATGAAGATGATGCCGGTCTGTTCCACGCGTTCGCGGGCCAGTTCGGCCACTTTGTCCGCGTCCACCAGGCGCTGGGTTTCTTCCTGAATGAGCAGGCCGTAAGCTTCGCGCACCTTTATCCGGCGGCGCTTCTTGCGGCCGGGGAACATCTTGCCGAAAACGTCCTTGAACTGGGACCCCATCTGTTCCATGCCCGGCATGGAGAGAATTTCCATCTGCGGGCCGGATTCCTCCACCTCCATCTCCACTTCCCGCTCGTCCAGGTTGCCGTTGCGGAAAAGGGAACGCAGCTTGTCCCGCGTGCCCTGGCCCGTGGGCACGGGCGCGTTGCCGTCCGGGTACGCGGCGTAGTCCACCTTGGGGGAAAGGGAGGAGGGCAGGAGCAGGTCCAGCAGACGCTCTTCCGCCCGGCCTTCCGCGTTGGCGCGCACGCGCGCGCTTTCCTCGTCCCGCACCAGGGCCACGCCTATTTCCATGAGGTCGCGGACCATGGATTCCACGTCGCGGCCCACGTAGCCCACTTCCGTGTACTTGGTGGCTTCCACCTTGATGAAAGGCGAGGCGCAGAGTTTGGCCAGCCGCCGGGCTATTTCGGTTTTGCCCACCCCGGTGGGACCCATCATGATGATGTTCTTGGGGGCCACTTCGTCGCGCAGGGCGGGGTCCAACTGCTGGCGGCGCCAGCGGTTGCGCATGGCAATGGCCACCATGCGTTTGGCCTCCTGCTGGCCGATAATATATTTGTCCAGTTCCGAGACGATTTCGCGGGGGGTAAGGGAAGTGCTCATGAAGCGTAATTCCTTATGGCTAAAGCGGGAATGCAAACCGGAGCCTGCCTGGAAAGCGGCAGGCTCCGGTATTGGTGTCCGGTGCGGTCGAATGTACGGTTATTTCTTTGTCACTTCAAGCGTGCGGAAGAACTTCTGCCCCTGACGGGAGAGGTAGAGCATGACCGCGCCGCGCTTTTGGCCCAGGTTGTCCAAAATATCGCCGAACTGCTTCACGCTGCTCACTTCCGTGCCGCTTACGGCCAGCACCACGTCGCCCCGGCGTATGCCCGCGTTGTCCGCCGGGCTTTCCGGCGCCACGGATGTGACCAGCAGGCCGCGGGCCTTGTCCAGGCCCAGGCGCGGGGCTTCGTCGGCGGTGACGGGCTGCAGGGCCATGCCCAGCGTTTCCGCGGAAGCGCTTTCCTTTTCCGTCTTTTTGCCGGCCGCGCTTTCCGCGGCGCTGCGTTCCGCCAGCGTGATGCTGAGATTTTTGGTCGCGCCGTTGCGCCACACGGTCAGGGTGGCCTTTTCACCGGGTTTGATGGCCGCGATGGTCCGCAACAGGTCGTCGGAACTGGTCACGGCCGTGCCGTTGACGAGGGTAATCACGTCGCCGGGCAGCACGCCGGCCTTGGCGGCGGGGTTATCCGGCAGCACGTCGCCCACCAGGGCGCCACCGGCCTTTTCCAGACCCAGAGCCTTGGCGCTGGCTTCGTCCAGGTTCTGGATGGTCACGCCTATCCAGCCCCGGCTGACCTTGCGGTCTTTTCTCAGGTCTTCAATGATAGTTTTGGCCATATTACTGGGAATGGCAAAGCCGATACCCTGGCCGTTGGCAATAATGGCCGCGTTGATGCCGATGACCTCGCCGGACATATTCAGCAGCGGGCCGCCGCTGTTGCCGGGGTTGATGGAGGCGTCGGTCTGCAGAAAGCTGTCAAAGGGGCCGGAACGGATATTGCGGCCCTTGGCGGAAAGAATGCCCGCCGTGACCGTATGGTCCAGGCCGAAGGGGTTGCCGATGGCGAGCAGCCAGTCGCCCACCTGCACGGCATCGGAATCGCCGAACTTCAGGAAGGGCAGGCCGCTGGCCTTGATCTTCAGCAGTGCCAGGTCAGTGTCCTTGTCGCCGCCGATCAATTCGGCTTTGAAGGTTTGTTCCTTATCCCTGTCTCCTCCCCGGGTGACGTTGATGGTCTCCGCACCGTTGATGACGTGGTAATTGGTCACGATATAGCCGTCAGAGGAGATGAGGAACCCGGAACCCAGGGAACGCTGCTTGCTGCGAGGCGCCTGGCGGCCGCGTTGCTGGTTGTGAAAACGGTCGAAAAGGTCGCCGTAAGGGGAATTGCGGAAAAACTCGTCAAAGGGGGAAGGGAAAGGGAAGGGGCCGGGGGCGTTCTGCACTACCCGTTCCGTATTGATGTTGACCACGGCGGGACCGGCGTTTTTGACCAGGTCCCTGAAGTTGTCGGGCACGGCGGCCACAGCTTGGCCGGAGGCCAGAATGACGACCAGTAGCGCCAGAAAAAATTTACGGATCATACAAAACTCCTTGAGGCATCTGCCTGCGATAACGGATATGCTGCTTTGAGCCCGTCCGGAAGCAAAGTCCGGATGGGATACTTGCCAGCTATAGGTAGGCACTCGCCGGACGAAGTAAAGTGGCGGGCGGCCGCAGGATCAACACAGCGTGTGGTCCGGCTTTCCCTTTATAGGGGAAGATGGTACCCTGTCCATGACTGCATACGCCCGCTTTGCGCTAGGGCAGGACGGCTTGGTGACCTTTTTGAGGAGTTGTGTATGGACGGTTCTATTTGTGTTCCCCGTGCGGCTGTTTTGCGCAGGCGCATGTTTTTGTTCTTTGGGGGTTTTCTGTGCATGGCGCTGCTGGCCTCGTGTGCTCCGCAGCAACAGGATGCGTGGATGAACACCGCAAAGTATGTTGAAGAGACGGACGTGCCTTTCTCATGCGGTAAGGCGAGAGCCGGCATCGAAGTCTTTCTTGCCAACAGAGAAGATACAAAGATGTTTGGTGGTGATTTTATTTATGAGGAGCGCAATACAGAAGAAGAGTGCGGTAGGTTTGTTTTGAAAAAAACGTTTTCTGACAGTATTGATGCGATAATTGTTCTTGTTCCGCTTTCGTGGGATGAAACAAAAATCGTTATCTACCAGCGATACTTTGGAAAAATGAGTCGAGACCTTGCCTACGCCATTGAAGATTTGGCAAATAAAAAGCAGTAAACGATTAAATACTTTACTCACTATTCCGGCTTGGCTATTAATGCATATCCCATGCCTGAATGCAGCGGCATTACGGGCGGTTAGCATCCCCAAAAGGGGACAAACAGGAGGTGCATGATGGCGGCGGAACAGGTAACAAAAAAATCGTCCGGGATGCCTTTGTGGGTGCAGATTCTTATTGGTTTGTGCCTGGGGATTCTTATCGGCAATTTCTGGCCGGATTTCGGCGCCAAATTGCAGCCCATCGGCACGGCCTTCATCAAAGCCATTAAAATGATCGTAATGCCCCTGGTGTTTTCCGCGGTGACGCTGGGCATCTACAAAATGGGCTCGGACCTGAAGCAGCTGGGCAAGCTGGGCGGTTTCGCGTTCCTCTGGTTCTACCTGGCCACCGGGGTCTCCATAGTCATAGGCATCGGCCTCAACCTTATTTTCCATCCCGGCCAGGGCGTGGACCTTGCCGCCGGAGCCGCGGTCAAGCTGCCGGGCCACCTCGCCCAGAGCATTGACTGGGCCAAGTTCTTCCTGGACATTATCCCCGACAACATTGTCGCGGCCGTAGCCGGGCAGAAAATTATCCCCACCCTGTTTTTTGCCATCTGCTTCGGCCTTTGCCTCGGCGGTCTGAAGGAAAAAGCAAAGCCCATGGTCAATGTGCTTGAATCCGTCATGCATGCCATGTTCAAGCTGACCCAGGGCGTCGTGGCCACCGCGCCCGTCGCCGTGGCGGGCATTATGGCCTGGGTGTTTGCTACGCAAGGCCGCAAGGTGCTGTTGGCCATGGCCGAGCTTATCGGGCTGATGTATTTGGGCCTGGCCATCATTGTCGTGATTTTTCTGGTGCTGGTGAAAGCTCTGGGCGAAAGCCCCATAGGTACTTTGAAAAAGGTTATGGAGCCGCTGCTTCTGGCCTTTACCACGTGCTCTTCCGAAGTGACGCTGCCGGTGCACATGGAAATTCTGGAGCGGGCCGGTATACCGAACAAGGTCGTGTCCTTTGTTATCCCATTGGGCTATAGCTTCAACCTGGACGGCGCGGCCTTGTATCAGTCGCTGTGCGTGTGCTTCCTGGCGGAAGCCTATGGCCTGCACCTTGACTTGCCGTCTATTCTGACCATTCTGCTGACCACGCTTATCGCCAACAAGGGCACCGCCAATGTGCCCGCCGCTTCCCTGGTGGTGCTGGCCGTCATCATGGGGTCCCTGGGGCTGCCTATGGAGGCCATGGGCATTTTGGTGGGCATTGACCGGTTCATGGACATGGGCCGCACGACCATTAATGTGTTCGGCAACACTGTCGCAGCCCTTTTGCTGTGGAAGGTTGGAGGCAAGCACCTGGAAGAAGCGGTGGAAGCCCTTCCGGAACGCGCCTAACTTAAAAGCTATATTGTACATTGTGAAAAGGCCCACTGGACAGTGGGCCTTTTTTGTTGTGATAGTAAAGTAATATCCTGCCTCTATCTTTAAGCGGTTTTGGCCTTATTCCATTAGAAAACGTTTGTGATCACCGAACATTGTTTTTTTTCTGACGGCTTGCGGGAAGTCTTTAATTACGATAACGTTTACATATGATTGCGATAAACAGAATGTTGGCGCGGGCTGGTACTGTGCCGCAAAAAGAAAACGTTTGCTAAAAATCTTGTAAATCCCCGTTTTACGACACAGGGCGTGGTCCGATTTAGTCCTTGTTTGGAACAACAACACCCAAAGGAGCAGGATATGGCAGAGCAAACAGCAAAGAAATCGTATCCCTTTAGCTGGTACTTTGAAGCAAACCTGCTGATGCGTATTTGCGCGGGCTTGCTGGCCGGTGCCGCCGTAGGCCTTTTTCTGGCCTACTCGCCCGGCACGGGCGGCCCCTTTGTCGCCTATACCAAAGTTTTTGGCGATATCTTCATCCGGCTGCTGCAGATGATCATCGTGCCCACAATTTTCTTTTCACTGATTACTGGCGCATCCAGTATCGCCCCGGCGCAGTTGGGGCGTGTGGGTGCCAAAACCCTGCTTTTTTATCTTATTCTCGTTGTTTTCGCTATTTGCATCGGCTTGTTGATCGCCAATATTTTCAAGCCCGGTGACGGCCTGAATCTGGTCGGCGCGGCCGGCCTGCAGGGCAAGGTCTCCAACGCGCCCCCTCTGGCCACCGTGCTGCTCAACATCATTCCCACCAACCCCATTGACTCTCTGGCCAAGGGCCAGGTGCTGCCCATCATCTTTTTCGCTCTGTGCTTCGGTATCGGGCTGTCCTACTTGCGGGATTCTTCCGACCAGAACCTGAACAGGATCGGCAACCTGCTTTTTGATCTGTGTTCCGCCGCCGCCGAGACCATGTACAAGATCGTGGGCGGCATCATGCAGTACGCGCCCATCGGCGTGTTCTTCCTGATTGCCGGCGTGTTCGCCATTCAGGGCCCCAAGGTTATCGGACCCTTGGTGTTCGTCATGTTCCTGGCCTATGTGGCCTTTATTCTGCACGTCATCATCGGGTTCGGCGGCGCGCTGATGCTGTTCGGGCTCAATTTCGTCAAGTTTATACGCGGCGCGCAAGAAGCCATGATCACGGCCTTTGTGACCCGTTCCTCCAACGCCACGCTGCCTATTTCCCTGCGCGTGGCTGAAGAGAACCTGGGCGTTCCCCGTTCCATTTCTTCTTTCTCGCTGCCCATCGGCGCGACCATCAACATGGATGGCACCGCCATTTACCTGGCCATTTGTTCCATGTTCATCGGCTTTGCCGTGGGCAAACCCCTGACCATGGACCAGCAGCTGATAGTGCTGGTCACCGCGACTCTGGGCGCTATCGGTGCGGCGGGCGTTCCCGGCGCCGGCGCCATCATGATGCTGCTGGTGCTGGAATCCATCGGCCTGAAGGTGGAAGCCGGCACCGCCGTGGCAGCCGCGTACGCCATGATTCTGGGCGTTGACGCCGTGTTTGACATGGGTCGTACCTGCCTGAACGTCACCGGCGACATAGTGGCCGCCGCCGTGGTTTCCAAGCACGAAGGCGTGCTGGATATGGAGAAATGGCAAGCGGAGCCAGCGCAAACCTCTGCACCCGAGTAAAATCCGTCTGATAAGGTCGGCCGCGAATATGCTTTGCGGCCGGCCTTTCTGCTTTCAGCCATATGCTGGAACCCCATTGACGCAGGGCCATAAAAGGCACAGGAAAAAGTTGACGGTGACACTCCATACGGTATGAGGTGCCCCATGCTTTCTTCCTTGCCGCCCGACGCGTTGTTTTCCTGGATCACCAATGCTGTTGCGGCCTTCATGCAAAGTCCGGTCAACGACCTGGGCATGCCCGGCGGGCCGGAGTCGGGCTTTGATCCGCCCCTGCTGGGTTGCGCCGCCGGTGACGACTCCATTTGGGAAAGCTATAAGGAGGCTGTCGGCCCCTACCATTGGACCCCGGCGGAAGCCTTTGCCCTGGCCTATCCGGATGACCCGGCGCGGCCTTCCGAGCTCAGCGTTATTTCCTGGGTACTGCCCCAGACCAAGCTGACCCGTGAGGACCACCGCAAGGCCTCCAAATTGCCCGCGGAAGTCCGCATGCCCTCGGAACGCTGGTCCAGAAATAGGGTATTAGCCGAACCCAGGGTGAATGCCGTGCTGCTCAGGCACATGCAGGAGCTGCTGCGGGAAAGCGGCGTTCAGGCCGTGGCCCCGACACAGTTGGAGGCCTGGAGCGGAATGCCTTCAGAGCGTTTCGTATTTTCCTCCACCTGGTCGGAACGCCATGCGGCCCATGCGGCGGGCTTGGGCACCTTTGGGCTGAGCGACGGGCTGATCACCCCGGCGGGCAAGGCCATGCGCACCGGGGCGGTGGTGCTGCGGGCCAAGCTGCCCCCCACGCCCAGGCCGTACACAAAACATCAGGAGTATTGCCTGTTCCATACTTCCGACGTCTGCGGCAAGTGCATAGAACGCTGCCCCGTGGGCGCGCTGAGTCCGCGGGGGCACGACAAAAAGCTCTGTAAGGAATTTTTGGACAGAACCACGCCGTACCTGAAAGAACACTGGGGCCTGGACGGCTATGCCTGTGGACTGTGCCAGGTGGGCGTGCCCTGTGAGGCGCGCATCCCGGCCGCTCCCCATGGATAACCCGGCGTTTTCCGGTAAAATAGCGACGCCCCCCAGGCACGGACCTGGGGGGCGTCGCTATTTTAACCGCTAAAGAGGGTCAGCTCTTTCTGCCCAGGGGCACCATGTTTCCTTTCATGGTTTCCTGAGTGGTGCGCACCATCAGATACAGGCGCGGCACGATATTTTCCAGGGGGAAGCGCTCGTCCACGCTGTGCGAGCCGCTGCCGCCAAAGCCGAACCCTTCCAGGGTGGGAGCTTTTTGCGAGGAGTAGTTGGAGTCCGCGCCGCCGCCAGCGTGTATGGCGCGCAGGGGCAGTTCCAGCTCCGTCTTGTACAGAGAAATGACTTTTTCGGCCAGCGCGTTGGTGGTGGGGTTCTCTTCAAAGGGCGGCCGGCCGCGCACGAAGTTAAGAGTAATTTCCGATTCGGGCAGCAGCTTCTTTTTGACGCGCTCGGTCATGTCTTTTTCAATGCGGTCCCATTCCGACTTTTTGGAAATGCGCACGTTGGCCTGGGCCCAGGCCGTGCCGGGAATGACGTTGCTCTTGGTCCCGAATTTGCCCAAGGTCCAGTTGACGTCCGTGCCCATGGCCTTGTTGGAGAGATCGCGCATCTGCAGGATCTGGAAGGCCATTTCGTAGCCCGCGTTCACGCCCTTTTCCGGCGCGCCGCCGGAGTGGGATTCCCGGCCCTTGACGTTCAGGTCGTAGTACGCGGTGCCCCGGGCGCTTATGGTTATGGTGTCACCCTTGGCGCCGCCGCCGTCCATGGAGTAGACCACGTCATGCTTGGCCGCCTGTTCCATGATCAGATCACGGGAGCCGAAGGAGCCTTTTTCCTCGTCGCAGTTAAGCAGCACGGTAATGACGGCGAAGTTCTTCTCGCCCAGCTTGTTCAGTACGATGTCCAAAAGCTGGAAAAGGCCCGCGACTTTGCACTGGGCGTCCACAACGCCCGGCCCCGTGGCCACGCCGTCAGTGATCTTGAAGGGCCGCTTGGCGGCCTCGCCCCTGGGCCACACGGTGTCAAAGTGGATCATGTACATGATGCGGGCCTTGCCCGTGCCTTTCCAGGTGGCCACGATATTGTTGGTGCCCTCCCTGGGCTTGGGCGCGGGCACGATCTGCACGTCGCCGTTCAGCTTTTTCAGCCAACCCACCAGCAGTTCCTGCTTTTTGAGCAGTTCCGGGTAGTCGTCCGAGCCGGAATCCATGTTGACCAGGGTTTCCAGGTCCTTGACGATCAGGGGCTTGGCCGCCTCGCACAGGGCCAGGATTTTTTTGTCCGCTTTGGCCGTGGGAGCGGCCAGGACCGGCGCCGCGCCGCTTGCGAAAAGAAACGCCGTTGCGAGCAGCGCGACCCAAAAAAACGTGCGGGATTTCCAACGCAGCATATTGAAGCTCCTTGGCAACAAGGTTGCACTCCGGCGGACGGCCCGCCGGGGCGGTTTCTCTCCGTGCTACCGCTTGGCCAGCGGCACGAGGGTTCCTTTCATGGTTTCCTGGGCCACGCGTACCAGCAAATACAGGCGCGGCGCAATGGGGTCCAGCGGGATGTATTCATCCAGGCTGTGAGCACCGGCCCCGGCCAGACCCATACCTTCCAGGGTAGGAGCCTGGGGGAAAGAATAGCATGCGTCCGTGCCGCCCCCGTTGCGGCGGGGGAACAGCTTTAATTCCAGCTCGTCGGCGGCTAGTTTGACAACCTTTTCCGCCAGGGCGCTGGTGGCGGGGTTTTCTTCGAACGGGGGCCTGCCGCGCCGCACCGTGAGGGTGATTTCCGACTCGGGCAGCAGCTTGTTTTGGATGCGTTCCCGGATGTCCTTTTCAACACGCTCCACTTCAGAATCCTTGCTGATGCGCGCATTGGCCAGAGCCCAGGCCGAACCGGGGATAACGTTGCTTTTGGTTCCGAACTTTCCCATCACCCAATTCACGGAGGTGCGGGCTTCCTTGTTGCCCAGGTCGCGCAGTTGCAGAATTTGGTAAGCCATTTCATAGCCCGCGTTGACGCCCTTTTCCGGCGCACCGCCGGAATGGGATTCCCGGCCTTTGACCTGGAGCCTGAAAGAGGCGTTGCCCCGCGCGCTGGTGGTGACATTCCTGCCCCTGCGGCCGCCCCCTTCCAGGGAGTAGACCACGTCGTGCCGTTCCGCCAGTTCCATGATCAGGTCACGGGAGCCCAGGGAGCCGCTTTCCTCGTCCGGGTTGTAGAGCAGGGTGAGGGTGTCGAAATTTTTCTCGCCCAGCCTGACCAAGAGTATGTCCAGCATGGTGAAAGCAGCGGCCACGTTGGCCTGGGCGTCGGAAATGCCGGGCCCCCTGGCGATATCGCCCTCAATGGTAAAGGGACGTTTGGCCGCCTCGCCCACGGGCCATACAGTGTCGAAATGGGCCATGTACATGATGCGGGCCTTGCCCGTGCCTTTCCAGGTGGCCACAATATTGTTCAACCCTTCCCGGGGCTTGGGCGCGGGCACTATCCTGACCTCGCCGCCAAGTTTCCTGAGCTTGTCCGCCAGCAGTTCCTGCTTTTGCAGCAAACCGGGCTGGTTATCCGAGCCGGAATCCATGTTGACCAGGGTTTCCAGGTCCTTGAGCAGGCGGGGCTTGGCCTCTTCGCACAGGGCCATGACCTTTTTGTCCGGCGCGGCAACAGCGGCAGCCGGGGCCGTGAGCGCAATAAACGGGACGGCGCAGCAGGCCGTCAGCACAAGCATCAGATAACGCAGCATGGCAAATCCTCACGGGCGGCGGGGCGGTTACGCAAAAGCCCCCAGAAACGATCTTCCAGGGGCTTTTTGCGTGCGTACTCGGCAGTGGCCTATTTCTTTTTCTGTAGCGCGGCCTGCATGGCCGAACCCAGCGTGCCGCCGAAAGAAGCAGGAGTGGCTTTTGGCGCGTGCTTTTTCCAGTCACGCTCTTCCGCGGAAGAAGGACCGGCGCTTTCCGCCGCGCCCGGAACCCCCAGGGTGACCTTGCGGCTCTTGGGGTCCACAGCCCGGACCACCACCTGCACGCTGTCGCCGCTCTGAACTTTATCCAATCCCTTTTTGTCCTTGGCGGCCGAAAGGGAGGAAGCGGGCAGAAGGCCGGTCACGCCGGGGAACAGGGCCACGAACAGCCCGAAGCTGCTGCGGTTTTCCACGGTGCCGGAAAGCTCGTTGCCCACCACCAGAGACTCGGCCACATCCTGCCAGGGGTCTCCGGCGGCCTCGCGCAGGCTGAGGGACAGGCGCTTCTTGTCCAGGTCCACACCCTTGATCCTGACGGAGACGGTCTCGCCCACGCTGACCACGTCGTCGGGCTTACGCACCTGGCGGTCGTAGGAAAGTTCGGAAATATGGATGAGGCCCTCAATGCCGGGCAGCACTTCCACAAAGGAGCCGAAAGCGGCGTTGCGCACCACCTTGCCGCTGACGACCTCGCCTTCTGTCAGGCGGCCGTTAATGTCTTTCCAGGGGTCTTCCGTCACCTGGCGGGCGGAGAGGGAGATGCGCACGCCTTTGTCGCCCGTGGCAATGGTCAGAATTTTCACCCTCAGGCGGTCGCCGGGGCTGACTGCCTCATCCGGCTGGCCCACGCGGGACCAGGAAAGCTCGGAAACGTGAATCAGCCCTTCCACGCCGGGGGCCAGTTCCACAAAGGCCCCAAAGGGCGCCAGGCGGGAAACGGAGCCTTCCAGCACGCTGCCTTCGGACACGGTGCCCAGAAAGGCCTCGCGGCTTTCCGCCTGCTCGCGCTCAAGAAGGATGCGGCGGGAAACCACAATGTTGTGCCCGCTTTTTTCCAGCTTGGTAATGATAAAGGGCAGGCTCTGCCCAATGAAGGATTCCGGGTTGTCCGCGGGGCGCAGGTCTATCTGGCCCAGGGGGCAGAAGGCGCGGCGCTTCATGACTTCCACGGCGAAACCGCCCTTGACCAGGGCCTTGACTTTGCCCTCCACGGGCAGGGAAGCATTGCGGGCTTCTTCCAGCGCCACCAGGCCGCCGGCGCCGCTCATCATTTTGGAAAGGCGCACTTCCTGCGTGGTAGCCGTGATCACGTACAGGTCAAGCTGGTCGCCCACCGCACAGGGCAGTTCGCCGTTTTCCTCAAGCTCGGACCGTTCCACAATGCCGTCAACCTTGCTGCCCGTGCTCACGAAAACAGTGTCGTTAGTAATGGCGACAATGGTGGCCTTAACGCGCTGGCCAGGGGAAAGGTGGGAACCCGGCGTTTCCTCCTGCGCGGCAAACAGTTCCGCGAAACTTTCCGTTTCCTGCGGGGCAGGGGAGGGGGTGGCGGCTGTTTCCGTGGCGGAAGGCACGGGTTCCACCGCCGGGGAAAGCGCGGATTCTTCAGCCGTGGGGCCGGTTTCCGGCGTTTCCGGGGTGTTGGGGTGAGCCTCGGTCATAGGGGTATGCTCCTTAAAAAAGAAAACGTGTAAACACGTTGCGGTGTCTTCATATCAGCGAGAGCGGGCGGAGGCAAGCAAAGACATGGTGTCAACCTTATGAATCCCTACAACCTGTTCATGCTTTTCCAGAATTCCATCCGCTCTTTGCGGACGTTTTCATAGCGTTTCAGGGTGTCCTTTTCCGCAGGGGTTTTAACCAAGGCCTTGGCTTGCTCATAATTTTTTTCGGCGCGCTTACGGTCGTTCAGGTACATGGCGGCATAGCCCATGTGCAGATAAGCGAGGAAATACTGCTTATCTTTGCCCAGCGAGCGGGCATAAAATTCGTGCACTTCGGCATCTTCAGGCAGCCGGACCAGAATTTCCCGGTAATACTCCTGCGCGGCCCTGCGGTTCCCGTTGTCATCCAGCAGGCGGGCGTAAAAAAACAGCGCCATGTAGTCCTTGGAATTCATGCTCACGGCTTTGGGCAAAAGCTCGGCGGCCTTTTGGGCGTTGCCCCTGAGGTAGTGGAACATGCCCGCTTCCCGCACGATCAGCTCTTCTTTGGGGTTGCAGGCCAAGGCCGCGTTAAAGGCGCTTTCCGCCTCTTTGACCCTGTTGCGGCGGCTGTGGATGATGCCTTCGCCCATAAGGGCCAGGCATTTTTGCGGGCCTTTCTTCTGCTCGGCAAAGACGGCCATGGCCGGTTCCTCATCCGCGTAACGCGCCCGTATCAAGGCCTGGACGCGCAGAAAGTCCCCGTCCTGGTCCTTGCGGTTGCGCACGGAAGCGGGAAGCCTCTCAATACGGGCGGTCAGCGTGGCGATACGCTCATTGATGGCGGGGTGGGTGGACAGGTAGGTGGGGATGTCCAACCCCAGCAGCCATTGCTGGCGGCTGATTTTTTTGAACGCGCCCACCATGCCTTCCGGCGGGTAGCCCGCCCCGACCAGGTAGCTCATACCCACCTGGTCGGCATCGGTTTCATCCGCGCGGCTGTAGCTGAGCATGGCGGCCTGCCCGGCGGCCAGCGCGCCGGTAATGGCGGCCGGGCCGCCCTGGCCGCCCAGAAAGGCCCCGGCCACGGCGGCCGCCAGCGAAAGCAGAGTGATTTTCTGCATTTTTTCAATGCGGGCGGCAATATGGCGCTGGGTATAGTGCGCCATTTCGTGGCCTACCACCCCGGCCAGCTCGGATTCATGGTCCATGGCCAGAATAAGGCCGGTGAAAATGAACAGATTTCCGCCCGGGGCGGCAAAGGCGTTGATGGCGTTGTGCCGGATGACGGACACGGTGAGCGGAAAAGGCTGCGGCGGCATGGTGGTTTTCATGCGGTCCACCACTTTTTCCACGTAGCGCACCACTTCCGGGTCATCCACCACCGGAAACATGTTGCGCACGGACATCTGGATTTTTTTGCCCAGCTCCGCCTCGTCTTTAATGGTGAACTCCCCCCAGGCCAAGGCCTGCGAGGGCAGGCACAGCGTGAACGCAAGCACGCCCGCCATCAGGGCGGCGCAAAAACGGCGGCAGCTTCTTATGCGATATCCCATACAGCCCCCTGAGGGGTATCTTGGACGGCAACGCCAAGAGCGGCAAGTTCATTTCGGATAGCGTCGGACTGCGCGAAATCTTTGGCCTGCCGCGCGGCAAGACGCTTTTGCATCAGGTTTTCAACCAGGCTCAGGTCTAGTTTTTTGCGGGTGGCCCGGCAGGAACGCAGGTCAGCGAGGAAGCGGGCCGGTTCCAGGCCGAACAGCCCGAAGATGGCGCCCCAGCGGGCCATGGATGCGAGAAAGGACGTAAACAGCGCCTTGGCCGCTTCGCCTTTGCGGGCGTTCTTCTCTTCACTCAGGCGGTTGACGAGCCGCACCATGCCGTTGATATGCCCGACGGCCGCCGCCGTGTTGAGGTCGTCGTCCATGGCTTCGCCGCAGGCCTTGTCCAGGGCGGCGAATTCTTCCGCCATGCCTTGCGGCAGAGGGGAATTGCTCCATTTTTCCCGCGCCAGTTCGCTGGTGGCAAAAGCCATGGTTTCGTAAATGCGGCGCACGTTCTTTTCCGCCTCGTCCATGGCCTCAAAGGTAAAATCAATAGGGCTTCTGTACTGGCGGGTGATCAGGAAAAAGCGCAGCACTTCCGGCAGGTAGGAGACCAAAATGTCCCGGATGGTGCGGAAGTTGCCGAGGGATTTGGACATCTTTTCCGAATCCACCTGCACGAAGCCGTTGTGCACCCAGAAACGGCAGAAGGGCGCGTCCAGAGCCGCCTCGGTCTGGGCGATTTCGTTCTCGTGGTGGGGGAAAATCAGGTCCTGGCCGCCGCCGTGGATATCCAGCGGCAGGGGCGCGTATTTCCCGCTCATGGCCGAGCATTCGATGTGCCAGCCGGGCCGTCCTTTACCCCAGGGGCTGTCCCAGGCGGGCTCGCCGGGTTTCGCGGCCTTCCACAGCGCGAAATCCAGGGGGTCTTCCTTTTCCTCGCCCGGAGCGACGCGCGCGCCGGAACGCAAATCGTCCACGCTACGGCCGGAAAGCTTGCCGTATTCCGGAAAGGAGCGCACCCGGAAATACACGTCCCCGGAAGGTGTGGCATAGGCCTTGCCCTTTTCAATCAGCCGCTCGGTCAGCGCCACCATTTCCGGGATGTGCTCCGTGGCCTTGGGTTCCGCGTCCGCGCGGGTCACGCCCAGGATGTCCATATCCTCATAAAAGGCGGCAATGTACTTTTCCGCCACTTCCTCGCTGGAAAGCCCTTCCTGCGCGGCGCGGTTGATAATTTTGTCGTCCACGTCCGTGAAATTGCGGATGAAGGTGACGTCCAGCCCCTTGGAGCGCAGGTAGCGCACCAGCACGTCAAACACCACGGCGGACCGGGCGTGGCCTATGTGGCAGAGGTCGTACGCGGTGATGCCGCAGGAATACAAGCTGACCTTGCCGGGGTGCACGGGAACGAATTCTTCTTTCTTGCGGGTCAGCGAATTGTAGAGTTGCATGTAAGCTCCTTAAGAAATGCCTCCGGCGGCCGGGGGAAGAGGGAAACCTTCCTTGGAAGAAAGGTTTCCCTCTTCCCCGGACCCCCAACTCCCTTCCAAAGAACTTTGACGGGGGGGAGGAGTCGTCTTGGTGGTGACGATACCATAAAAAGTAGGATCGCCTTTTTATTTTTCAAGCCGGCACCCGCTGCCATGCGAGTGCCGGTTTTTTATCCACCCTGAAAGTGATTCAAGGGCTTAATCTCACCTTATACCCCCGGAGGGGGCCGAAGCGTAGCGCAGGCCAGGCCCGGCAGGGCCTATGGAACGCAGGGGCCGGGCGCGATCCGGCTTTGCCGGTCGCGCATTTTACCGGCCCCGGAGCGGAAGAAAGACGGCTTCGACAACTAATTTTCTTCGATCTTCCCCACCCGGCGGGCGTGGCGGCCGCCGGCAAACTCGGTGCCCAGGAACAGGCGGGCCAACTCAATGGCCAGACCGGGCGCGGTGATGCGCTCGCCCAGACAGAGGACGTTGGCGTTGTTGTGTTCCCTGGCCGCGCGGGCGTGGAATTCGTGGGTGCAGATGGCGGCGCGTATGCCCTGGTGGCGGTTGGCGGCCATGGACATGCCTATGCCGGTGCCGCAGATGAGTATGCCCAGGCCGTCGGATTCCAACACCTTGCGGCAGAGCGCATGGGCGTAGTCCGGGTAGTCGCAGCTTGCGGCGCTGTCCGTGCCCAGGTCTTCCAGGGCCTGGCCGTCTTCGCGCAGGGCTTTTACCAGCTGTTCTTTCAGGGCGTACCCGGCGTGGTCCGAGGCGATGTAGAGAGTGCTCATGAGGGTTCCTGTTGTTTGCGGAGAGGTTTGCGTTCGGTGCCCGGAGGCAGCGGCAGATCCAGCTGCGAAGGGGTAAAGGCGTCCGGCCGGGACAGTTCCCGGACCAGAACCAGGGCTTCCATGCCTTTGGGGTGGCTGAGGCGTATTTTCCGGGGCGTGATGCGGGTGCTTTCGTCCCAGTACTCAATGTCCATGCGCCAGCCCTTGCCGCCCTGGGCGGACCAGGAAAGGGGCAGGCCTTCGGCGTTCAGCTCCAGGGTGCCGGGCAGGCGGACGTCGTACAGCCGGAAAGACAGCGAATTACTGGCGGCTTTGGCAACGGGCGGGACGGGGAACGCACGGCCCGGAACGCTGTCCACGAAAAACAGGGAATACTGCCCGGTGAGCAGCAGGGAAAAGTCCGCCAGACTGAAAGGCAGCGGCACGCCGAACGCCAGCAGGTTCAGTTCGCCCCCGACATGGGTGTACGCGGCGTTTTCGTTGGGGACGTAAGCGAGAAAGGTGTTCGCGTCTTCCCGAACCTTGCTGGCGACGTTCCCCGGCCCGGCCAGGATATCCAGGCGCAGCGGGTAGGGGTTTTGCGCCGCGCCGTTGCCCCAGAAATACACGGTGACGCGCTGGCTCCCGTCTTTGTTCCGGTAAGAAAGAGTGGCGTTGACCCGGAAGGGGCCCGCGTTGGCTTCCGCCATGCGGGAGTTGTCCTGAAAGCGCTCCCATACGCCGCCGGGGGCCGGCAGCGCCCCTTCCGGCAGTTCGGAAGGGGCCTTGGCGCAACCGGAAAAAAACAGAGCGCCCAGCAGAAAGAGCGCATAGGAGACGAGCCGCCTGGACAGGTGCGTGATCATTGCAGGGCCTTCAGCTTGGCGCGGAGCGCCTCGGGATTGTCAGGGGACATGCCCAGGGCGCGGGTGTAGGCCTTGCGGGCTTCCGCCTTTTTGCCGAGCTTGAGCGCGATGTCGCCGTAATGCTCCCAAATAATGGGGTGGTCCGCGCCCAGTTCCACGGAGCGGTTGATGCTGGCCCAGGCTTCCTGGTATTCGCCCATCTGGTACTGAACCCAGGCCAGGGAGTCCACGATGTGCAGGTCATCGGGCGCGCCGATCAAGGCCTTTTTGATCATTTCATGGGCCTTGGGCAGGTCCCGGCCTTGTTCGGCCAGGGTGTAGCCCACGTAGTTCAGGGCCTGGGAATTGTCGGGATCCAGTTCCAGCAGCCGCTCCATGAGGCGCATGGCCTCTTCCTTGTCGCCCGCGGCGTCGGTCATGCTGGCCAGGTGGTAGAGCAACTGGGGATCGTTGGGCCACTGTTGCAGGGCGTCTTGCAGAACGGAGCGGGCCTGGGTGAAGTCGCCGCCTTCCGCCGCCACCTGGGCGGCTATGATGCGGTAGGATTTGTCTTCCGGCAGCGCGCTCACGGCCTGCAGGGCCAGGGACAAGGCTTCCTTGTCGCGCTTCTGCTCCAGCATGAGCTGCAGGCGCCAGCGCAGGGCCCGCTCGCCCAGGCGGCTCTGGAAAGAAACTTCGCCCAGCAGGCGTATGGCCTCGTTGGGGTTCCTGTGGGCTTCCAGGGCCACGGCCGCCAGGTAGAAGGAGATCTCTTCCGGCGCGCCCGGCCGTTCTTTGAGCTTGTTCAGGATCTGGGAGGCCCCGGCGTACTGCTTTTCATCCAGAAAAGCCGCCGCCGCTTCCAGTTGCAGCAGGGGAGAGGGCGGGGCCTTGCTCAGGGCTTTAAGCGCCAGATCGGGCCGCTTGGCCTTCAAATGCGTGTCGATAAGCCGCAGCCAGAGCGGGATGGTGTCCGGCGCGCGCTGCAGGGCTTTTTCATACTGCGCGGCGGCTTCGGCGTATTTGCCGGAACTTTGCAGCACCACGGCCAGATCGACCCAGGCTTCGATGAATTCCGGCTCGTCGCGCACCAGGCGGCGCAGTTCCTGTTCCGCCTCATGGTTGCGGTTCAGGCCTATCAGGGCTCTGGCGTGCAGATGCCGGGTCGTGGGCGTCCAGCGCTGGTGCGGGATGCGTTCGATAAGGGCCAGGACATTCTGGTAGCGCTTGGAGAGCAGGTACAGGCGGGCCAGTTCCTGCAAGGCTTCGATATTGTCCGGGTGTTTTTTGACAAAGGCGCTCAGCGTGTCCGCCGCGTCGTTCAGTCGGCGTTCCTGGGCGTAGCTTTCCGTAAGCACTAGAGTCAACGCCAGGTCGTCCGGGTAGCGGGCCAGGCCTTGGCGGGCGGTGTTGCGGGCTTCCGCCCAGCGTCGGCTGTCCAGGTAGAATTCCGCCGCTTCCCGGTAGATGGAAACGTCGGGGTCCAGGGCCAGCAGCTTTTCAAAGGCGACGCGCACCGCTTCCATGTCGCCGTTCAGGGCGGCGGCGTTAAGCGCCAGGTAGTAATACGTGACCTGGCTGTCCGGAGTCAGGTCCCATTTGACGCTTTTGCCGGTCTCTTTTCCCGCGCAGCCGGAAAAGAGCGCCGCCATGAGCAGGGCGCAGACGAAACGGGCGGCAGCGGGCCAAGGGCCCCGTCTGCCGTGCGCGCGGGAAGGGAAAAGGGTCATACCATCCTCAAATTACTGCGTGATCCAATCCTGGGAGAAATCCTTGATTTCCTTGAACAGATGGTCACGGACCTTTTGCAGGAGCCGCGCTTCGATCTGCCGCACCCGCTCGCGGGTGATGTTATATTTTTCGCCTATTTCCCGCAGTGTCACCGGGTCGTCAGTGAGCAGACGGTGCTGGAGAATATACGTCTCTTTATCCGAAAGCAAAGGGATTATGGTCTTGATGCGTTCGCGCACCATGTGGGCCACTTCCCTGTCGGACAGCGTGTCCTCAATACCCGCGCCAAGAGCGGGCAACAGTTCGATACGGCTCGTGCCGGGACCCTCGTCGTTGTTGGCGGGCGCGTCAAGGGAAACATCGGAGCCGTCCATGCGTTGCTGCATTTCCAGCACCTGCTCTTCCGTGACGTTGAGATTCTTGGACAGAATGGCGGCGTCCGGGTCAAAGCCCTGCGCGATAAGGCGCTGCCGTTCCTTGTTCAGGTTGTAGAACAGTTTACGCTGGGCCTGGGTGGTGCCTATTTTCACCATGCGCCAGTTGTCCATGATAAATTTAAGGATATAGGCCTTGACCCAGAACGTGGCGTAGTAGGAAAACTTGATGCCCTTTTCCGGGTCGAACTTGTGCACGGCCCGCATCAGGCCCACGTTGCCTTCCTGGATAAGGTCCAGCACGTTCTGCATCCAGCGGCGCTGAAAGTCCATGGCGATTTTCACCACCAGCCGCAGGTGCGAGGAAACGATGCGGAAAGCCGCGTCCGTATCCTTGTGGTCTATGACCCGCCGGGCCAGGCTGTATTCTTCTTCCGGGGTGAGCAGGGGGAACTTGCTGACTTCCTGCAGATACAGGCTCAGGCTGTCGTGCATGCCCCGGCGTCCGGCGGGCACAGGCAGGGAGACGTCTTCATGCTCGGCATCGTGGTGCGCGTCCGTGAATAAGGTCGCGTCCACATCCGGATCTAGGGGCGTTTCTTCCCCCATGAGCAGGGCGTCTTCCGAAGGTTCCTCGGCTTCGTGCTCGTCGCTTTCTTCATCAAGGATAAGGTCGGCCGCAACAGCCTTGGCCGGCTGCTGCACCTTGGGCGCGCGCGCTTTCTTCGTCGCTGTCCTGGGAGAGCGTGGGGGAGTGTTCATAGTCATAACTCGCTGCTAGATACATCAGGACGCACCGCAAAACAACCTGGAGCCACCAATACCATTGTATACAGTTTTTGTTTGTCCTTTTCAACGATTTTCAGTAGAAAAACCGGCATGCCGCCGTGTCATCACAAAAACTGCCGCGCGGCGGCAAATAGTTCAGGCCGGGGAAAAATTCCGGCTGGCGCGGCACGTACCGCGTGGGAGTTACCATGACCTTTCCTTTTCGTCAGGCCCTTGAGTCGGGCGCCGCGTTATTTTTTGACGGGGGCCTCGGCACCATGCTCCAGGCTCGCGGCCTGCCGCCCGGCGAAAGCCCGGAAGCCTTCAGCCTTGCCCGGCCGGACGTGCTGGCGGGCATTCACGCCGAATATCTGGCTTCCGGTTCGGACGTCATCACCACCAACACCTTTGGCGGCACCCATTATAAATTGCCGCCGGGGTTGGACTGCTTCGACTTTAACCGCCGCATGGCGGAAATAGCCAAAAGCGCGGCGGCTGCCGCCGGACGCCCGGCCTTTGTGGCCGGGAGCATAGGCCCCACGGGCAAATTTTTGCGGCCGCTGGGGGACCTGGGCTTTGAAGAGCTGGTGGAAGCCTTCCGCGTGCAGATCCGGGGCCTGATGGCGGGCGGGGCGGATCTGCTGCTGGCGGAAACCCAGTTCGACCTGGCGGAAGCCCGCGCCGCCGTGGTGGCCGCCAGGCTGGAGGGGAACCTGCCCATCGGCGTGTCCATGACCTTTGAGAACGGCACCAGCCTGACCGGCAGCACGCCGGAAATTTTCGCCGCCACCTTCGCCAACATGGGCGTGGATTTTATCGGCACTAACTGCAGCGCCGGCCCGGCTGAAATGGCGGACACGGTGACGCGCCTGCTGGCCGCATCCCCCCTGCCGGTCATGGCCCAGCCCAACGCCGGGCTGCCGGAACTGGTGGACGGGGAAACCGTGTTCCGGCTCACCCCGGAACCCTTTGCCCAGGCCGCCGGACGTTTCGGGGCGCAGGGCGCGCGTTTGCTCGGCGGCTGCTGCGGCACCACGCCGGAGCACATCCGCAACCTGCGGGCCGTTTCCGGCACGGAACGCCCGGCCTGCGCCGTTGCGCGGCAGGGCCAGATCACCCTGACCAGCCGCTCCGGCCTGGTGACCCTGGGCGGGGACGCGCCGCTTCGCATCATTGGCGAGCGCATCAACCCCACGGGCAAGAAGCAGCTTTCCGCCGAACTGGCTGCCGGGGAATTCACCACGGCCCTGCGTTTCGCGGACGAGCAGGTGGCTGCCGGGGCAGCCCTGCTGGATATCAACGTGGGCGCGCCCATGGTGGACGAAGTTGCCCTGCTGCCGGAATTGGTTTCCCGCGTGGCCGCGCGCCACGCCACGCCCCTGGCCCTGGATTCACCCAACAGCCTGGCCGTGGAAGCGGCGCTCAAAGCCTATCCCGGCTCCCCGCTGGTCAATTCCATTACTGGAGAAGCGGGGCATATGGAAAAAATGGGCCCCATCTGCCGGGATTTCGGCGCGCCCTTCATCCTGCTGCCGCTCAAGGGCAAAAAACTCCCGGAAACAGCGGCCGAGCGCATCGCGGTCATTGAGGCCCTGCTTCAGCAAATGGAAAAGCTGCGCGTGCCCCGGCGTCTCGCCGCCGTGGATGTGCTGGTGCTGACGGTTTCCTCCAACGCCCTGGCCGCCAGAGAATGCCTGGACGTGATCCGCTATTGTAACGAAACGCTGCGCCTGCCCACAGTGGCGGGGCTTTCCAATATTTCTTTCGGCCTGCCCGCGCGGGAACTGGTGAACAGCGCTTTTCTCAGCATGGGCATGGGCGCGGGTCTGGCGGGCTGTATCGCCAACCCCGGCAGCGGGCGCATCCGCGAAGCCGTGGCTTCCGGCAACCTCTTGCTGGGCAAGGACCCGGCCGCGACAGCCTTTATTGAAGGCTATTCCGCCTGGACGCCAGGCAGCGGCAAGACGGGAGCGGGGGAGCCGGGCGCGGGCGGCAAAGACGGTTCCGGCGCGGCCAGGAGCGGCGCGGAAAAAGCCGCGCTGTCCCTGGAGGACGCCGTGATTCTGGGCCGCAAGGACGAGATCCTGGCCCTGGTGGAAGCCGAGCTGAACCAGGGGACCGACCCCTTTTCCCTGGTGGGCGACCGTCTGATCCCGGCCATTGGCGAAGTGGGCAAGCGTTACGAGCGCAAGGAATATTTCCTGCCGCAGCTCATCCGTTCGGCCGAGACCATGCAGACGGCCTTTGCCAAACTTAAACCTTTGCTTGAAAAAGACTCGCGCGCGGGCCAGAAACCCGTGGTGGTCATGGCCACGGTGGAAGGGGACATTCATGATATCGGCAAGAACATCGTGAACCTGATGCTGGGCAACCACGGTTTTGACGTGGTGGACCTGGGCAAGGACGTGCCCGCGTCCGCCATTGTGCACGCCGCCAAAGAGCGGGGCGCGGACATTGTCGGGCTTTCCGCGCTGATGACCACCACCATGGTGCGCATGAAAGATACCGTGGACCAGCTGGCCCAGGCTGGTATGGATATTCCGGTCATGGTGGGCGGGGCCGTGGTCACACCGGCCTTTGCGGAAGCCATCGGCGCGGTCTATTCCGGCGATGCCGTGGACGCCGTGCGCGTGGCCAAGGAACTGATGACGGGCGAGTGACTCCGCCGCGTTTTTAACGGCATTCCGCGCCTGTGCGACCGGGAGCCGCACCGTGCTCCGGCGATTCCGGGGCGGGAGGGTACCATGCTTAAATTCCGAATGATCGCTGCGGCCTTGCTGCTTTTGGGGCTTTTGGCCCCCGCGCTTGGCGTCGCGGCTGAAAAATCCGCCGTCTACCCGCCCCTGGGGCTTAAAGAGCTGCGTTCCGCCGTGGCCGGAGCCAAGGGCAAGGTGGTGGTGGTCAATGCGTTCGCGTCCTGGTGCGGCCCCTGCCGGGAAGAGATGCCCGGCTTTATCGCCGTGCGCCAGTCCTTTCCCGAAGACAAGCTGCTTATGCTCGGCGTTTCGCTGGATGAAGACATGAACGCCCTGCAGCAGTTCGCCTTCAAAATGAAATTCAACTTCCCCATTTACCTGGGGCAGCGGGATTTCGTGCAGTGGGCCGGTATCAGCGCCATTCCGCACACCCTGGTGTACGACAAGAACGGCAAGCTGCTGGTGAGCGAGCCGGGCATGGTCGAGGAAAAGGAGCTGCGGGCCTTTCTGACCAAAGAAATAGGGAAAAAATAATGAATATTACCATCCGCAAAGCCCACGCCAACGACGTCAAGGCCCTTCACGCCCTGATGATGAAAGGTTCGGAGCAGGGGCTGCTGCTGCCCCGTTCGCTGTACCAGATTCAGATCTGCCTGCGCGACTTTTTCGTGGCCGACAGGGGCGGCGACGACCCCGTGGTGGGCTGTTCCGCCCTGGCCATGATGGGCGACACCATGGCGGAAGTGCGCTCGCTGTTCGTATCTGAGGAAATGCGCGGCCAGGGGCTGGGCAGCAAGCTGGTGCAAGCCTGTCTTGAAGAGGCCGCGACCTTCGGCATGACGGAAGTGTTCACGCTGACCTACCAGACCGCGCTGTTCGGCCGCATGGGCTTCAAGGAACTGCCCAAAGAATCGCTGCCGCACAAGATTTGGACGGTGTGCATCAACTGTCCCAAGTTCCCCAACTGCGACGAAGTCGCCATGATCAGGCCGGTATGACGGCTCCCGCCATAAAACGGATGGACCTGATGTTCTCCGAGCGGGAAATCGCGCGGAGGGTGAGGGAAATAGCCGGGGAAATCAACGCGCTGTACCAGGACAAGCCCCTGGTCATGGTTTGTATTTTAAAGGGCGGGTTCATGTTTTTTTCCGACCTGGTAAAGCAAGTCAGCGTGCAGCCTGAGCTGGACTTCGTGCGCCTGGCCAGTTACGGCGCGGCCACCAGCGGCGCGGCCATAAGTTTTACCAAGGACGTGGAGCTTTCCCTTAAGGGCAAGCACGTCTTGTTCGTGGAAGACGTGGTGGATTCCGGTCACACCATGCTTTTTCTGTTGCAGCAGATGCGGGCGCGCGGCGCCGCTTCCCTGCGCATAGCCGCGCTGGTGGACAAGCGCGAGCGCCGCGAGGTGGAAGTGACGGTCGATTTTTCGGGGTTTGCATTGCCAAAAGGCTTTATTGTCGGGTATGGCCTTGATTACGCGGAGCGGTTCCGGGAACTCCCCGCCATTTACGAACTCGTGTTTGAATGACCGCGCCTTACTGCCCGGTACTTTTTAGAGCATTTTACCTTTGAGTTTTTATCTTATGACAAAATGCTCTGGCCTTGCGAAACGCAGTGCGGCACGGCCCGCGAGATTGGCGTAGGCGGGCTTTGCCCGCCGTTAAGCGACAATCTCAAAGCGAAACTGCTCTAGAGGCTGCGCATGATTGTCCATTGTCCCAGTTGTGAAACACAATTTTCCGTGCCGGACGAGCTGTACAAGCCCGGCCGCAAGGCCCGCTGCTCCAGCTGCGCGCACGTGTTCCCCCTGCCTGAACTGCCCGGGTCCGCTCCGGCGGCCCCGCCCGAGCCGGTTCCGCCTGTGGAGCCGGCCCCGGTCTTTTCCATTCCGGAACCCCTGGAAGATGACTTCCGGGAGCCGGACGCCCCTATCTACGAAGAAACACGCGATGACGACGAAAAGCTAAACCTGCCCGGTAAGCCCAAGAGCAAGGTCAAGCGCGTAGCCGTTCTGGCGGCCCTGCTTATCTGCCTGGGCGCGGCGGGCTACGGCGGGTACACGTTCTACAAGCTCTGGCGTTCCGGCGGCCCCCCGCCCGCCGCGCCGGACACCGCGCAGCAGGAACTGGTTAAAAACCTGGCCCTGGCCAACGTGCGCCAGTACATGGTGGCCAACAACGAGCGCGTGGGCCGCATGGCCGTGGTGGAGGGCAAGGTCATCAACAATTTCACCACGCCCAAAGAACTTGTCAGGGTTGAAGTGACCCTGTACGACGACAAGGGCAACGTGCTGGCCACGCGCCAGCAGTATTGCGGGGTGGTGCTCTCGCTCTTCCAACTCCAGGTTCTAAGCCGGGACGAGCTGACCAAGGCACTGGAAAACCGCATCGAAATCCTCATGAGCAACGTCAATATCAAGCCCGGCGGGGAAGTGCCGTTCATGACCGTGTTTTTCGATCCCCCCCAGGGCGCCCTGGAGTTCGGCGTCAAAATTATTGACGTCAAAGATCCGCCTCCGCCAAGTAAGAAATAAAAGCTGGGGGAAGGGGGCGCCTTTCTAAGAAAGGCGCCCCCTTCCCCCAGACCCTATCCCCCACCCAAAAATTTTTTCAGGGGGGAAGCGCATACTCCCTTTATGGCAAAACAGCGCGAAGTGTACGTTTGTTCCGAATGCGGCGCCCGTTCCATGCAGTGGAAGGGGCAGTGCTCCACCTGTTCCGCGTGGAACACCCTGCAGGCCACGGTGGTGGCGGCGGTCAAGGATAGGCCCGCCACGGCGGCGCGCGGCGCGTCCAGCCTGCTCCGTCCGCTTGCGGAAGCACCGGACGCGGCCCACGCCGCCTTCAGCACCGGGGTGGACGCCCTGGACCGGGTTCTGGGCGGCGGGCTTACCCCCGGCGCTTCCGTGCTGGTGGGCGGGGAGCCGGGCATAGGCAAATCCACGCTGCTACTGCAAATGGCCGGGGCCGTGGCCGCTTCCGGCAGGCGGGCCGTGTATCTTTCCGGCGAGGAATCCCTGTCCCAGATCAAAGCCCGCGCGGAACGCCTGGGCGTTCTTTCGGAAGAGCTGCACGCCTTGGCCACCAGCCAGGTGGAAGACGTGTTCCCCGTGCTGGAAGGCCCGGAAGCCCCGGCGCTTTTGATTGTCGATTCCGTGCAGACTCTCTCGTCCCTCAAGGCGGAAGGGCTGCCCGGCAACGTCAGCCAGGTGCGGGCCGTGGCCATGGACGTGGCGGAACAGTGCCGCAAAAGCGATACGGCCGTACTGTTCGTGGGCCACGTGACCAAAGACGGGGCCATTGCCGGTCCCAAGCTGCTGGAACACATGGTGGACACGGTCATTTCCCTGGAAGGGGACCGGGGCCGCATGTTCCGGCTCTTGCGCGTGCTCAAGAACCGTTTCGGCCCCAACCAGGAAATCCTGGTCTTTCAGATGGCGGGCAAGGGCATGGAACTGGTGCGCGACCCGTCCACCTATTTCCTGGGCGCGCGCGATCCCTCCCTGCCGGGCACGGCCGTGGTCATGGGCATAGAAGGGCAGCGGCCCTTTGCCGTGGAAGTGCAGGCCCTGGCGGCCAAAAGTTTTCTGTCCATACCCCGGCGCACCGGCCTGGGTTTTGACGTGAACCGCCTGCACCTGCTGCTGGCGGTGCTGGAAAAACGTCTGCGCCTCAATTTCGCGCAGGTGGATATTTACGCCAAAATCGGGGGCGGTCTGCGCCTGCAGGATCCGGGCATGGACCTGGGCCTGGTGGCGGCCATACTCTCGTCGTTTTACGATATCCCGCTCCCGGAACGGGCTCTGTTTTGGGGGGAAGTGGACTTGAACGGCCAGATCCGTCCGGTGCAGTCCCAGGCCGTGCGTCTGGACCAGGCCAGGCGCCTGGGGTACGGTCCGTTGTTCTATCCTTCCCAGGAAGAGGAAAAGGGCGGCGTGCGCACGCTGGCGGCCTTGCAAAAGGCTCTGTTCAGCAAGGAACGCGCCTTTTCCGCTTCGGCTTGACGCCCACCCGCTTTCGTGTTCCCATTTCCCCGCATAATTTGCTATGATCAGTTTTGAGGTGTTCGCTATGAGTTCCGATACCCCGGGTTCAGGCACGGGCAAGCCTGCGGGCGAATTGCTGGTGGAGCACGCGCTGCGGGAACCCAGGCACTTTACCGTGCTGCTGCATAATGACGATTATACCACCATGGAGTTCGTGGTGGAAATTCTGGTTACCGTTTTCCGAAAAAGCCTCAGTGAAGCCCAGGTCATCATGCTGGCCGTGCACGAAAAAGGGCAGGGGGCTTGCGGGGTGTACCCGGCGGAAGTGGCGGAAACCAAGGTGGCTGTGGTGCACAGCAAGGCGAGGGCCGCGGGCTATCCCTTGCGCTGCACCCTGGAAGAGGTGTGACCTTCACGCCGGAGAGTTGCCATGTTCGACAAGCATTTGGAAGCCGCGCTGACGGCCGCCGTGGCGGACGTACAGGAACGGCGGCATGAATACCTGACCCTGGAACATCTGCTGCTGGCCATTACGGAGCAGCGTTACGGCGAAGATCTGCTGGAAACCTGCGGCGTGGACGTGCTGGCCCTGCAGCGCAGGCTCAAGGAATTTTTCGCCACCTACATGAGCAGCCTGCCGGAAAACGGCACAGCGGACGTGGTGCAAACCCTGGCCGTGCAGCGGGTCATCCAGCGCAGCGTGCGCCAGATGCACGCGGCGGGCAAGGAAAGCGTGGGCATAGGCGACGTGCTGGTGGCCATGCTGGACGAGGAGGATTCCTACGCCTCCTTCTTCATGCTCTCCCTGGGCCTCAGCCGCATCACGCTGCTGGAAGTCATCTCCCATGCCAACCCCTACGGCGACGGCTCGCGTAAAGAGGACGGCCCCGGCTCCCAGGACGGGGAGGCAGAAGAGGGCGGCGACGCGGAAAAAAAACTGTCCCGCTACACGGCGGATCTGACGGAAAAGGCGCGCCAGGGGCTGATAGACCCGCTCATCGGCCGCAACGCGGAACTGACCCGCACCGTGCAGGTGCTTTCCCGCCGCCGCAAGAACAACCCCTTGTTCGTGGGCGACCCCGGCGTGGGCAAAACCGCCCTGGCGGAAGGGCTTGCCCTGCGTATCGTCAAGGGCGAGGTGCCGCCCGCGTTCAGCAAGGCCAAGGTCTTCGCCCTGGACCTGGGCGCGCTGCTGGCCGGGAGCAAATACCGGGGCGACTTCGAAGCCCGCCTGAAAGCCGTGGTTTCCGCGCTGCAAAGCATCCCGGATTCCATCATGGTCATTGACGAAATCCATACCATCGTGGGCGCGGGCGCCACCAGCGGCGGGTCCATGGACGCTTCCAACATCCTCAAGCCCGTGCTGGCCTCGGGTAAGCTGCGCTGCATCGGCTCCACCACGCACGAGGAATTCCGGAACCACTTTGAAAAAGACCGCGCCCTGTCGCGCCGTTTCCAGAAAATAGACATCACCGAGCCCACGGAAGAAGAGTGCGTGGAAATCCTCAAGGGCCTGAAAGGCCACTACGAGGAACACCACGGCGTGCGCTACACCGGCCCCGCGTTGCGGGCGGCCGTCACTCTGTCCGTGCGCCATTTGCGGGACAAGCTGCTGCCGGACAAGGCCATTGACGTGCTGGACGAAGCGGGCGCCGCGAAACAGCTGGCCCAGAACCGTCTGGCGGGCACGCCTCGGGCGGATATTCCGCTGAGCGTGGGGGTCACGGAAATTGAAAAAGTCGTGGCGGCCATGGCCCGCATTCCTTCCGCCAAGGTCAGCAGTTCGGACCGCGACAGGCTGCGCACCCTGGATACCGACCTACGGGCTGTGGTCTTTGGCCAGGAAAAGGCCGTGGACCTGGTTTCCAAGGCCGTGCTCCGGGCCAGGGCCGGGTTCGCGCGGCAGGGCAGGCCGCAGGGTTCGTTCCTGTTCTATGGCCCCACGGGCGTGGGCAAGACGGAACTGGCCCGCCAGCTGGCCGCGTCCCTTCAGGTGACGTTTTTGCGCTACGATATGAGCGAATACATGGAAAAGCACGCCGTTTCCCGACTCATCGGCGCGCCTCCGGGCTACGTGGGGTTCGACCAGGGCGGGCTGCTCACGGAAGCGGTGCGCAAAACCCCGCACTGCGTGCTGCTGCTGGACGAAATTGAAAAGGCCCACCCGGATATTTTCAATATCCTGCTGCAGGTCATGGATTACGCCACCCTGACGGACAATTCCGGCCGCAAGACCGATTTCCGCAACGCGGTGCTGATCATGACCTCCAACGCCGGGGCCTTTGAAATCAGCGCCCGGAGCATCGGGTTCGCTTCCGCGGGACCCGGCGGCATGGCGGAGAAAGGACGGAAAGCCGTGGAAAAGCTGTTTTCCCCGGAATTCCGCAACCGCCTGGACGCCATGGTGCCGTTCGCGGGGCTTTCGAAAGAAGTCATGGTCCGCATAGTGGACAAGTTCGTGGCCGAGCTGGCCGCCAGCCTCAAGGAAAAGCGGGTGCGTCTGGTGGTCACGGAAAAAGCCGGTCAATGGCTGGCCGCCAAGGGCTATGACCCGGCTTTCGGCGCGCGGCCGCTGGCCCGCGTGCTGCGGGAAAGCGTAGAAGATACGCTGGCCGGGGAAGTGCTGTTCGGCCGCCTGGCCGGGGGCGGGGAAGTTGTTGTGGACGCGGGGAGCATTTCGGATGAGGAACTGACCTTCCGCTACACCTCGTCTTTACCGCCCATGTCCACAAAGAGCCCGGCCCCTGAAGGCCCGGTGCGGAAAAAAGCAGCGCCTCCCGCGAAAAAGCCCGCTCCCGCCAAGGCGGACGCCGCGCCGGGAAAAGCCGCCCCAAAAGCCAAGACCGCGCCCAAACCCAAGGCGGCAAAAGCCAAGGTTGCATCCAAACGCGGCGGAGTAAAAGGCAAAACGACCGCCGAGGCCGGAGCGCGCAAGTCCGGGGCCTGACGCATGCCGGTTTTGCTGGAGCCAGGAACCACGGCCTTTCCTCCGCTGCGCTACGCGTCGCAGGAAGGGCTGCTCGCCATTGGCGGTGACCTTTCCAGGGCGCGCCTGCTGGCGGCCTACCGGCGCGGCATTTTCCCTTGGTACGACGACCTGACGCCTATACTCTGGTGGTCGCCGCCGGAACGCTGCATTCTGCCGCCGGAAGAGCTGCACATTCCCCGGTCCCTGGCCCGCGCCCTGCGTGCCGGGCGTTTCAGCATTACCCTGGATACGGCCTTTGACGCCGTCATCACGGCCTGCGCTTCCGCCAGGCGGCGGGGGCAGAAGGGCACCTGGATCGTGCCGGAATTGCTGGGCGCCTACTGCGATCTGCACGCGGCCGGGTACGCGCATTCCGTGGAGGCCTGGCAGGACGGGGAGCTGGCGGGCGGCCTGTACGGCGTGGCCATTGGCGGGGCTTTTTTCGGGGAATCCATGTTTTTCGCCCGGCCGGACGCGTCAAAAATCGCGCTGGTCTGGCTGGCGCGCTTTTTACAATCGAAGGGCTTTCCGCTCATCGACTGCCAGCAGGTCACGAGCAACCTGCTGCGTTTCGGCGCAAGGGCCGTGGCGCGCAACGAGTTCTTGGAACGCCTGCGCGGGGCCTTGGCCCTTCCTTTTGCCCCTGGCCGCTGGGAAATGCCGGAGGGATTCTTTCCTTTATAGTATACGGCCCGTAATGCCGCGCTTGTTCTTGACGGCGGAACGGGAAACCAGTAAATAAACCCGTTCATATCTTCCCCAAGGAGCCGAAGCATCATGAAGAGAACATATCAGCCGAGTAAAGTTAAGCGTCAGAGAACCCACGGGTTCCGCGCTCGCATGGCTACGCCCGCGGGGCGCGCCATTCTGCGGCGCAGAAGGGCCAAGGGGCGGAAGAAATTAAGCGTCTGACCTTTCCGCGCCAGCATCGTTTGACCCGGCGGCCTGATTTCATGCGCTGTTATGATACGGGCCGCCGTTATTACTCCAGAAATTTCGTCCTGTTTTTTCTGCCGCGAGGTGAAAGCCCCCTGGAATGGCGGCTGGGCCTGGCGGTAACGCGCAAAACAGGAAGCGCCGTTATCCGGAACCGCGTCAAACGTGTGCTGCGTGAATTTTTCCGCCTTCATCAGGAGCTGTTGCCGTCCATGGCGGACCTGGCTGTTGTGCCCAAACGCCACATGGACCCCAGGCGCCTGACCCTGTCCAGCCTGGAGGCGGAGCTTTTGCCGCTCTTGGGCGCGCTGGCCGCGCCCTCTGCGGGCCTGGACAAAGGATGCGCGACATGACCGTTTTGTTGCGGACGTTGCCGGGGCGCGTGTGCAAGGCCCTCTTGCTGCTGCCCATCCGCGTCTATAAATACTGTATTTCTCCGCTGCTGCCCCCGGCCTGCCGCTACGTGCCCACCTGCTCGGTGTACGCCATGGAAGCGATAGAGCGGCACGGCGTTTTGCGGGGCGGGTATCTGGCCGCGCGCCGCCTGCTCAGGTGTCATCCCTGGGGAGCCGGCGGCTACGATCCCGTGCCCCCTCTTGTTGATTCCCCTTACCGGAGCCATTAATTTCTCATGGATACCAAGCGTACTATCCTGGCGGTTGTCCTTAGTTTTGCCATTCTCATGGGGTGGCAATTCCTGTCCGAATACATGGGCTGGGTCAAGCCCCAGCAGCCCCAGCCACGGCAGGAAGAATCCCAGCAGGCCGCCAAACCGGCCACCCCCAGTGAATTCCCCGTGGACAAGCCCTTGCCCGCCTTTGCCCCTTCTCCGGGTAAGGACGTAGTGGTGGAAACCCCTTTGTACAAGGCCGTGTTTTATTCCGGCGGGGGCATTCTCAAAGAGTTCACGCTCAAGCAGTACCGCGAGTCCATGAAGAAAGACTCCCCCAACGTGGGCATGATTTCCCCGGCCGCCGAGGCCATGGCGCCCATGGGCCTGCTGGTGGACGGCGCTCCTTCCTGGAGCTCGGGCGCGTGGCAGTTGGACGGCTCCAACCTGTCCCTGACCGGAACCCAGGACGGCACCCTGCGCTTTATCGGCGACGTGGGCGGGCTGCGCGTCACCCGCGAATTGAAATTTTCCGCCAGCTCCTATGCGATCCAGGAAAAAGTCGGCCTGGCTTCCGCCACGGCCAGGAGCATACGCCTGGCCTTCACGCTGAGCACCGGCCATCTGGAAGAGGGCGACAGCCAGTATAACAAGACGCGCGTGGCCTACTACCGCGATGGCAGCTTTAAGGAAGAGGAAAGTGACAGCACGCTGCAAAAGGGCATTGCCCCGGACGGCACCATGGGTTGGGCCAGCGTGATGAGCAACTATTTCCTGGCCCTGGTCAGCCCGCAGGATTCCGGCGTGGCCCTGCGCGCCAAGCTCCAGGACAAGGTCTACCGGGTGGCGCTGGAAAAAAGCGGCCTCCAGGTGAATCCGGGCCAAGATACCAGCTACGGCTGCACCTATTACCTGGGCCCCAAAGAAGAAAGCCTGCTTGCCGGCTTGCCCAACAATATTGAAAGCGCCGTGCACTACGGCTTTTTCAGCGTCATCGCCCGGCCGCTCATGGCCATGCTCAACTTCTTCTATTCTTACGTGGGCAACTACGGCGTGGCCATCATCCTGCTCACCGTGATCATCAAGATCGTGCTCTGGCCCCTTTCGTACAAGAGTTACAAGTCCATGGAGCAGATGAAGAAGCTCCAGCCCATGATGGCCAAGCTCAAGGAAAAGTACGGGGACGACAAAGAGCGGCTGAACAAGGAAATGATGCAACTGTACAAGACCTACAAGGTCAACCCGGCCGGGGGCTGCCTGCCCATTGTGGTGCAGATCCCCATTTTCTTCGGGCTGTACCAGGGGCTTATGAGCGCCATAGCCCTGCGCCAGGCCCCGTTCGTCGTGCATTTCCCCTTCACGGACTGGGTGTGGCTGGCGGACCTTTCCGCCAAGGACCCCTTCTACATTACGCCCCTGATCATGGGCGGCACCATGTTCCTGCAACAATGGATGACCCCCGCGGCCGGCGACCCCACCCAGCAGAAAATCATGCTGCTCATGCCGGTGGTGTTCACGTTCCTGTTTCTGAACTTCCCCTCGGGACTGGTCGTTTACTGGCTGACCAACAACGTTATTTCCATTGCCCAGCAATGGTGGCAGCTCCGCCGGGCGTAACCGGCCGCTTCCTGCGAGGCCTTTATGAGCGAGTATAAGGAGTTCCAGGGCAAAACCCTTGACGAAGCCATCCGGGCGGCGTGCACGCATTTTGATACGCCGCGTGAGAAGCTGGAAATAGAGATCGTCAGCGACGCCAAGGCCGGCATTTTCGGCCTGGTGGGCGTGCGTAAGGCCAGTATCAAGGCCCGGCGCGTGCATTTCGAAACGCTGTTGGAAACTCTTGAGGAGACCGCTCCGACCCCGGCCGTCAAAGACCCGGATCCCCAGGCAGCTGAACCCGCCCCGCAACTGGAAAAGGTCCTGGCCGCCAAGCAGGCGGAACGGGCCCCCGGCAGAGGGAAAAAGCCGCAGCCCAAGGAAGCGAAAGCCGAGCAGCCGGCCGCTCAGGACGGCAAGGCCGGCCAGGACAGGGGCAGACGGGACGCTAAGGCTAAGGAAAAGCCCGAGGCGGGCGCTTCCAAAGGCAAGAGCGCGGGCGGCGGGCGCGGTGAAAAGCGCCAGGCTTCCTCCTCCAGCCCCGCGTCCAAGCCCGTTCTCAAAGCCGCTCCCCAGCCCAGGCCGCTGGCGGCGGAAGTGGAAGACGGCGGGGACGAGCTGCCCCGCATTCCCATGGAACAGCTGGACCAGGCCCTGCTGGAGGCCACGGCCCGCGAAGTGGTGACCCGGCTGGTGGATTCCATGCTGGACAACTCCCGTTGCGAGGTGGTCTGCGCTTCCGACCGGGTGCGCGTTTCCGTTTCCACGGACGACAACTCCGGTCTGCTCATAGGCAAGGACGGCCAGACCCTGGCTTCTTTGCAGTACCTTGCCGCGCGCATGGTTTCCAACAAAATGGGCGCCCTGGTCCGCGTGCACGTGGACGCGGGCGACTACCGCGAACGCCAGGACGAGCGCCTGCGCGACCTGGCCCTGGACCTGGCGGCCAAAGTCAAGGCCAACAACCGGCCGCAGCTTACCCGGCCGCTCACTTCCTACCAGCGGCGGGTCATTCACGTCACGCTGCAGGACGATCCCCTGGTCCAGACCCACAGTAAGGGCGAAGGCGAGCTGAAGCGCGTGGTCATTACGCTGCGCCGCCGCCAGGACAAGCAGGGCGAATAGGGCGCAAGCCCTTGTAACGGGGCGCGCTCATGCACTGCTCAGACACCATAGCTGCCATTGCCACGGCTTCCGGCCAGGGTGGCATCGGCATTGTGCGCATCAGCGGGCCTGACGCGCTGCCGCTCTTGCGCCGTATTTTCCGGCCTTCCCATCCCAATTCCCCCATGCCCGCCGAATTCCGCTTCCGGCCCCGCTACCTGCACCACGGCTGGGCGCACGCCCTGCCGCGCGCCGGGGAAAACGCCGCCTACGGCGAATCCCTGGACGAAGTGCTGGCCGTGTACATGCCCGGCCCGGCCACGGCCACCGGGGAAGATACGGCGGAACTGCACTGTCACGGCGGCCCGGCCGTGTTGCGCGCCGTGCTGGACGCCGCGCTGGAGGGCGGGGCGCGCATGGCGGAGCGGGGCGAATTCACTTACCGCGCCTTTGTGAACGGCCGCATGGACCTGGCCCAGGCCGAGGCCGTGGCGGAACTGATAGCCGCCCCTTCCCGCCAGGGGTTGCGTCTGGCCAAAGCCAAGCTGGAAGGCCTCTTGAGCGGCCGCATCGGCCGTTTGCGGGCCACGGTGGACGAATTGCGGGCCAGAATCTGCCTGGCCGTGGATTTTCCGGAAGACGAAGGCGAATGCCTGGACCGCGCCGTTTTTTCCGCCTCCCTGGTTACGGTGCGCGAGGGCATTGCGGAACTTCTGGCCGGTTTCGAGCGGGCGCGCCACTGGCGGGAAGGGGCCAGCGCGGTGCTGGCCGGCAGGGTCAACGTGGGCAAGTCCAGCCTCTTGAACGCGCTTTTAGGCCGCGAGCGGGCCATTGTTTCCAGCCAGCCGGGCACCACGAGGGATTTTATTGAGGAAAGCCTTGATCTTGACGGGCTGCGCGTGCGCCTGACCGACACCGCCGGGCTGCGAGAAAGCAGCGACATGGTGGAACAAACCGGGGTACGCCGCGCCCGTGACCTGGCCGCGGAGGCGGATTGCGTGCTGCTGGTGGCGGAGGCGGGGCTGCCGCTGGAAGAGGTGGAGCACGAACTCATGGCCGCATGCGGCCCCAAGTTGCTGTTGGTCTGGAACAAGGTTGACAAACTGGACGATGCCGTGCGCGCCCAGGCTATCGGCGCGCACGGCCCGTCCGTGGCGGAAGTGTTCGTGTCCGCCAAAAGCGGGGAGGGCCTGGAGCAGCTGGCCAACGCCCTGCGCCAATGTATCCTGTCCGCCGGGGACGGCATGGTTTTGGAGCCGGACACCGGGGATCTGGCCCCCAACCTGCGCCAGTCCCAGCTTTTGCGCGCCGCTTTGGAGCGGGTGGAAGAGCTGGAGCGGGATCTTGAGGCCGGGCTGCCTGGCGATATCCTGGGGGTGGGCTTGGACACCCTGGCCTCCCTTTTGGGGGAGATCACCGGGGAAAGCACGCCGGACGCCGTTCTGGGCCAGATATTCTCCCGTTTTTGTATTGGAAAATAACCGAAAGCCGATCTGGGCGCTAGAAATAAAAATGTAAATAGTGCTTGCTACGCGGGAGCGATTTCTATATAAGCTGGTTAATCCAGACTATATGAGTCGCCAATGTGTGTTCCGGACTCGCGGAGCCCGATAATGGGCCTTGCTGCCTCCGGCGTGGAGGATTAATGAAAGCGTCGCGCAGCAACATAAACCTGTCCGCCTTGGTGCGGGCATTTACTGTGCGGACGGAACAACGCGTGAAAAGTTTCCGGAAGGAACGCGTATCCGCAACCGCGAAACAGGCGGCGGTCTTCGCCTTCTTTTTGACAGCATTGAGCATCTCGCCTGGCCTGGTTTCAGGGGCGGGATCCGGCCTTTACGTCCGCAACGGCAACTCCGTCTTGCCTCCCGCGGAGGCGGAACAGGTGTTTGCCTATATAACGGCCACGGCTCCCTATGCCAAATGGCCGATTATGCCGGGCACGGTTATGTTCCGGCAGGGCGTGGAACCGCACGAGATGCGCCAGAACATCCACGTGAACCCCGTCGCGTTCGCCGCGTTGCGCGCCGGTGCGCCGGAGCTGCCGGCCGGGTCCATGCTGGTCAAGGAAGTCCTGAATCCCGACAACAGCGTGCATTCCCTGGCCGTCACCTACAAAGCCGAGGGCAGCGGGCCGGAAATCCAGGACAGGCTTTGGGTGCGCTACACTCGGGACGGCAAGGTCATAACCATGGGCAGCGAAGAGGGCGGCTGCGTGTCTTGCCACAGCAAGGCGGCGAAACGCGATTTTGTGCTGCTCAAGCCGGGAAAATAAACGGTTCAGCCAACGACAAGGGGGCGTTCGCAAGAGCGCCCTTTTGTCGTTTCCCAGCATCGGGAGCGGGTCAGGAATATTTCTTTTCCGCGTCCCGGATTTCCGTCAGGCGCAGAATCTCGTTCAGCTCGCCGAAAATGAACATGTTATCCAGGTAATCCTTGGTGCTGCCTTTTTCCTTGATCTCCGTGTACAGGCCGGTAAGGGCCTTGGACACCACGCGGGCGCAGGCGCCCGGGTAAATGACCAGGGAAAAGCCGATTTCCCGCAGCGTGTCCAGGGGTTGCAGGGGGGTTTTGCCGCCTTCCACCATGTTGGCCAGCAGGGGCACGCCGGGAAATGCCTTGCAGCACCGGCGCATTTCCTCTTCGTTCTGCGGGGCCTCTATGAACAGGATGTCCGCGCCGGCTTCCTTGTACATGGCGGCGCGATGGATGGCTTCTTCCAAGCCGGATATGGCGCGGGCGTCCGTGCGGGCCATGATCATGAAGTCCTGGGAATGGCGGGCATCGCAGGCGGCCCGGATTTTTCCGGCCATTTCCCCGGCCGATATGACGGTCTTGCCGCTCATATGCCCGCAACGCTTGGGCATGACCTGGTCTTCCAGCTGGATGCAGGCCACGCCGGCTTTTTCATAGGCGCGCACGGTGCGGGCCACGTTCAGGGCGTTGCCGAAGCCGGTGTCCCCGTCCGCCACAATGGCCTGGCCCGTGACGTCGTAAATATACGAGGCCTTTTCCGCCAGCTCGTTCATGGTGGTCAGCCCTATGTCCGGCTTGCCGAGCGTGGAGTAAGAGACGGCCGCCCCGGACATGTACACGGCTTCAAACCCCACGTGGCGGGCCACGGCGGCGGAAAGGGCGTCGTACACGCCGGGCAGCACCAGGGGACGGTGCGCGGCGAGCAGGCTTTTCAGTTTTTTCCCAGGCGTCATGTCTCACCTCCAGAAAGGTTGCGCGTGAAGCGTTTCAGGACGAAAATACGCTAGCTCACGAGTTTTATCAGCGGCACCACGAAAAACGTTGCCCAGACAATATAGATGACCGCGCAGGCCGGGGTTATCCAGCAGGCGGCGCGCGTGAGGTCTTTCACCTCATAGTAGCCCATGCCGTAGGTCATGATCAGCTGGGCGCCCTGGTGGGGCAGGAAAAAGGAAATGCGGCAGAACGCGTAGGTAACCCAGGCCACGGCCACGGTCTGCATCGGGTCCAGCTTGGCGGCCGCGGACACGACCATGGATATGGGCACCAGCAGGGCCGCTGCGGAAGTAATGGAAGCGATGCCCAGGCGAATGACCAGGGTGGCGGCGACCATGACGATCAGCACCAGGGGCAGGCTTTCCATGCCCAGGGCCGATATTTTTCCCGCGAAGTAGTTCATGACCTTGTATTTTCCCAGGGCCGAGGAAAACCCGAGGGCGGAACCGATGATGAAATACCCCTCCCAGGAAGCCTTTTTGCCTTCCTTTTTCCAGTTCCCGGGCCCGATGCCGGGAATGAACAGCACGGCGCACATGAACACCAGGACCAGGGAGGCGGGGATTTTATGGATATGGTCTGTCAGGAACAGCGCGATCATGGCCAGCAGGGCCACCAGGCAGTAAATTTCGTTGTAGCTCAACGGCCCGAGGGCCTTGATCCGCTCCTGGATGAAGTCGGCGTTGATTTCCTGCACCGTGGAAGGGAACAGCTTTTTCAGCAGGTACCAGGAAACGAACATGGACCCCATGCAGGGAAGATAGAGAATAAAAAAGGTGGTGGACCAGTATTGGGGAATTTTTGTGGCCTGCTCTACCAGTCCGCCGATCATGATGGTCAGGGCGGCTCCGGTCAGGAACGCGCCGCCCATGATGATGGGGATAAGGGCCACGGCCAGCCAGACGGCCTTCTGATACGGGTTAAAGGGCCTTCCGCTATCCAGGGTCTCGAACCCGAAGGGCTTTTGGTAGCCTTCGGCAATGGACATGTACAGCGCGCAACGGCCGGTGGCCACGGGGATCATCAGCGAAGCGGGAATGTCCGCGATGAACAGGGCGGCCAGCATTCTGCCGGGCGTGGCTTTTCCGCCCACGGCCGCCGCGACTTTCATGATCAGATAGACAATGCGCTCCGCAAGGCCGGAGGAGTGGACCACGGCCGCGAATGCCGTTCCCCCCACCACCGCTATGGGCACGCTGCTGGTAAACCCGCTCAGGCTTTCCTGAAACGCCTTGCCGAGTGACAAGCCCTTGCTTCCCGGCGGAGCGGCCAGCGCCAGGGTGGTCAGCATGACCAGCAGCAGGCAGGAAGCGCACAGGTTCATGCAGCTTGACGCCCACAGGATCATGATGACCACCAGCGCGCCCAGCAGCCGCTGGCCTTCCGGCGGCAGCCCGGTGCCTTTGGCCAGCACCAGCGTGAGGCCGCCGCAAATGAATGCCGCGACAAACAGCAGGAATTTCCGGTCTGACAATGCGCCCATAGTCGCCTCCAGGTTGGTCAGAAAGTGTACAGTGGGCGTGGCCGGGCCACGTGTATTTCTGAGTAAGACCGTGCACTGTCAAAGCGCTGGAGACTGTGGCCGGATAAAATAACGCTGCGGATATTTTTTATTGTACGGGAGTATCCTGTTTGCTGTATGAAAGCTAGCAGCCGTCAATTTTATTGGCAAGAAAAAAAATGGCGCGCCACAAAGACAAGCAGGTCATGTCCATGCAGCGTGGAAATATAAAACGCCTTCTGTTTTCATTTAATGAAAACAGAAGGCGTTTTTAGATCGTAGTGTACGCTGAATGCGCGAGTATTGCGAAATGGAAGGGCGACTGGCGCTACAAGCCGAGATCGGCGAGCAGGCTGTCCACGTCCGTCTGGGAGACGTCACGGGTGGGGCCTTTCAGCTCGGAACCCTTGATCTGCTCCATTTTCTTTTTGCTCTCCGCCGCGATCTCCTTAAGGTCTTTTTCCGGCATTTCCTCGCGGGTTTTGAGCATCAGGCCGCTGGAGACGTACATTTCAAAAATGGACTCCTGAATGTCGCTGAGCGCCCGGACCACCTTTTTCAGGCGCTGGCCGGTCAGGTCCTGGAAGCTGAGCGTGGTCAGAATGGAGGTCAGGGCCTCTTCCGTGGCCACGCTGTGCTCGGCCAGTTTTTCCACGGTGTTGCCCGGCGCTTTGTCCTGAAGCTCCACCAGCAGGGTGGCTATTTCCTGCTGCTTGTCCAGAAGCTGTTCCGCGACGGTCATAATGGATTCCGTGGCCTCCAGCGTGGTGGCCATGACTTCCTCAAGCTGCTTGGAGGCTTCGGAAAACAGCTTGCCGGTCTTTTCAGAATCCGGGGCCGCGCCGTTGTCCGTGGAAGCCGCGCTGATTTCCTTGTAGATGTTCTGCAGCCCGTGGCGCATCTCATCGTTGATGTGGCGGTAAAATTCGTTCTCCACCAGGGCGTTGTGCATGGCGGAGGAGAGGGCTTGTTCCACGGCGGCCACCACTGCGCCCTTGACGGCTTCCGCCACTTGCGCGGCCACGGAAGACAGGGCTTTATCCAGTATCTGATCTTGAGAGAGCATGCCGGGTCCTTTGGTCAGAGGTAGATAACAAGGGGTTCAGCCGAGCCGTTTTTCGCGCAACGCTTTGCGTTCTTCCTGAAACACGAAGCGAATGATTTTTTCCCGCTCTTCTTCTGGCAGCCGTGTGAAACGGAAATCAAAGACCGTGCCGGAAGCCGCGCGGCGCATGGCGTTTATGCTGCCTATGCCGCTGGCCGTGACAAAATCCGCCTGGCCGAGCTGCAGCACCACTTCCAGGCAGTCTCCTTGGGCCAGGGGCAGCGGGCTGCGCAGGAGCAACTGCTGGGCGCTTATTTCCAGCACCTCCAGGGGGTGGGGAAAATCCTGCTCCAGCTTTTCCGCGTGCAGGGCGGCCAGAATGGCGTCCAGCTTCGTGTCCATGCGGCAGAGGAACGCGGCCACCGTTTCAGGCAGGCGGGCCTGTTCCATGAATTCTTCCCGGCTTATGGCCGGTTCCCCTAAAAGAGGGGAGGCCGTCGCATGCGCCAGCGGGGGGCTGCTCGTGTCCGGCAGGGTGCGGAAGCGCCCTTTCAGAAAGGTGCGGATGCTGGAGTAGGTGTTTTCTTCCATGCCGACCCTGTCCGATAAATAGGAGCGGCCGCCACGTGCACGCGCGGCGGCCACGACAAAAAACTTACTTGTTGGCCGCTAGAAACGCTTTGGCCCGCCCGGCTTCGGGGCTGTTGGGGTATTTTTTGATCAACTCTTCCAGGCGGTAACGCGCGGCGTCCTTTTTTCCGACGTTCTGGAAAGACATGCCCTGCTTGAGCATGGCGGACTGGTACTTCACGCTGCCCGGGAATTTTTCAATGACCTGCTGGTAGGCCAGCGCGGCGGCGGCGTAGTCTTTCAGCTGGTAAAAGGACTCACCGCGCCAGAAGTGGGCGTTGCTGCTCAGCTTGTTGCTGGGATATGCCTGGGTAAAGTCTGTGAAAATCTTGACCGCATCCTTGTAACGCCTGTCGCTGAAGGCTTTCATGCCGTTGTCATACAGGGCGGTGGCCGTGTCCTTGGCCTGGGCGCTGGGCTGGGCCGTGGTGGTGGCCGGGGTTGTCGTGTTCATGGTGGAACTGGTGGACGGGGTCCCGGTAGGCGCGGAGCTTGCGGGAATGCTGCCGTATTCCGGGGCCGCGTCCAGGGCCTCCACTTTCATGCCCAGTTCCGAAGCCATCTGGCGCAGGGCCACTTCCAGGCGGTCCACCTTGGCGCGCACGGCGTTGGGGTCACCCTGGCCGTCCTGGCCGCCCGCGCGGGCGTTCATTTCGTCCACCTGGCCGCGCAGGGCGTTCAGTTCCTGACGCATGGCCTGCATTTGGGCCCACATTTCGGCCTGGCCGGGCAGCACCTGTTCCACGTTGCCCACCTGAGACGAGAGGGTGGCGATCTGGCGCTCGTTTTGGTTCACGCGGGTGTACAGCGTGTCAATGTCGCCCTGTTTGGTGCAGGAAATCAGCGCGGGAAGCAAAAGCGCCCCCATAAGGCAGCGGGAAAAGGAACGGGTGGTCATATGCTTACTCCAATACAGACGCAGCATGCCGCGTCGGCGGTCATTATTGCATGGGGCGCGCCCTGCGGAAGCCGAAAAACAGATAGATGAGCCCGCCCAGCACGGGCAGAAAAACCCCCATACGCATCCAGAGTTTGCGTTCCGCAGGACTGGGGAACTCGTGCCTTGATGCGTGCCAAATACACCACAGATTCGGCAAAATAGGAATAGTCAGCAGGCAAAGTTTTAAAAAAGTGTTCATGCTGTTCCCTGCGCCGCGCTAGGCCTTTTCTTCCTGGCGGCGCCAGGAAAGGAAAAGCGCCAGGGCCGCCCCACAGCAAATGGCGATATCCGCCACGTTGAAGGCCGGCCAATGCCAGTTGCCGAGGTAAAAATCCAGAAAGTCCACTACCGCCCTGTGACGGACGCGGTCAATGAGATTTCCCGCCGCGCCGCCCATGATCAGCCCCAGAGCGGTGAAAAACAGCCGTTCCGTCTCTTTGGCCTGCCGGGCCAGGAACACGATGACCACGGCGGCAAGAATGGTGGCGGCCAGAAACAGCCAGAACTGCCAGGCGATGTCGTGCCGGTTCAGAAAGCCGAAGGCCGCGCCCCGGTTACGCACGTGCACCAGGCTGAAAAAGCCCTGGATGACCGGAATTTCCGTGTGCAGGGGAATCGCCAGCCGCACCCAGAGCTTGCAGACCTGGTCCAGCAGGGTGACCAGGGCGGCCAGCGCCGCGATGAACAGGTACCTGTTCCGGAACAAGCTACAGCCCCATGGAGACCAGCACCGCGGTGCAGCGGGGGCAGGCCTTGGGATGGGCGGGATTGGTGCCCAATTCCTCGCTGTAAATCCAGCAGCGTTCGCACTTTTCCCCGGCGGCCTTGCCCACGCGGATCTTCAGGTCCTTGATTTCTTCCGCCTGCAGGGCGTCGGCCGGGGCCGCCACCAGGTCCGCCAGCTCCAGCTGGGAGACGATGAACAGCGCGCGCAGGTCCGTGCCCAGGCTTTCCAGGGTTTGGCGCAGCATGGGGTCCACGTACAGGGTCACGCGGCAGTCCAGGCCGTGGCCCACTTCCCCGGCCTTGCGCAGGGGTTCGATGGCCCGGCTGACTTCCGCGCGGGTGGCCAGCAGGGTTTCCCAGCGTTCCTTTTCCGCGTCGGGCAGGAAAAAGACCGGGGTATGGGCCTCGCGCAGGGCGAACACCGTGGACAGGCCGGGCTTGAGCGCGTCCGGCAGGTGCTGGAACACCTCTTCCGCCGTGAAGGAGAGCACCGGAGCCATGTCGTGCAGCAGCAGCAGCAAAATGTGCAGCATGGCGGTCTGGGCGGAACGGCGGTCCGCACTGTTGGCGCCGGAGGCGTAGAGCCGGTCCTTGAGAATGTCCAGGTAGAAGGCTGAAAGGTCCGTGGCGCACAGGTTGTGCAGAGTGTGGAAAACCTTGTGGAATTCAAAGGCGTCGTAGGCTTCCTGCACGCGCTGGTGGGCGCGGCTGGTCAGGTCCAGGGCGAAACGGTCCAGGGGGTCCAGCTTGTCAAAGGGCAGGGCGTCGGCCGGGCCAAAATCGCCCAGGTTGCCCAGGATGTAGCGGCAGGTGTTGCGCAGGCGGCGGTAGGCGTCCACCTGGCGGTTCATGATTTCCTGGGAGATGCGGATATCTTCGCGGTAATCCACGGAAGCCACCCACATGCGCAGGATTTCCGCCCCGTGCTTGTTGATGATCTCTTCCGGCGCCACCACGTTGCCGACGGACTTGGACATTTTCTTGCCCTCGCCGTCCACCACGTAGCCGTGGGTGAGCACGGCCCGGTACGGCGGGATGCCGCGCGTGCCCATGCTGGCCAGGAGCGAGCTGTGGAACCAGCCGCGGTGCTGGTCCGAGCCTTCCAGGTACAGGTCCGAGGGGTAGCGGCATTCGGGACGCTGTTCCAGCACGGCCGCGAAGCTGGTGCCGGAATCAAACCACACGTCCAGGATGTCGGTTTCCTTTTTCCACTGCGCGCCGCCGCAGGAAGGGCAGGAAAGACCGGCCGGCACCACGTCCTCAAGGGCGGCTTCGAACCAGTAGTCGCAGCCCGTGGGGTGCTTGGCGAAACGCGCCGCGATATCGTAGCCCCAGGCTGTGTCGTGCCAGGCTTCCCCGCATTTTTCGCAGAGCAGGGCGATAATGGGCACGCCCCAGGTGCGCTGGCGGGAAATGCACCAGTCCGGCCGGTTTTCTATCATATTATAGATGCGCGCCTCGCCCCAGGACGGGATCCACTGCACGGAATTCTTGATGGCCTCCAGGGCGTTCTTGCGCAGGTCATTCTTGTCCATGGTGATAAACCACTGCGTGGTGGCCCGGAAGACCACCGGCTCTTTGCAGCGCCAGCAGTGGGGGTAGGAATGGGTGATTTTGCGCTTGGCCAGCAGATTGCCCACTTCTTCCAATTTTTCGATGACTTTGGGGTTGGCCTCAAACACGCTCAGCCCGGCGAAAAATTCCACCGTTTCCAGAAAGCGGCCCTGGTTATCCAGGGGAGAATAGATGTCCAGGCCGTAGCGCAGGCCGGTTTCATAGTCTTCGCGGCCGTGGCCGGGCGCGGTGTGCACGCAGCCCGTGCCCGCTTCCAGGGTCACGTAGTCGCCCAGCACCAGGGGGGAGAGGCGGTTATAAAAAGGATGGCGGGCCACCAGCCCTTCCAGGGCCGAGCCTTTGACCGTGCCCAGGACGGTGTGCCCTTCCCAGCCGAAGGTGGCGGCGCAGGATTCCAGCAGGCCTTCCGCCAGCACATAGAAATCGCCGCCCTGGCTGACCATGACGTAGTCGAATTCCGGGTGCAGGGCCACGGCCAGGTTGTCCGGCAGGGTCCAGGGCGTGGTGGTCCAGATGGCCGCGTAGGAGCGGGCCGGGTCCGCGGCGGGGAACAGGGAGCGCAGTTTTTCGTCCGGCAGGGGAAAGCGCACGAAAATGGAGGGGGAGGTGTGGTCTTCGTACTCCACCTCGGCCTCGGCCAGGGCGGTCTGGCAGGAACAGCACCAGTGAATGGGCTTTTTGCTGCGCACCACCGAGCCCTTGTCCATGAACGCCACCAGTTCCCTGGCCGTGGCGGCCTCGTAGGCCGGGTCCATGGATTCGTAGGGCTTGTCCCACACGCCCAGCACGCCCAGGCGCTTGAATTCTTTACGCTGGATGTCGATGTACTTGGCGGCATACTCGCGGCAGCGTTTGCGCACGGCATGGGCGGGCATGCTCTTTTTCTTTTCGCCGAGTTCATGTTCCACTTTAAGTTCAATAGGCAGGCCGTGGCAGTCCCAGCCGGGCACGTATTCCGCCCTGTAGCCCGCCATGTTGCGGGACTTGACCACCATGTCCTTAAGCACTTTGTTCAGCGCGGTGCCCAGGTGAATGTGCCCGTTGGCGTAGGGGGGGCCGTCGTGCAGCACATAGGGGCCCTTTTCGCCGCCCGCGTTGATCATGGCCTCGTAGGCGTTGTTCTGTTCCCAGGCGCGCAGGGTTTCCGGCTCGCGCTGGGTCAGGTTGGCCTTCATGGGAAAAGAGGTTTCCGGCAGGCAGAGGGTCTTTTTATACTCGGGCTTTTGGGCGTCGCTCATATTATTCTCCAGAAAAGGGCGGCAAAGGGTCCGGCCGCGAACAGTGAATCACTCTCCATGCGGCAAGACGGCCGTAAAGTCAAGAATGATGCCCTCAGGCGCCTGTGCCGGACGGCGTTGCGGCCGCGCTCATGCGGTGCAGCTCCCAGGCCGCCATGCGCTGCACGGCCGGGGAAAAGAGCAGGCCGATATGGCTTTCCAGGGGCGTGAGCCGCAGTTCCCAGTTGGGGGTCACCGGCACAAGGTTGCGCAGGGGCAGCACCATGGTGTCCCCGGGCGTGACCAGGGCCACGCAGGGGATGGAGGCCGGGGGTTCCGTCTCCGCCAGCCGGGCGAAAAAGGGATTGGTGGGCAGCAGGCTTTTCCCCAGCCCGCCAATGGCGAAAGCGGCCACCTTGCTGCCCCGCTGCGGGGCGCCCAGGGTCAACACGCCGGAAGCGCGGGCCTGGTTGCCTTCCAGGGCCAGCCAGGAACGGATGATCAGCCCGCCCAGGCTGTGCCCCATCAGCAGGGGCTTTTCGCCGGGGTACAGGCGCTCCAGCTCGCTGACGGCGTGGTCCAGCTTGGCGGGCAGCTCCTCCAGCTTGGTTCCGGCCGTGGCGTAATGCAACATGTGGATACGCCGGAAGCCCGCCTTGAGCAGGTGCCGCTTGAAGAGCACCCAGGCGGAATTGTCATGGTACAGGCCGTGCACAAGCAGCAGCGGCGGATTTTTCTGGTCCGGGAGGCCGTCCGTGCCGGAGCCGTCCCGCAAGCGGTAGAACAGCCCCAGAGGCCGCACCAGCACGGCCATGACCAGCCCTCTGACGGAGAGCGCCCACAGCGTCAAAAAACTGCGCGGGCCAAGGGCCGGGGCGGGGATATCCTGGTCGGGATTGTTCCCGCATTCATACCAGTAAAGCAGGTTGGCGGCCGCAACGCCCGCGCAGAACAAGATGAGCAGTATGAGAATGAAAAAGCCCATGAATTCTCCTTGCGGGCCGTGTAGCGGAACAAATCCGCGCACCCGCTTGACCTGGAACCGGGACGGACGTATCCTTATCTATTAGGAAAGCCTGCCGCGCCTTCCCGGATTCAGCCGCAGGCCTCCGGGGCGCGTTGCTCCCGGAGCCGTCTCTGTATATTTTTTCAAGGTGCATCACAACCATGACTTGTTTTTTTCGTCAAACACACCGTTCCCATACACGTGGCCTCCTGTTCGCGCTGCTGCTCGCCGCGGGCCTTCTGTTTTCTACCGTAAACGCCTGGGCTTCCGAAAACGGCAATATCCCGCCGGAAGCGCAAAAGGCCCTGAACGCCATTCTGGCCGCCAAGGACCCCAAGTCCCCCGCGCCAAGCGCGGCCACGCTGAACGCGCTGCTGGACTACGCCATGTCCCCGCTTTCCCCTTCCCCGGACGGCAAGGAAGTATACCCGGCCCCGCGCAGTGACGAAGGGCAGGGCATTTACTGGCGCACCACGCTCGGCGTGCCCTTGGCCACCACCCTGCGTTACCTGTACGACCCAAAACTGCCGCAGGAAGCCGTGTACCCCGCTTCCATCCGCCGCCAGCAATGGCTGCCAGGCAGCCCCTTCCTGAAGCTCACTCCGGGGCTGTGGGATCAACTGGGCAAGAACAAAGACAAGCCCCTTGTGGTGCGCGGCACGGAAGAGGAAGAGATCACCCCGGACACCTTCAGCGGCAGCTACTACAAATACCAGTCCGAGCGTCTGCTCATTCTCACGGAATACGAAGGCCGTCAGGCCCTGATCAGCGTGACCTGGCAGAAAGACCGCTCCGACGTGGGCAAAAAGGCCGCCGCCATAGGCGACTACCAGAACTGGGACTATGTGTATTCCGGCGCCCCCGGCATGCTCACCAAGGGCATAGGCTGGGCGGAAACCTACATGTACAGTTCCTGCGCCGTGATGGTGCTGTATGAAGACGCGCCCGGCGGCCGGAACACCGGCTACGCCCTGTTCAAGTGGCTGCGCGCGGGCTGGGCCAGCATGAACATGGTCAAGCGCCACCACATCCAGGACGGGGCCGTGCGCTCCTTTGACGGGCTGAACGCGTTCCTCACTTCCCCGCGACGCCCCTCCGCCGACGATATCGTGGCCTACACCGAAAGCCTGCGCAAAATGGACGTGGACGCACTGCGCAAAAAGTTCGCGCCCTACGCGGCCAAAGTGACGGAAGCCGTAGCCACCAACGACGCGCTGAAAAGCGACGACTTCCAAAAGGTTATCAAGGACGGTGCGTACGGCGCCAGCCTGAGCAAGGACGAACTGGTGGCCGCGCTGGTGGTGAACTACATCAAAACCAGGCTGGGCAAGCCCGTTCTGGCTCCCACGCAGTAAAGATTCGGTTCCGGCGTCCAGGCCCTTTTGTTGTGTATTCCTGACCAGAGCCCGGTGGCCTATGGCGGATTCTCCCTTCGCATCCATTCTTGAGGCGCCCCTTTTGGGGGACGAGCTGTTCGCCAAAGCCTACGAGGCGGTCAGCCCGCGGGAACGCGCCTGCTGCAAGCTGCTCATCGCCCGGCTGCACGTCTGCCTGGGCGAAGAGCGCCTGGAAGACGACACCCGCTACCTGCGCCTGCGCCAGGGCTTCAAGCTGGCCCAGAGCCGGGGCAGCGCGGACTGGACGCTGCTGCTCTGGGACGCGGCCTGCTCAAGTCCCTCGCGTATCCTGGCCGCGCTCATGCCCGCCATACTGACCGGGGTACCCCACATCCTGGCCTGCCAGGTGGGGGACAGCCCGGAAACTCCGGCCCCGGTGCTGGCCGCCCTGGAACTGGCCGGGCAGGAAACCGCCGCCTGCCTGACCGAGCAACAGACCCTGAATCTGGTGCGCAAGCTGGCCGGGCGCGGCACTGGCCGCCTGGCCTTGCTGGGAGACGCCCCCTGGACTGGGGAAGTGCTGTCCGCCGCCCGCGCGGCCGGTATCCGCTCCTGGAGCGGCGGCATGCCCCGTATAGCGGTCTGCCCCAGCGCCTGCGTCCCTTCTGGTCAGCACGGCGAAAAAGAAGTGGTGCTGCAAGCCCCGGACTACGGCATGCTGCGTTTCGCCCAGCCGGACGCGGGCATCGTGCCCCTGGCCGAGCCCAAAGCGGAAGAGGGCGCGCGCTACGACTGTGTCGTTTGCGGCATGCCCAGGCTCCGGTATTGGCTTTCCCGCACCCCTCTGGTCCTGACGCCGGGGCACGAGTGGTTCTGGCGCTGGCCCGAACTGGACCGGGAATTTTTCATGCACAGCCGCTATGGCTTTGCGGATTAGCAGGCTGGCTGTCGAAGCCGATTAAGAACGAAAGCAGGGCGCCGCCCTGCACCCGCCAGGGGGGTGACCCCCCTGGACCCCGCGACAGGGGTTTGGCTTCGCGCGCGGTGGGTATGTATGCGAGTGCGGACATAGAGAGAGTTTTGCGTACCCTGTCCCGTCGTCAACACCCTGAATGGGTTCCAAGGGGCGCGCCCCTTGGCGGGTGCAGGGCAGCGCCCTGCGTTCATTCTTAGATGGCTTCGACAACTTAACCCAGCCGGGGACAGCCATGGCTTCTTCTCTCGCCAATTTGCGCAACATCGGCATTATCGCCCACATTGACGCGGGCAAGACCACGCTTTCCGAGCGCATCCTTTTTTACACGGACAAGATCCACCGCATGGGGGAAGTGCACGAAGGCGCGGCCACCATGGACTTTCTGCCGGAAGAGCAGGACAGGGGCATCACCATCGCTTCCGCCTGCACCAGCTGCACCTGGAACCAGGCGGCCATCAATCTTAGTGATACGCCCGGCCATGTGGATTTCACCATTGAGGTGGAACGCTCGCTGCGGGTGCTGGACGGGGCCGTGGGCGTGTTCTGCGCGGTTTCCGGGGTGGAACCGCAGTCGGAAACCGTGTGGCGGCAGTCGGAAAAATTTCACATCCCCAAACTGGCCTTTGTCAACAAAATGGACCGGCCGGGCGCTTCTTACGCCGCCACGCTGGACGCCATGCGCCGCCGCCTGGGCGCCAACCCCGTGCCCGTCACCATCCCCCTGGGCGAAGGGGATGAGTTTGACGGCGTGCTGGACCTGATCCACCGGGAAAGCCTGCGCTTTGACCAGGCGGACCAGGGCCGCACCGTGCTGCGCGCCCCGTTCACGGCGGCGGAACAGGAGATGGCCGCGCCCTGGCGGGAGAATTTGCTGGAAACCCTGGCGGAATTCGACGACGCCCTGCTGGAAATCTACCTGGCGGGCGAGGCCCCGGAACCGGCGCTGGTGCATCAAACCCTGCGCCGTGCCGTGCTGGAACGGCGCGTGGTGGCCGTGTTCGCGGGTTCCGCCCTGCGCAACGCCGGGGTGCAGCCCCTGCTGGACGGCATAGAGGCGTACCTGCCCAGCCCCCTGGACGTGCCGCCCGTGGAAGCGCACGACACGCGGGACGGCAGCGCGTGCTCCGTGGCGCCCGACGCGGGCGCGCCGCTCTGCGCCCTGGTGTTCAAGGTGTACATGGAAGGGGGGCGCAAACTGGCGCTTTTGCGCCTCTATGCCGGAACCCTGACGGAAGGCGCGGCCTGCCGCAACGTCTCGCGTAGCGCGGACGAGCGCGCCACCCGCATTTTCCGTCTGAACGCGGGCCGCCGCGAGGCCATTGACAAGGCTTTCGCCGGGGACATCGTGGCCGCGCAGGGCCTGAAAAGCGTGCGCACAGGGGATTCCATAGCCACGCTGGCCCGGCCCTTGCTGCTGGAAAACATCGCGGCCTACATTCCGGTCATTTCTTTGGCCCTGGAGCCGAAAAATACGGAAGAGGGCAAAAAGCTGGACGAGGCCCTGGAACGCTTCTGCGTGGAAGACCCCACTCTGAAAGTGGAACTGGACGAGGCTTCGGGCCAGCGTCTGGTTTCGGGCATGGGCGAACTGCACCTCGAAGTGCTGCTGGACCGCATGCGCCGGGAATGCGACCTTGCCCCGCGCGCGGGCAACCCCCAGGTGGTGCATCAGGAAAGCATAGCCCGTCCGGGCAGCGCGTCCGGGGAATTTGACCGGGAATTGGGAGAACAGCACCATTACGGGTATGTGGAGCTTTCCGTTGCGCCGTTGCCGCGCGACGAGGGCAACAGCGTCCAGGTGGCGTTCCCGCTGGAAGGCTGGCCCAAGTTCCTTTCGGAGGCCGTCACCCAGGGCGTGACCGATGCCCTGCAGTGCGGCCCCCTGGGCTACGCCGTGCAGGACGTGGCCGTGACCGTCACCAAGCTGGGCCGCAAAGAGGGCATGACCACCCCGGCGGGCTTTCGCATGGCCGCGGCCATGGCCCTGAAAAACGCGCTGCAGGAAGGCGGCCCCCTGCTGTTGGAACCGATCATGGACGTGGAACTGAACGTGCCGGAAGCCGTTGTCGGCCCGGCCATAGCCCTTTTGGGCGCGCGCGGCGGCAAGGTGGAAGAAATGCGGGACGAAGGCGGCCACAAGGTGGTGCGGGCTCTTGCGCCCATGCGGGAACTGTTCGGCTTTTCCACGGCGCTAAGGTCCGCCACCCAGGGCCGGGCCGGTCTGGTCATGCGTTTCGCCAAATTCGACAGCGCGTCCTGAACACACCATGCAGCGCGCCAAAAAGAGTCTCGGCCAGAATTTCCTCACGGACCGCAATATCGCGCGCAAGATCGTGGAGGCGCTGAGCATAGCCCCGGAGGACAGGGTCCTGGAAATAGGCCCCGGCCCCGGCGCGCTGACCGGCTATCTTCAGGCGGCGCACCCGGCCTGCCTCGTGCTGGCGGAAAAGGACCACTATTGGGCGGCGGAACGCCAAAAAGCGCTGCACGCGGGCGGCGTGCGCGGCGGCGTCCTGCTGACCGACGCCCTGACCCTGGCTTGGGAGCGCTTTACAGCTCCCTGGAAGTTCATCGGCAACCTCCCCTACAATGTGGCCTCCCCGCTGATGTGGGACTGCCTGAGCCGCGCCCCCGGCCTGACGCGGGCCGTGTTCATGATCCAGAAAGAAGTGGGGGAGCGCATTACGGCGGCTCCCGGCGGCAAGGCTTACGGCGCGCTTTCCGTGTGGCTGCGCTCCTTCTGCGCGCCGAAACTGGAATTCATTGTGCCGCCGCAAGTATTCAACCCCCGCCCGAAAGTAGATTCCGCCGTTCTTTCTTTTGTGCCTTTGCCTGAAGAACAGCGCCCAACTGCTTTGCAAGCGGCCGCACTGTCGGCGTTTTTGCATCGCGTTTTTCAGCAGCGGCGCAAACAATTGGGTACCATTGTGAAGGGTATGGGGCCTCAGGCATTAGAACTTTTGGAACAAGCCGGCATCTCGTCCGCATTGCGGCCGGAAGTTTTGACCCCGGAACAATTTTTAACAGTAAGCCAGAAATTTTCTTGTCTTTTAGGGCAAAGCGGCGCAGCCGTCCCGCAAAGATAATTTTTCTAATTTTGCATTGTTTCTTGACTTTAGGCGAAAAATGGGCATCAGTATGCTCCATACGGCGGAAGAAGTTCCGCGTGGACGGCCGTATTGGGAGCCGGATTCCAAAAACCATTGGGAGGATGTATGACTAAAGCCGCTCTAATTGCTGAAATCGCCCGCAAGGCCAATCTTACCAAGGCTGCCGCGGAACGCGTGCTGAACGCGTTCCTGGGTTCCGTGCACAACACGCTGGTGTCCGACAAAAAGCTCACTCTCACCGGCTTTGGCACGTTTGCGGTGGAAGAGCGCAAAGCACGCAAGGGCCGGAACCCCCGCACCGGCGCCGTGCTGAAAATCCCCGCCTCCAAAGTCGTGCGTTTCCGCGCGGGCAAAGGGCTCAAAGAAGCGGTGAAGAAAAAATAACCGCGACCATGCATGCATATGGAGCCTTTCAGCCGGTCTGAAAGGCTCCGTTTTTTTGCAAACCCCGCGCATCCGCAGGGTTTTCTTGAAAAGCGCCCGTGAAGCGTATAGTCTCCCACGGACGCGCGCGGCTTTCCCGTGCGGCTTCGACAACATTTTTCCGGATCAGGCCACATGTCCCTTTCTTTTTCCCATACCATTCAGTTGTCCGCCCTGCGCCTTCTGGGCAAGGGGTTTACGGCTCTTGGCTTTGCCGGGATACACCGTATCGCGGGCGTTCTCGGCGCGGTCCTGTGGTACTGCCTGCCCGGCAGGCGGCGCGAGGCCGTGCAACGCATACAGGAACACCTGGGCCTTTCCCGCCACGAAGCCGTGTGCGCCGCCCGCGCCAGCTTTACCAACAACGCCATGTCTTTTCTTGAGATTTTCCTGGTACCCAAGCTCCTTGGGGTCACGGACCCCCGCCTGCGCGACAACGAGGACAAAGAGCGCTTCCTGCGCCTGATCGCCGGGGCGGAGCGTCCCGTAATAGCGGCGCTGGCCCATTTCGGCTCCTGGGAGCTTCTGGCTTCCTTGAAGTGGGAAAACAAGGACAGGCCGCTGCTCACCGTCGTGCGCCAGCATAAAAATCCCGCCATGAACACCCTGATTCACGAACTGCGCGGGGCGCGGGGCATGACCAGCCTGGACCACCGGAACGTTTCGGTTTCCGTGCTGGACCTTCTGCGGCAGGGTGGGGTCGCCGCTTTTCTGGTGGACCACAACTGCCGCCGCCGCGACGCCGTTTTTCTGCCTTTTCTCGGCAAAATCGCCGCCGTCAACAAGGGGCCCGCGCTGTTGGCCGTGCGCGCCAAGGCCATTGTCTACCCTCTCTATCTGGAACGCCACGAAGACCAGACCTACAGCATGATTATGGGCCAGGGGCTGGACACGGCGGAGCTGGACGGCTCCCTGTCCGACCGCGTGAGCGCGGTGGCGGAGTTCTACACCAAGGCCGTGGAAGAGCAGGTGCGCAGAAAGCCCGAGCAGTGGTTCTGGATGCACCGCCGCTGGAAGACGCGCCCGGAAGATGAAGAGGCGCGGTGAGTTGACGGGCGTCTGGAAGCAAACCGACGGGTATCAGTCTGGCATGCGGCAGGTATTGGACCGGCATTTGACCGGTAGCGGACAGGTGTCAGTCTGACTTGGGGGCGGAAGGTTCCGGTATGCCCCCGGTTTCCAGGGGGGAGAGATCGTAGCGCCGGATGTGCTGCATGGGGAAAAGCTCAACGCGCCTTCCGGGGTGGTCACTTTCAGGGTGCCGTGGTCCGTGGGGGCCGCGTCCACGCAAGGCATGTTCAAACTGCCCCCGCCCGTGAACTGGATGTGCAGAAAACGCAGCTTGCCGCGCAGGGTCTGATGCGCTGTCACTTCCGTGGCCGTGCGGATGGAGCGCAGCATCATCAGGTGCCAGTCCGCCCGCAGTTTCTTGCGGTTTTCCGGGGTGTCGTGCTCCGGGCACAAGGCCAGCTTCTGGCTGTCCGGGGCGGGAACAAAGCCTTTGATCCGGCCTCCGGGACCGGCGTCTTTACCGCAGATGTGGCAAGGGATCATGCGCACCGTCCGGACTTGAGGGAATCATATTTTTTGATTTTATAGACAGAGAGAGGCCCGGCGGAAGGGGAGACCGGCTCCCCTTCCCCGGATTATTATTCTAGTAATGCCCGATAGGCATGATGCACACGGGCTTGTCGTCGGCCTTGAGCTTGAGGTGCATGCGCACTTTGTCGACGCTCAGGGTGGCGGCGTAGCGCGCGCCGATATTCATGGCCTGGGCGGCAAGGTAGACGTTCTGAGTCATGGCGCCCACAAGGATGTACCCGAAAGAGGCGCGGCGCGCGGGATCGCTGAACGCGCTGAGCTTGGCGCCGTTCTCCACGAACACCAGCACGTAGGGCGCGGTACCGGCCCAGCCCTGGCCGCCGAGATCGGCCTTGACCTTGGCGTTGCTGATTTCCTTCAGCTTGTTGGCCTTCCAGTCATAGAGGAACACGCCTTCGTCGCCCACGACGTACACGTCGCAGTAGGGCTCGCGGCCTTGTGCCATGGGCACGGTCCACTTGTTGTCGCGGTTCAGGCCGCTGGCGGCCCAGAGTATGGTAGAAAGTTCTTCCTTGCTGACGGCCTTGGTGGGAAAGCCGTTGCCCGGCGCGGAAGAACGCTTTTTCACGGCCGTGAGCACGTCCGGGCCGCCCTGCGTTTTGGGCGCGGGCAGGGAGATGTCCGCGGCAAGGGCGCTGGAAGCGGCGAACACAAAGAGGCAGGCGAGCAGAAGAATCTTTTTCATGCGGAAGCTCCTTCTCGTAAATAGCGGACGGCGTTGGCGAAAAGCGCCGTGCCGGGTGTATCCTGCTCCCCCCGTGTCCAGCCGGGATGGTTGGTGGGGTGGGTGTAGGCTTCCGGGTGGGGCATAAGCCCCAGAATGCGGCCGCTGGGGTCGGTCAGGCCCGCGATGCCGTTGGGGGAATCGTTGGGGTTTTCCGGATACTGCTGGGTGGACGCGTAGGCGGGCGGCAGGGCGTAGCGCAGGGCCACCAGGTTTTCGCGCTCCAGGCGCTCTAGAGTGGCCGCGTCTTTGGGCACCAGGCGGCCTTCGCCGTGGCGCACGGGGAAATAGAGCTTGTCCAGGCCCCTGGTAAAGACGCAGGGGCTGCCGCCGTTCACGGCCAGGTGGCACCAGCGGTCTTCAAAACGGGCGGAGGCGTTGTGCATCAGCGAAACCTGGCGTTCCAGGTACAGGCCGTCCAGGGCGGGCAAAAGGCCCAGCTTGACCAGCAGCTGAAAGCCGTTGCAAATGCCCAGCACCAGGCCGCCGCGCTCCACCAGGGCCATGAGCTGGTCCACCAGCATGGCGCCTTTGTCGTCCTTGGCGTGTTTCCAGCGTATGCTGGCCGCCTGGGCCGCGCCCAGGTCGTCCCCGTCCAGAAAGCCGCCGGGGAAGATCAGAAAAGAGTGGTCCGCAAGCCGGATACGGCCCGAGGTGAGATCGGAAAAGTGCGCGATATCCACGGTATCCGAACCGGCCAGCGTGGCCGCGTGGGCGCATTCAACCTCGCAATTGGTACCGTAGCCGGTAATGACCAAAGTATTGACCCTGGCGGGCATGTGTTCCTCCGGATAGGGCGGCGATCGTTTACGTTGACGCGGTTCACTATTTTATTGAGTAAGGTGCCTCAAACGTACTATGCTCTAGAGAGCTGCCGCATTCGTGAGTAAGGCCGTCCACTCTACGCCTGTTCCCCTTATTGCGTCAACTGGCTGACGGAAAATGAAAAATGCGCTACTTTTCAAAAGATAACGAAATGTACGGCGGAACGCCTTTTTGTTGTACCTTCAGCGCCAAGACAGGGATGGGCTTATGAAAAACACCAAGTATATCTTTATAACCGGCGGCGTGCTTTCCTCTCTGGGCAAAGGGCTGGCGGCGGCTTCCCTCGGCGCGCTTCTGAAAGCGCGGGGGCTTTCCGTCACCATTCAGAAGCTGGACCCCTACATCAACGTGGACCCCGGCACCATGAACCCCCTGCAGCACGGCGAAGTGTACGTCACTGACGACGGGGCGGAGGCGGACATGGACCTGGGCCACTACGAGCGCTATCTCAGCCAGCCCATGTACCAGCGCAACAGCTACACTTCCGGCAGCATTTACTATTCCGTCATCCGCCGGGAACGCCGGGGCGACTACCTGGGCGGCACGGTGCAGGTCATTCCGCACGTAACGGACGAAATCAAGAAGGCCATTCTCTCGCTGGGCGAAGAGGATGTGGATGTGGCCCTGGTGGAAATAGGCGGCACCGTGGGCGACATCGAGAGCCTGCCCTTTCTGGAAGCCATACGCCAGATGCGCGGCGACTTGGGCCGGGACCGCTGTCTGTATCTGCACCTCACCCTGGTGCCGTATTTGCGCACGTCCGGGGAACACAAGACCAAGCCCACCCAGCACAGCGTCAAGGAACTGCGCAGCATCGGCATTCAGCCGGACATCATCCTCTGCCGCTGCGAGGAGCCGGTTTCCCAGGAACTGAAGCGCAAAATCGCTCTGTTTTGCGACGTGGATTCCGACGCGGTGTTCTCTTCCGTGGACGTGGCCAACGTCTATGAAGTGCCCCTGAAATTTTACGAGGAAGGTCTGGACCAGAAAGTGGCCATCATGCTGCGCCTGCCCGCCAAGAACGCGCGGCTGGAGCCGTGGCGCAAGCTGGTGCACAACATGGCCAATCTCAAGGGCGTGATTACCATAGGCATAGTGGGCAAGTACGTGGATTCCAAAGAAGCGTACAAAAGCCTGCACGAAGCCTTGGTACACGGCGGGGTGGAAAACGAGCTGACCGTGAATTTGCGCTACCTCAACTCCGAGGAGATCACCGCGAAGAGCGTGGAGGAGAAACTGGCCGGGCTGAACGGCATTCTGGTGCCCGGCGGCTTCGGTATCCGGGGCATAGAGGGCAAGATAGAGGCCATACGCCATGCCCGCGAGCATAAAATCCCGTTCTTCGGCATCTGCCTGGGCATGCAGTGCGCGGTCATCGAATTCGCGCGCAACGTGGCTGGAATAGAGGGAGCCAATTCCGAGGAATTCAACTCCCTGGCCGCCGACAAGGTCATTTACCTGATGACCGAATGGTTCGACCACCGCAAGCAGTCCCGCGAACAGCGCGACACGGACAGCTACAAGGGCGGCACCATGCGCCTGGGCGCGTACCCTTGCGCGCTCACGTCCGGCAGCAAGGCCCAGGCCGCGTACGGCGCGGGCAGCGTGGAAGAACGCCACCGCCACCGTTTCGAATTCAACAAGGCCTACAAAAGCGCTTTGGAAGACAAGGGGCTGGTGTTCAGCGGCATGTCGCCGGACGGGGAACTGGCCGAAATAATCGAGCTGGCCGACCACCCCTGGTTCCTGGGCTGCCAGTTCCACCCGGAATTCAAGTCCACGCCCATGCGGCCGCACCCGCTGTTCACCGGGTTCATTGCCGCGGCCAAGCAGCAGGCGGCCAAGAAAAAGTGATTCCGGCTGATTTTCTCAGCCGCAAGGCGGACGCCATGACTCGGATGCCCATTCTCAGCCAGCCCCTGGATGCGGACGATTTGTACTTCGTCTTACAGGAACGGCGCTTTGTGTTTGCCGGCCCCTGCGTGCTGGAAGACTACACCCTGGCTCTGGAAACGGCCTACGCCGTGCGCGAGGCCGCAGAGGCCGCCGGGCTGTTCGCCGTGTTCAAAAGTTCGTATGACAAGGCCAACCGCACGTCGGTTTCCGGCTTCCGGGGGCCGGGCATTGCGGAAGGGCTGCGCTGGCTCGCGCGTATCCGCGAGGAAACCGGGCTGCCCTGCGTCACGGATATCCACGAGCCGGAAGAGGCGGCGGAAGCGGCCCAGGCCGTGGACATTCTGCAGATACCGGCCTTTCTCTGCCGCCAGACCCGCCTTTTGCAGGCGGCGGCGCAAACGGGCAAGGTGGTAAACATCAAGAAAGGGCAGTTCCTGGCTCCCTGGGAAATGGCTTCGGTGCTGGAAAAGGTGCGCAGCAAAGGCAACGGCCGGGTGCTGGCCACGGAACGGGGCACGACCTTCGGCTACAACAACCTGGTGGTGGACATGCGTTCCATCCCCATCAGGAAAGCCTTTGGCGCGCCTGTTGTCATGGATGCCACCCACGCGGTACAACTGCCCGGCGGCCAGGGCTCCAGTTCCGGCGGCGACAGGAGCCAGGTGCCCACCCTGGCCAGGGCCGCCGTGGCCGCGGGCGTGGATGGGGTGTTCCTGGAAACCCACCCGGACCCGGACAAGGCCCTGTGCGACGGGCCCAACAGCTGGCCCCTGGACAAGCTGCCCGCTCTGTTGCAAGAATTGGCGGCCCTTTGGAGAGTGCCCCGTGCCGACTACTGACGCTTCTTTCGCCCACATAGACCCCGCCATTATCGAGGCGGCGCGCCACGTCAAAATGCTGGTGCTGGACGTGGACGGCGTGCTCACGGACGGCGGCCTCTACTACGACGCCGAGGGCCGGGTCATGAAGCGTTTTGACGTGCAGGACGGCCTGGGCATGAGCATGCTGCGCAGGAACGGCATCCGGGTGGCGGTGATCACCGGCCAGGATTCCCCGGCCGTGGCCGAGCGCATGCGGGTGCTGCGCGTAGAGGACTATTTCGCGGGCTTTATCAACAAAATACACAGCCTGGCCGAGGTGATGGAACGCCGTGGCCTGGCCAGGGAACAGGTGGCCTACCTGGGAGACGACTGGGTGGACATACCGGCCCTGCACCGCGTGGGCCTGCCCTTGGCCGTGGCCAACGCGCAGCCGGAAGTGAAGGCCTGCGCGCGTTATGTGACCACTGCCCATGGCGGCCGGGGCGCGGTGCGGGAAGTGGCGCGGCTGCTGCTGCACGCGCACGGCCTGCTGGAATCTTTGGCCGCGCAGTGGGTGGACGGTCCTTCCATATGAGACGCATCGCGGTATTGCTTGTTCTTGCCGGCGTGGCCGGCGCGTTGGTCTGGTGGCTGTTTTTCAAGTCCGACACCCTGGAAGCCGCCAAGGAAGAAGTGAAGCAGAAAGTCCAGGATCTCGCGGCGGGCACGGCCAAACCGGACGACATAGCCGCCCTGGCCGTCAAGGCCATTGACCTGACCCAGGGCGAGCACGGCCTGGAACTGTGGCGCCTGAAAGCGGAGTGGGGCAGCATGCGCCGGGAAGGCGGCATACTGGAGCTTGAAAAACCCCGCTTTACCTATTATATGCCCCCGCGTAACGAAGAGGTGCGCGTCAGCTCCGACCTGGGCGACGTGAACCAGGACACCAAAATTATCCGTTTCCGGCGCAATGTGCTGGTGCACTATGGCAACAACACCATCAAGGGCGGCCTGATGGTGTACAACGGCACGGTCAAGGAACTGCGCTTTCCGAACGGCGCGGAGTTCGACGGGCCGACGCTTTCGGGCGACGCGCCCCTGGTGTACTGGCGGCTTGACGAACATCAGATCAACGCGGCCGGGGGGGTGGACATGACCTGGTCCGGCAAGACCCACCTGCCCGAGCGGGACGCGGCCGCCAAGCAAGGCCAGGCGGCGCCGGCCGCGCCGGTGAAAAAAGCGCCGCCTAAAGCGGTCCCCAAAACGCCGTCCAAGGCGGCGCCAAAGACGCCGGCCAAGCGCTGAGTCTGAACCAAGGATTATTTATGCGACATAAAATATGGATAATCGCGACCCTGATGCTCCTGGCGAGCGGTTCCGCCGCGTTTGCCGCGGCCCCCAAGGCGGACGGCCAGGTGCCCACCAATATCACGGCGGAGCGCATGCAGTATGATGCGGCGAACCAGCGCGTTATTTTTGAGGGCAACGTGCACGTCAAGCGTCCGGATTTCGAGCTTTGGTCCGCCAAGCTGACGGTGTTTCTGGAAAAGACCAAAGGCCCCAGAACCTCCGAGCATTCCGCCAACGCCACGGCTTCTTCCATGGGCGCCATGGGCATGGACGCGGGCAACCTGGAGCGCATTGTGGCGGAAAAAAATGTGCGCATGAAGCAGGAGACCAAAATGGGCACCTGTGGCAAGGCCACCTACACCGCTTCCGACGGCAAAGTGGTGATGGAAGACGAGCCGGTCATTGTGGACGGCAGCAACCGCATTGCCGGGAAGGTCATCCACTTTTACACCCGCGACAACCGCAGCGAAGTCATAGGCGGGGTGCAGGCGGCCTTTACCACCTCGGACAAGCAGGACGGCCAGAAGTCATTGATACCAGGGCAAAGCTCTTCAGGCAACGCGACTGAAAAGCAGGAAAAAAGCTCCAAGCCCGCGCGCAAGGCCAAACGCTAATGAGTATCCTATACGGAGAAGGGCTGCGCAAGCGCTACGGCGACCGCGAAGTGGTGCGCGGGGTTTCGCTGCAAGTGAAGCAGGGCGAGATTGTGGGGCTGCTGGGCCCCAACGGCGCGGGCAAAACCACCACCTTCTACATGCTTATCGGCATTCAGAACCCCACAGCGGGCCGGGTGGCGCTGGACGACACCGTCATCGCGGACTGGCCCCTGCACGAACGGGCCCGGGTGGGGCTTTCCTATTTGCCGCAGGAAAGCTCCGTGTTCCGGCGCCTTTCGGTCATGGACAACCTGCGGGTCATTCTGGAGCACACCGATCTCAGCGCGGCCGAGCAGAAGAAAAAAGCGGAGTCCCTGTTGGACGAGTTCCGCATCGCGCACCTGTCCAAGTCCCTGGCCGCCCACCTTTCCGGGGGCGAGCGCAGAAGGCTGGAAATAGCCCGTTCCCTGATCCGCGAGCCCAAGTTCGTGCTGCTGGACGAACCCTTCGCGGGCATTGACCCCCTGGCCGTGGACGATATCCAGACGCTGATCAAGGCGTTGAAGGACCGGGGCATAGGTGTGCTTATTTCCGACCACAACGTGCGCGAAACCCTGCGCATTTGCGACCGGGCCTACCTGATGCACGAAGGCGAGGCCATTATCGAAGGCACGCCGGAAGCCATAGTCGCCAACCCCAAGGCCCGCCGGGTCTACCTGGGCGAGGGCTTCTGCCTGTAGCCGGGCTTGGCCGTCAAAAAAAATCGGGACCGTCTCCATGGGGCGATCCCGATTTTTTTGTGCGTGGGAAAAATCCTTTCTCATAAGGTGGTTGCTATGTTCTACAAGCTATGGCATGATTCTGGCAAAGTTAGCACAGAACCGGAACGCGGGAGTCCGCTTTGTCTCCTTCTTGCCCGGCCGGCGACACCTTAAAGTGACGAGTCCCCATGGCCTTAGAACTCAGACAACAACTCAAGCTTGCGCAGCAGCTGGTCATGACGCCCCAGCTGCAGCAGGCCATCAAGCTGCTGCAGCTCTCGCGGATAGAACTGCTGGAGACCGTGCAGCAAGAGCTTCTGGAGAATCCCTTTCTTGAGGAAGGCCATAGCGAGGACAGCCCCGCGCCCGCCGCGGAAGAACGCCGCGAAGGCGAGGACGATGCCGACGGTTACGCCCAGGAAGCGGCCAAAAACGCCGACTGGGAAGACTACATGGGGGAATTCGCCAGCACGCCCCGCCAGTCCGCTTCCAGGGAGGTGGAACTGCCGGAGGAAATGACCTCCTTTGAAGCCCGCTACTCGGTCAAGCCCTCGCTGGAAGGGCACCTTACCTGGCAACTGCGCCTCTCCCGCCTCACGGAACGCCAAAAGGAAATCGGCGAGGCCATTATCGGCAACCTTGCCTCTTCCGGCTATTTGCACGCCGATCTTGAGGAAATTGCCGGTCTTGTCTCCTGCAGCCCGGCGGAAGTGGAAGAAGTGCTCCACGCCGTGCAGCGCTTCGACCCCGTGGGCGTGGCCGCAAGAACCCCGCAGGAATGCCTGCTGGTGCAACTGGAAATTCTAAACTACGACCGCGATCCCATCTTAGTCTCCCTTGTACGCGAGCATCTGGAAGATATCGAGGCCAAGCGCTTCAAACCGCTTTTGCGCAAATTTCATCTTGATCTTGAAGACCTTCGTGAATATCTTGATATCATTCAGGGTCTCAACCCCATGCCCGGCGCGAGCTTTGGCGGGGGAGAGCCGGCCTACGTTTCGCCGGACGTGTTCGTGTACCACTTTGACGGCGAGTACGTGGTGGTGCTGAACGAGGATGGGCTGCCCCAACTGCAGCTTTCCTCTTTGTACGACGAAGGGCTTTCCGCCAGCACGGAAAAGGACAAAGAGTTTTTTCAGGAAAAAATGCGTGCCGCTTCCTGGCTGATCAAAAGCCTCTACCAGCGTCAGCGCACCCTGTACAAGGTGGTGGAAAGCATCGTCAAATACCAGCGCGCGTTTTTTGACGAAGGGGTGTCCAAGCTGCGGCCGCTCATTTTGAAGGATATTGCGGACGATATCAGCATGCACGAATCCACGGTCAGCCGCATCACGTCCAACAAGTACGTGGCCACCCCGCACGGCGTGTTTGAGTTGAAATTTTTCTTTAACAGCGCGCTTTCGCTGGACGACGGCAGTTCCGTGGGCTCGGAAAGCGTGAAGTCGATCATCAAAAAGCTGATTAGTGAGGAAGACCCCAAAGAGCCGCTCAGCGACGAGCGCCTGGGGGAAATACTAAAGGATATGCTGAAAGTTAATATCGCACGGCGTACGGTGGCAAAATACCGCACAGCCATGGATATCCCGTCCTCGTCCAAGCGCAGGGTTGTCTTTTAGCGCGGCGAGGGCCGCACCGGCTACCTGGAGGGACCGTATGAACATCGCGTTTGCCTTCAAGAACTTCGAACCCTCGGATCACCTCAAAAGCTATGCCAAGCGCCGCTTTGAAAAATTGGGGCGCTTTTTGCCCAAGGCGGAAAACGTGGAGCTTTCCGTCAACCTGGCCGTGGACAAATTCCGCCATAAAGCGGAAGTGCAGCTGGCGGCCGACAACATGAACCTTTCTGCCGTCGAGCAGTCTGAAGATATGTACGCCACCGTGGACCTGGTGCTGGACAAGCTGGAAGTGCAGCTCAAGAAACAGGTGGAAAAGATGAAGGAAAAGCGCCGGGCTATGCGCAACGTCCCGGACGTGTTCAGCTACCACACCGTGGGAGAAGGGCGGGAACGCACCATTGTGGGCATAGACAAGTTTGTGCCCAAGCCCATGCACATGGATGAGGCCGCCCTGCAACTGGAACATAAAGAGGACGACGAGTTTCTGGTGTTTCTCAATGCGGAAAACCAGCGCGTCAACGTGATCTACCGTCGGAAAAACGGGGATTTCGGCGTCATTGACCCGGGCCAGTAAGCCCGACCAGAGTACCTGAGCCATGCGGATAGCGGAGTTCCTGACAAAAGAGCGTATAATTGACGAGATGAGCGCCTCGGACAAGACCGGGGCGTTGGAGGAACTTGCCGAACCGCTTCTCGCCGCCTTCCCCCGGCTGGACCGGGGGAAGGTGCTGCGGGTGCTGAACGAGCGCGAAGCGCTGGGCTCCACAGCCATGGAGCACGGCATAGCCATGCCCCACGGCAAAATAGCGGACCTGCAGGCCCCGGCCCTGGTGTTGGGGCGCAGCCGCGCGGGCATAAATTTTGCGGGGGACCCGGCACGTCCCACGCACCTTTTTTTTCTGCTGCTCGCGCCTGAAGGGGCCGCCGGGCAGCATCTCGGCCTGCTGGGCGCTTTGGCCCGGCTGCTCAAGGACGCGGATTTCCGGGGGCGGATAACCCAGGCAACGGACCGGAACGATATCTGGCGCCTTTTCAGGGCGCTGTAACAGGTTTTTCCCTTTGGCCCGGCAGGCGGACAATATGAGCACTTTCACCAACAATACGGCCACGGCGGCGGATTTTTCGGTCGTGATCGTGGCCGGTCTTTCCGGCGCGGGCAAAAGCACGGCCCTCAACGTGTTCGAGGACATGCGCTTTTTCACCATGGACGGGCTGCCCGGTCCGCTTTTGCCGGAACTCACCCGCCTGCTCACCCGGGACAACCTGCGCCATTTCAACGGCCTGGCCCTGGGCGTGAACCTGCTGCAGTCCGACTTTATCCGCGAATACGGCAACACACTGTCCGCGTTGCGCGAGCAGGGCATAACGCCCATGCTGCTGTTCACGGAAGCCCAGCCCGAGGCGCTGATGCGCCGCTACGCCACCACCCGCCGGCCGCACCCCCTGGAAAGCGAGGGCCTGGGCCTGGAACAGGCCCTGGAAGAGGAACGCGGCCGCCTGATACCCGTGCGGGATCTGGCGGACCTGATCATCGACACCTCCGACTATTCCATCCACGACCTGCGCCGCGTCATCCAGGGCAAGTGGCAGAGCGCGCAGGAACACGCCCACACCCTCAAGGTGCACTTGGTCTCCTTCGGCTTCAAGTACGGCACGCCGTCGGACGCGGACCTGGTCTTTGACCTGCGCTTTCTGCCCAACCCCTATTTCGTGCCGGAACTCAAGGCCTTTTCCGGCCTGGACAAACCCGTGGCCGACTATGTGCTGGGCCAGGAGCCGGGGCACACCTTCCGGAGACGCACCACGGATTATCTGCTCTACATGCTTCCCTTGTACGAAGCGGAAGGGCGCTACCGCATCACCATCGGCATAGGCTGCACGGGCGGCCGCCACCGATCCGTGGCGTTTACGGAGTCTTTGTCCCGCTCGTTGACAAAGCGCGATTTTGCGGTATCCACGGAACACCGGCACCTGGAATTGGGGTGATGTACTTTTGAACTGATGCGCGCACCCCGCGCGCTATGAGGATAGGCATGAGCAGCACGCAAACTTCGCAGGACGCCCTGGTGGGCGTGGTTCTGGTCACTCACGTGGATTACGGCGCGGCACTTCTGCGGGCGGCTGAGTTTATTCTGGGCCCCCTGCAGGATTGTTCATCCATTCAGGTGGACGTCTCGCTGGACGTGGATGTGACCGTCACCCGGCTGAAAGAGGCCGTCAGCCTGCTGGACAGGGGGAAAGGGATTATCGTGCTGACGGACATGTTCGGCGGCACCCCGACCAACCTCAGCCTGTCCCTTTTGGGTACCAAGGGCAATATCGAAGTGGTGACCGGGGTCAACCTGCCCATGCTGCTCAAGGTGTTCGAAAACCGGGGCACGGCCCTGGCCGACCTGGCGGAACTGGCCATGGACGCGGGACGTAAGGGCATTGTTTCCGCGGGCGGCATTCTGCGCAGCAAGACCAAGACCGGGTAGGGCGGTCAGCCGCTATACCACAACACGGCGCCGCAAACCGATGGAAGAGGGAAAACGCCATAACACGCTCTGGTTCAGGGTGGACAACCGGCTGGTGCACGGGCAGATCATAGAGACCTGGCTGCCCTACACCGGCGCCACGCGGCTGGTGGTCTGCAACGAGCGCTTGGCTTCCGACCCTTTTCAGCAGCAGATTATGCTGCTGGCCGTGCCGTCGCGCATCACGGTGGATTTCGTGCCCGCCGCCGGGCTGGAAGCCGTGCTGGAAGCGGGCAGGGCCCGGCATGAAAAAATTCTGACCCTGTTCGCCACCTGCGGCGATGCTCAAAACGCGTTTTCCCTGGGAGTGGCTATCCATACCCTGAACATAGGCAACCTGCATTACTGCCCCGGCAAGCTGCAACTGTGCGACCACGTGGCCCTGGACGCCGGCGACATGCAATGTCTGTCCTTTTTCAAACAGCAGGGCGTGCAGCTTGATTTCCGCTGCGTGCCCAACGACCCGGTACAGGTGAGGGAATGGCAATGACAGACTTTATCCCCGCCCTGGTTCCCGCGCTGACCCCCTATCTGTTTCCCGCTTTTTTTTTGCCCTGCTGGCGCTGACGCGCTTTTGCGTCAACCTGGGCTTTCTTGACCGGCCGCTGGTAGTGGGCCTCTTGTGGGGGCTGTGGACGGGGGAGCTTTCCCCGGCCTTGCCCCTGGCGCTTTTTTATGAGCTGTTCTGGCTGGATCTTTTCGCCGTGGGCACTTACGTGCCGCCCAACGCGCTGCTCCCCTTGCTGTGTCTGCTCACCCTGTCCCATATCATGGGGTTGGCGGATCCCTGGATCTTGAGCGTGCTGGCCCTGGTATTGCTGCCCATGGCCCACCTGGGCACCTGGCTGGAACTGCGCCACCGCCTCTGGCAGATCAGCGGGTACAACCGGCTGCTGCGCGCGTTCCGCATGGGGCGCTCGCTGGAGTTCGTTTCCTCCTGGGCTCTGGCCTTGTCCCTGGTCCAGCTTTTTTTCATGAATTTTTTGCTTTTTTTTGTTATTGCCTGGGCCAGCTGTCCCCTGCTCATGATGCTGGTGCCCTTTATCCCCGAAATGGACCACGTGCCGCCCCTGTCTTCCTGGACCATGCTCTGGGCCATAGGCGCGCTGGGCGGACTCATGGCCCTGCGCATCCGGCGCAGCTTCGCCCTGTTCTCGCTCATGGCGGGCGCTGCGGCGCTGTATGGTTTTGTGGTCGGATAGAGCCATAGCTGCTTTTCCACCCCGCACCGAAGCCGGGAGCAAATTCCTTATCCCCCGGAGGGGCCGAAGCGGTCTTCCGCACAGGCCAGGCCCGCCAGGGCCATTGAGCGTAGGGGCCGGGCGCGATCCGGCTTTGCCGGTCGCGCATCTACCCGGCCCCACAGCGGTAATTGACAAGCAGCAGAGGGCAGTCTATACATCGTCGTTTACATGAAACACGCCCTGCGGCGTCTTTTCCCATACACTACCCAACCGTCCCATCAGGGAGGAGAGCGAGATGTCAGTCTTAGGTCTCTTGTTCGCGTTAGCCTGCGCCGGGTTCGCGATTTTTTACGGCATGAAGTCGAGTAAGGAAATCCTGGCCCTTCCCGCCGGGGACGAGCGCATGCAGGAAATTTCCAGCGCCATTCAGGAAGGCGCCAGCGCGTACCTGAAGCGTCAATACACCACCATTGCCATGGTGGGTGCGGCGCTTTTCCTTATGCTCTGGGTGCTGCTGGGCTTTGGCACCGCTTTCGGCTTCGCCTTGGGCGCGGCCCTGTCCGGCGCGGCCGGTTTCATCGGCATGAACGTGTCCGTGCGCGCCAACGTGCGCACCACGGAAGCGGCCAAGGAAGGGCTGGAAAAAGCCCTGGACGTGGCCTTCAAAGGCGGCGCCATCACCGGTTTCCTGGTGGTGGGCCTGGGCCTGGCCGGGGTGGCCGGGTATTACCTGCTGCTCTCGCTCTTCAGCAGCGCGGCCCCGGTTGACGTGATCAAACCCCTGGTGGGCCTTGGTTTCGGCGGCTCGCTCATCTCCATTTTTGCGCGTCTCGGCGGCGGCATCTTCACCAAGGGCGCGGACGTGGGCGCCGACCTGGTGGGCAAGGTGGAAGCCGGCATCCCTGAGGACGACCCCAGAAACCCCGCCGTTATCGCGGACAACGTGGGCGACAACGTGGGCGACTGCGCCGGTATGGCCGCCGACCTCTTTGAAACTTACGCGGTGACCATTATCGCCACCATGCTGCTGGGCGCGCTGCTCATCAAGGGCGCGGAACTGCGGGCCATTGTGTACCCCCTGGTGCTGGGCGGCTTTTCCATTATCGCTTCCGTCATCGGCTGCCGCTTCGTGAAGATCGACGACGACAAAAAGATCATGAAGGCCCTGTACAAAGGCTTGATCGTGGCCGGCGGCATTGCGGTGTTCGGCTTCTACCCCATCACCGCCATGTTCATGCCCGACGACGCCCTGAAAAGCGCCATGGGCCTGGCCAGCGGCGCGCACGCCCGTCTGTACGGCTCCGCGCTCATCGGCCTTATTCTCACCGGCATTATGGTCTATGTGACCGAATACTACACCGCCACGGAATACAAGCCCGTGCGCTACGTGGCGGAAGCCTCCCAGACCGGCCACGCCACCAACATCATCGCGGGCCTGGCCCTGTCCATGCGTTCCACCGCCTACCCGGTGCTGGCCGTGTGTTTCAGCATTTACGCCTCCTACATGCTGGCGGGCCTGTACGGTATCGCCATTGCCGCCACGTCCATGCTTTCCATGACCGGCATTATCGTGGCCATTGACGCGTACGGCCCCATCACCGACAACGCCGGCGGCATTGCCGAGATGGCGGAATTGGACGATTCCGTGCGCGCCGTCACCGACCCCCTGGACGCCGTGGGCAACACCACCAAGGCCGTGACCAAGGGCTACGCCATCGGTTCCGCGGGCCTGGCCGCCCTGGTGCTGTTCGCGGACTACACCCACGCCCTGGAAGCGGGCGGGCGCCACGTCAGCTTTGACCTGTCCAACCCGGCTGTTATCATCGGCCTGTTCATCGGCGGCATGGTGCCGTACCTCTTCGGCGCCATGGCCATGGAAGCCGTGGGCCGCGCCGCTGGTTCCGTGGTCAACGAAGTGCGCCGCCAGTTCCGCGAAATCGCGGGCATTATGGAACGCACCGCCAAGCCCGACTACTCCCGCACCGTGGACATGCTGACCAAAGCCGCCATTCAGGAAATGATCGTGCCTTCCCTGCTGCCCGTGCTCATTCCCGTGGTGGTGGGTTTCGGCGTGCGCTGGCTCATGGGGCCGGACGCCGGGGTGCAGGCCCTGGGCGGCCTCTTGATGGGCACCATCGTCACCGGCATTTTCGTGGCCGTGTCCATGACCACCGGCGGCGGCGCCTGGGACAACGCCAAAAAGTACATTGAAGACGACAACTACGGCGGCAAGGGTTCCGATACCCACAAGGCCGCGGTTACCGGCGACACCGTGGGCGACCCCTACAAGGATACCGCCGGCCCGGCCATCAACCCGCTGATCAAGATCATCAACATCGTGGCGCTGCTTATCGTGCCGCTGCTGGTCTAAGCGATACGCCGGAAGGCAACAAAAAAGGGATCCTTGACGGGATCCCTTTTTTGTTGCCCGAGTTCCAGTGTCAGGAGGGCAGGGCGTCCAGGGTAGCCTGCCATTCCGGGGTAAGCAGCCCCCTGACCTGCAGCAGGTGGCGCAAAAACAGGGCCAGTTCCCGCGCATCCTTGTCCCGGCCCTGAAGCTGGCGCAGTTTGATCAGTTCCAGGTAGGTCTGGGGCCGTTCCTGCATGCTCAGGGCCTGAGTGAGAAAGCGTTCCGCCCGCTCCAGCCTTTTGTCCAGACGGGCCAGCATGGCGCGGAGCAGCCAGAGTTCCGTCACGTCCGCGTGATTGAGGGCGGCGTAACACAGGCAGAGCTGGGCTTCCTTGAGCTTGCCCTGGTGCATGAGCCCCTGGCTGGCGGCCCAGTACTGCTCAAAGCTCGCGGCATCGGGGCAGGGCGACGCGGGAGGATTGAGGTAAGGCGCTTGCAGCAGGCGTTCCAGTTTCGGCAAAAAGCGCTGGATTTTTTTGTCACGCAGCGTTTTTTTCCGGGCTTGGTCATAGAACTTTTGCAGGGCGTGCGCGTATTCCGGGGCCGCCACGTCCGCCCGGCCCCGGCGCAGCTTCTGCTCGAAATCCTGTTGGGAGCGGTAGAAATAGTGATTGATCCTGGCCAGTTTGCCGGTGGAGGGCGCAAAAGGGGTGTTGCCGGGAATGGGGCAGTGGTCTTCCGTGACGGCGTAATTGCCCGGCGTGTAGTCGAAACTGTGCGGCGTGGGCACGGACGAAACGCGGCCGGGCTGCACAAAGCTTTTGATGTGGATGTCGTCCGGCATTTCTTCCGGCGGGAAGCATTCCGTGTAGGCATGCAGCACCGGGCCGTCCGGCCGTCCAAGGTGGCCGGAAGAGGAAAAGATGCGCCAGGTCAGCCCCAGGCCCGCGTGGGCTTCAAATTCGGAAAGTAGCAGACGCAGGTCGGTATCGCGCGTGGGGCAGACGAACTCATCCAGGTCCAGGAAGCCTATCCACTTGAATTCAGTGCCGAAATCATCCAGGCAGTTCTGGTAGCAGGGCATTTGCATGGACTGGCCCGCCACCCGGCGCACAGTGACCAGGTCCGGACCGGCAAAGCCGTCCAGTAGCTCCTGCACGGGCCGCGCGCTCATGTTGTCGTAAATAATGAAGTGCTCCACGCCGAGCAGGGTGTGGTAGGCGATCCATTCCTTGAGGAACGGGTCTTCATCTTTGACGATGCAGCAGAGGGCGAGGTAGCGCATGGGAATTACCGGAGGGGGCCGTGCTGGCCAGCCAAGGCCTGGCAGCGGAGTTCCCTGAGTTTTTTGCCGGAAGAGGCACCCTGGTTGCGCTGTTGCACCGGCAAGGACACGGCGAGAATACGGGCAAGATCCGCAAAAAGCAACGGCATCAGGCCTTGGTTGCCGGAATCCGCGGCGACCAGGGCGGCAAAGGGCTGTATAAGACCCGGCTGGTGCAGTTCCAGCAAAAGATCCACCCTGGTGCCGGGCCGCAGGCGCGTGTACCAGCCGCCTTTCATGTGCAGGCGCGCGGCCAGAACCCCGGCTTTTTCCCAGCGGACTGACAGGCGCAGGCGGCGGGCCAGGGCGCGGGCCAGGGTTTCCCCGCGCGTCTCGTGGCCTATGTGCTTGGGCAGCAAGGTGGGGTCCGTGCCGCCCTTGCCCAGGTCGTGGCACAGCGCCATCCAGGCGGCCAGGGCTGCTGCCTCGCGTGGCACTTGGGGAAGCGCGCCGCACAGCGCGGCGGCTTTGTCCATGACCTCCGCCGTGTGCTCCAGCGCGGAAAGCGTGCCGTGAAAAGCTTCCGGCCCGGCGGGCACGGCGGCGCAAGGCTCCAGTTCCTCAAACCAGGGGGCAAGGCAGCCGCCCTGGGCCAGCACGCGCAGGAAACGCCCAGGCAGCGGGCTTTCCAGGGCCTTTTGCACTTCACGGCCCACGCGTTCGGCGGCGAGGGGGGCGAGCAGCTGCTCTTCCGCCGCCTGGCGCATGCCGTCCAGTGTGTCCGGGTGGAGCGTGAAATCCGGCAGCAGCGCGGCGAAACGCGCGGCCCGGAAAACCCGCGCCGGGTCCTGCCGGAAGGCCATGGGGGAAGCGGGGCGGAGTATCTTGTCCCGCAGGTCCGCCAAGGCCAGCGGGTGGGCGTGCAGCAGGCCGGATTCCTCCAGGGCCAGGGCGTTGATGGTGAAATCCCGCGCGGCCAGATCCTCGGTAATGTTCGCGCCGCGCAGGGGCACGTGGTCGTTGCCGTCCGCAAGATACACGGGTTCGCGCCGCCCTACGGCATGAATCCTGGGGCTGGAGCGCAGAAATTCGCTCACCGGGCCGTCAAAGACCCAGTCCAGCTCCCTGGGGGGAAGACCCAGCAGCAAGTCGCGCACAGCGCCGCCCACAAGATAATAGCGCATCGGCAGTTCCAGGTTGTGAAAAAAATGTGTACAATGCCGAACAGATGTCGGGTTATCCGTCAGCATAACAAAGAACATTTCCCGAGAAAAGCCCGTGAGCGGCTTGCCGGAGCGCCATGCCCGCACCATTCCCCTGTATCCTTTTGCATGAAGGCCTTGCCCCCCACGCCGTTCCTTTGGCCGGGCGGCAGGCTCTTAAGGCCCTTGGCGTGAATGCCGTTTTCCCCTTGTCGCCGGAAAAAGCGCCTCTTTGGGAAGGCCCCGTGCCCGGCCGCGTGGCGCGGGAAGGGGCCGGACCGCCGGTTTTTCTGTGCGGGGACTGTTCGTCCACCTTTGACGCGGCCTGGGAGCTTTCCCGGCGCGGCTGCCTGCCGCCCTGGGGCGCCGTGCTGGCGCTGGCGCAGACCAGCGGGCGCGGCCAGTTGCGGCGGCCCTGGCATTCGCCGCCGGGCAATCTTTATGTTTCCTTCCGCTTGCCGGATGACGCTGTTTTCGCCCACGACGCTGCCCCCCTGGTTGTGGGGCTGCTGGTACAAAAAGCTCTTGCCGCCTTGCATGTCCAAACCCTGCTCAAGTGGCCCAACGATATTCTGCTGCCCGACGGCAATCTGGGAGCCAAGGCCGGCGGCCTGCTGCTGGAAGAGCGTGACGGAACGCTGCTGGCGGGCCTGGGGCTGAACCTGGGTCATACGCCGGACCCCGCTGTGCTGCGCGAGGCACATGCCGTCCCGGCCGCTTCCCTGCCCGTCCGCTTTGCGCCGCTCCCGCTGTGGCTGGAGCTTGCTTCCGCCATACAGCGGAAACACGCGGCCTTGCGGCTGCTTCCCCAGACAGAGCTGATGCTGCGCGTGGAAACGGTGCTGGCCTGGAAGGACTTGCCTCTGAAAGCAAAAGACGATAACAGCGTTTTTACTGGACGGTTTATTGGCTTGACGGAGAAGGGCGCATTGCTGCTTCGCAGCCGGGAGGGCCTTGTGCACTGCGCCTATTCCGGAAGCATTGTTCCGGACTTGCGGTGTGATTCGCCGGAAATGTGACAGTGGAATAGGTTTTGCAGTCACCTGTTTGCGCACGTGCAAGGCGCCGCCGAAACGATACGCGGCGGAACGCTTTGCCCATAACGCGCCGGAGGGGCCAAGTGAAACATAACACCATATCTACGCGCTGGCGGTATTGGATTTTTGCGGCGGCGCTGTTGACGTTTGCCCTACCCGCCACAGGTCTGGCGGCGGAGCAGACCTCGGGCAAGGCGGTATCCAAACGCGCTGCCGCAAAAGAAGAAAAGGCCCGCCTGGACCGCATTGCCGCCTTAAGCTGGAAAAACACGCCCGCCTCGTCTCCCCTGACCATTACCCATCCCGACCTCAAAAGCGAAAAACAAGAACTGATCGTCCCGCCGGACTCCCTTAAGACCGACAAGAGCAAGGCCGTCCCTTTGAAAAAAGGATCCGCCCTTTCCTGGTCCTTAGCCGTGGAGTCGCATAATTCGGCAGAGGCGAACCTGCGTTTTGACAACAGCTACCGCTATGAGGATTTCCTGCGCACCAGAGAGAGAGCCAGGGAACAAGGCAAGGGCGACGTGTCTTTCCTGCCCGGAAAGGCGGAAGACGCGTTGCCGCTGCAAGAGATCAAGCTCGGCATGCAGTTGGCGTTTTAGCCCGCTAAAATACAAAGAGCCGCCGGAATGCATCAGGCGGCTCTTTGTATTTCAGCTTTGCATGGTGCCGTGGGGGAGACTCGAACTCCCACGCGACTAGCGCACTACCCCCTCAAGATAGCGTGTCTACCAGTTCCACCACCACGGCATTCAAAATCGTCTTTTTGCATTCTGCTTCCTTGGCAGAGCACAAAAATCCTAATTTTGATTTTAAAAAGGCTCTAGACCATCAGGATATCACCTGGTAGGCTAGAAAAATGTTTGCAAACAGCAAGTTGAGTCGATACAAAGTTGGAAAAATTATTGAGTGCTTTTGCATCGACATAGACGCCACCAAAACCGCTCTGCTTCTGAAG
>JAVBNC010000029.1:0-53985 GCA_031551765.1 Desulfovibrionaceae bacterium
TTCCCCCGGACCCCCATCCCTTTCCCCTAAAAACTTTGACGGGGGGTACGCAACGAATCTCTTTGATGGCGGCGGCCCCGTACAATTGCGGGTGGCGCCTTTTTTGCCTTTTTCCATCACCCGCGCGCAGGCACGTTGCATCTCGAGGCGGACGGGGCATCGGATTTTTTTCCGCTTTTGCGATCCGAGAGTTACCCCAACCCCGCTTCCGCACCTCGGGATCCCGCGCGGGGGCGGTCGGGCGCAACAGCGGAAAAAAATCCGAAGTCACAGCCGTCTCAGCACCACTTCCCTCGTCACCCTGAATGGGTTCCAAGGGGCGCGCCCCTTGGCGGGTGAGTCCAGAGAGGGCGGAGCCCTCTTTGGCCGCCGGAGGCATTCTCTCTACCAATCCACCGGCACCCTTACAAGCTGCTTAGCTTTGTTGGTGAACAGCAAGTACCCGTTCTCCCGGCCGAAAAGATACAGGTCGCGTGTTACGGCCACGTCACGGCGGCAGTATTCGGTGATCTGTTCGATCTTGCCTTCTTTCCACCACTGCAGGGCCTGGAGACCGTCCGCGCTTTTGCCGACGCTCAAGGTGGCCTGGGCCAGGTTGTCCAGGGAGAGGCGGTAGGAGAGGCGCTCGTGGACTTTGGCCAGCATGTCCAGGGTGGGCAGGGTGCGCGGGTCCAGGCCGCCCATGTGGGGCGTGAGCACGGCATAGTCGAAACGCAGGATGTTGAACCCCACGATAAGCTCGAATTCGGCCAGTTTGACGGCCAGGGCGGGCAGTTCTTCCTGGCTGTAGGGGGTGAAACGGTCCTCGCCGGAATCGTAGAGCACGGCCACGCTCACGCCCATGCGGTGGGCCTTGTGCCAGCCGCCCACTTCCTCGGCGGAAAGGCGGGTTTCCACATCCAAAACGGCGTAGCGGGCCGGGACGCGGGCAGGGTCGGGACGGGGGGCTTGCGTCATGGGGGAAACTCCTTGGGGGGGCGCTCCTTGGGCGGAAGGCGGGATGAAAGGCGCGCCGGATGAAACGGGACGCGGCGGCGGGGGCACGGGCGCGGAAAGGTCCACGGGTTGCGCGTCCGGCGCGGCGGCCATGACGGCTTCCAGCAGGAAACGCGCCCCGGCCTTGTCTATGGGGCGGTTGCCGGAACCGCACTTGGGCGAATGCACGCAGGCCGGGCAGCCGGTTTCGCAGGGGCAGGACGTGACCACGTCCAGGGTGCGGGCGAACAGCTCGTCCGCTTTGGCAAAGGCTTCGCGGGAAAGGCCCGCGCCGCCGGGCAGGCCGTCGTAGATGAACACGGCCGGGGCCGCCACCTGGGGGTGCATGGGTGTGGAAATGCCGCCCAAATCGTTGCGGTCCGTCATGACCAGCAGAGGCAGAATGCCGATAGCCGCGTGCTCCAGGGCGTGGATGGCGCCCATGAAATGCAGCAGGGCCTCTTCCGTGGCGCGCTGGGCGGCCTCCGGTATGGTGAACCACAGGCCCTCGGTTTCAAAGACGTTGGGGGGAAAGTCCAGGGGCACGACGCCCAGCAGGCGGCCGTCGCGGGTGGCGCGCTTTTCGTAGCCGGTGATATATTCCGTGACCCGCAGTTTGCCGAAGGAGACGAGGCTGCCGCCCACCGTGCGCGTGGCGGCCAGGCTGAGAATTTCCGTGGTCTTGTTGCCCCTGGCGCGGGTGTAGTAGGCGGGCTTGCCGGGCGCCACGCGCACGGTGCGGCCGGGCAGGTCCAGTTCCGTGACCACGTAGCTTCTGCCCCGGTGCAGGTACACCGCGCCGGGGTGGGCTTCGCGCATGGCGCGGCCCGCGTCCACGCTGCCGATGACCGCGCCGCCCTGGTCCTGAATGACCAGGCTGGCCCCGGCCCCGCGCAGGTCCACGTGGCGCTGCGGCCGCTTTCTGGCCGCGTGCAGGGTGGCCCCGTCCGCCGAGCGCAGCAGCAGGCCGTCCGCTTCCAGCCTGGACAGGGCTTCCCGCGCGCCCTCGCTCGAGAGCCAGGCCGCGTCCGCGCCCTGGGGTTTCAGGGGGTATTCGGCGGCGGCGCATTCCAGATGGCGTTCCAGAATGACGGGGTTTTCCGGGTTGCACACGGCGCGCTCCGGCGGCCGGGAGAAAAACTCCGCCCCGTGGCGCACGATGTACTGGTCCAGAGCGTCTTCTTGAGCAATCAGAGCGACGGCGGATTCCTGCCGGGCGCGGCCCACGCGGCCGCCCCGCTGCAAAGTGGCCATGATGGTGCCGGGGTAGCCCACCAGGATGCACAGGTCCAGCGTCCCGATATCGATGCCCAGTTCCAGCGCGCTGGTGGTGATGACGGCCAAAAGCTCGCCGGAAGCCATGCGCGCCTCTATGCCGCGCCGCTCTTCCGGCAGGAACCCGGCCCGGTAGGCGCTGATGCGCTTGGCGTACGGCCCGGACTGCTCCGCCGCCCAGATGCTGATGAGTTCGGTCATGCGCCGGGACTGGGCGTAGACGATGGTGCGCAAGCCCCTGGCCAGCGCGGCGCGCAACAGCTGAATGGCCGTTGTGGCCGGGCTGTCTTCCGGGTTGATGAACACGAAGTGGCGTTTGCCTTGCGGCGCGCCGCTTTTCAGCACGGGACGGGCGGGCAGTCCGGTAAGGGTTTCCGCCAGTTCCGCCGGGTTGCCGATGGTGGCGGAACAGGACACGAAAGCCGGGGACGCGCCGTACAGGCCCGCCACGCGGCGCAGGCGGCGGAACAGCTGGGCCATGTGCGCGCCCCACACGCCCCGGTAGCTGTGCACTTCGTCCACCACCACCAGAGACAGCGCGGCCAGAAAGGTGGTCCACTGCTGGTGGTGCGGCAGCACGGCCAAATGCAGCATCTCCGGGTTGGTGACCAGCACGGACGGCGGGTTCCGCCGGATCTTGCGCCGGAAATGGTCGGAAGTATCCCCGTCGTAAATGCCCAGGGAAGGACGCGCATCCTTGGGCCAGGCCGAAGTCAGCGCGTTGAACGCCGCCGCCTGGTCCTGGGCCAGGGCCTTCAGCGGAAAAAGGTATAGCGCGGTGGCTTCGCTGTCGTGCAAAAACCGCTCAATTACCGGCAAGTTATAGATAAGCGACTTTCCGCTGGCCGTGGGCGTGGCCGCCACCACGTTGTGGCCCGCCCGGATCAAGTCCGTGGCCGCCGCCTGGTGGCTGTACAGCGCGGGAATGCCCGCCGTTTCCAGCACCTTGCGGACGGCCGCGCTCCAGGGCCGTCTGGGGTCCGCGTGCAGGGCTTCGCGTTCCGGCAAAACGTGGTGGCAGGTGATCTGGCGGCCAAAGCGCGGCGAAGCCAGCAGGGCGCGGATGTAGTCGGCAAGGGGGCTGTCGTCCTCCGGCCGGTCTGTCAGACGAGCGGGACCGTCCGGGTTCGGAAAAGGCTGAGGGCATGCGCTGGACATGCCCTCTTGTACATTCTCTCGCTTATAATGGGAATGCCTCCGGCGGCTGGGGGAAGGGAAAACCCCCTTTTTGAAAAAAGGGGGTTTTCCCTTCCCCCAGACCCCCATCCCTTTCCCCTAAAAACTTTGACAGGCTGATGGGAGCGCTTCTCTTTGATGTAAGCGCACCGTACAATTGCGGGCGGCGTCCCTTCTGCCTTTTTCCATCACCTTCGCGCCGCGAGGCGGACGGGGCTTCGGATTTTTTTCCGTTTTTACGATCCGAGAGTTACCCCAACCCCACTTCCGCGCCTCGGGATCCCGCGCGGGGGCGGTCGGGCGCAAAAGCGGAAAAAAATCCGGAGTCACGGCCGCCTCAGCACCACCTCTCTCGTCACCCTGAATGGGTTCCAAGGGGCGCGCCCCTTGGCGGGAGAGTCCAGAGAGGGCGGAGCCCTCTTTGGCCGCCGGAGGCATTTTCTTCTACCACCCCTCGCCGCACTGCTCGCCGCGCAACGCGTGCATGCCCGCCTCCGTCACGCGCGTGGGCAACATGGCGCCTCGCCAGCCTTTGGCCGGGGCGGGGCCGGTGCAGCGCACGGTGACGCTGTGGCCGCGCTCTTCTTTGCCGGACCAGAGTTCGCCGCCCTGACCGTCTGACGGACAGAGGTCTTCCAGGAGCACGGTGACGGTTTCGCCCACCAGGCCTTTCAGGATTCCCCAGGCGTAATTGTACTGCCAGTCCTGGAGACGCGCGAGACGGGCCAGCTTGGCGGGCTTGTCCAGCTTGTCCGGCAGCAGAGCGGCCTTGGTGCCGGGGCGGTCGGAATAGGCGAAGGAAAAACTGCCCGCGAATCCTATTTCCCGCAAGAAAGACATGGTTTGTTCGAAATCTTCCTCGGTTTCGCCGGGGAAGCCGACGATGACGTCGGTGGAAAGATGGATACCCGGCCGGGCGGCGCGCAGACGGTCCACGATGGAGCGGAAACGCTCGCAATCGTAGCGGCGGCCCATGAGCTTGAGAATGCGGTTGGAGCCGGATTGCAGAGGCAGGTGCAGACGGGACGCCAGCACGGGCAGGTCGCGGAAAGCCTGGATGACGTCGTCGCCCAAATCCTTGGGATGGGCGGTGACGAAACGCAGCCGCGCCAGGCCCGGCAGCGCGGCCACTTGGTGCAGGAGATCGGAAAAGCTTGCGCCTCCCGAACCGCCGTCCAGGCCGTAGGCGTTGACGTTCTGGCCCAGCAGGGTGATTTCGCGGGTTCCGCGTTCCAAAAGGGCGCGGCATTCGTCCAGCACGGCCTGGGGGGCGCGGGAACGCTGGCGGCCGCGCACGTAGGGCACGATGCAGTAGGCGCAGTAGTTGTCGCAGCCCTGCATGATGGAGACGAAGGCGGAAGGCGGGGCGGTTTCCGTGGCGGACCAGCGGGTGTCGCGCTCTTCGTACTGGTCCGCGAAATCCAGCAGGCTGATGCGCAGGGAACGCTGATGCGCCAGGCGGTCTATGGCCTGGGGCGCGGACGCGATGCCGTCGGAACCGAACACCAGCCGCACCTGGGAAAAGCGGGAAAACAGCTTTTTGCCCACCTGCTGGGCCACGCAGCCGCCCACGCCGATAAGAATGTCCGGGCTGTTGCCCGTGAGGTGGCGGATGCGGCCCAGTTCGCTGTAAACCTTGTGTTCCGCCTTGTCGCGCACGGAGCAGGTGTTGAGAATGTACACCCCGGCCTCGCCGAAGGGGGCCTCGGAAAAGCCCAGGCCCGTGAGGGAACGTCGCAGCCAGTCCGAATCCGCCACGTTCATCTGGCAGCCGAAGGTAATGATGTGAAAAGTTCTGTCGGTCATAGGGGCCTCAGGACTACGGTATTCGGAATGCTAAGGCAAGAGGCGCGTTTTGCGGCTTGCCAGACGGCGCTTTTTCCCGCAGAATAATACGTTCTTCCCAGCAATCACCATTCGTTCAGGAGGCTCTCCATGAAACGTTCCGCGCGCCTGGCGCTTGTTGCCGTTCTCTTTGTTCTCGGCCTGTGGCTGCCCGCCTTTGCCGGGGAAATCAAAATCGGCCTGATGTGCCCGCTCACCGGCCCCAACGCCAGCGAAGGCCAGGACATGCGCAAGGTGGTGGAACTGCTGGCCGAGGAAGTGAACAAGGCCGGGGGCATCAAGGGCGACACCGTGCGCATTCTTGTGGAAGACGACGCTTCCGACCCGCGCACCGCGGCCCTGGTGGCCCAGCGGCTCAGCGCTTCCGGGGTTCCGGCCGTCATCGGCACCTACGGCTCGGCCATAACCGAGGCTTCCCAGAACATTTACGACGAGGCGGGCATTGTGCAGGTGGCCACCGGGTCCACGTCCGTGCGCCTGACCTCCAAGGGCTACAAGCTGTTTTTCCGCACCAGCCCGCGCGACGACGACCAGGGCCGGGTGCTGGCGGAAACCGTGAAAAAACTGGGCGTGAAACGCCTGGCCGTGCTGCACGACAGCAGCGCCTACGCCAAGGGCCTGGCGGACGAAGCCCAGGCCGCGCTGAAGAAAATCGGCGGCGCGCAGGTGGTGTTCTTTGACGCCATCAAGCCCCGCGAGCAGGACTACAGCGCCGCGCTGACCAAAATCAAGGGCGCGGACCCGGACTTGATCCTGTTCACCGGCTACTACGGGGAAGCCGGGCTGCTGCTGCGCCAGATGCGGGAAATGAAGTGGTCCGTGCCCATGCTGGGCGGGGACGCGGCCAACAACACCAAGCTGGTGGAAATAGCGGGCAGGGAAGCGGCCACGGGCTACCGTTTCGTTTCCCCGCCCATGCCGGGCGATTTGGATTCCCCGGACGCCAAGGCTTTCCTGGCGGCATACAGCGCCAAGTATTCCTCCACGCCCAGCTCCATCTGGCCCGTGGCGGGCGGCGACGCCTTCAAGGTGCTGGTAAAGGCCATAGAAGCCAAGGGCGCCAAGCCCAAGGACATAGCGGCCTACCTGCATGGCGGCCTGAAAAATTTCTCCGGCCTGACCGGCCCCATTTCCTTTGACGCCAAGGGCGACCGTATCGGCGACATCTACCGCCTGTACCAGACGGACGCCAACGGGAAATTCGTGCTGCAGAAATAACGCGGCATTTTTGGGGCCGGGCTTGGGAAGCGCTTTTTCCCAAGCCCGGCCCCGGAGTGAACAATGGAAGAGTTCTTATTGCAGCTTGGCAACGGCCTGGCCGTGGGGGGCATTTACGCCCTGATAGCCCTTGGCTACACCATGGTTTACGGCGTGCTCAAGCTCATCAACTTCGCGCACGGCGAGCTGTTCGCCCTGGGTTCGTACCTGGGGCTGACGGCGCTTGTGCCGCTGGGCGTGGCCGGGGGGAACGTGTCCATCAGCGCGGTGGCCCTGTGCCTGGGCTTCTGCCTGGCGCTGGCGCTGTTCCTGGCCCTGCGCGGCAGGAAAAGCGCGTCTGTTGCGAAGGTTCTTGGCGCAACGGTTCCTGACGCAAAGTTGCCCGGCACAAAAGCTCCCGGCGCGAGAAGCGGCCGTCCGCTCTGGCATGCGCCCGCTGCCGCCGCGCTTGTGCTGGCGGCCAGCGGCTTCGCCCTGCGCGGCCTGTTCAGCGTGGGGCTGCTGCCCTTGGTGGGCGGCGTGGCCGGGGTGCTGCTGGCGGCGGCGCTGTGCGTGGGCCTGGTGGCCGTGGTGGGCTTTCTGCTGGAACGGGTGGCCTACCGGCCCTTGCGGCGTTCCAACCGGCTGGCGGCCGTGGTTTCCGCCCTGGGCGCGTCCATTTTTCTGCAAAACGCCATGATGCTGGCCTACGGGCCGGACGACCTGGTCTACCCCGGCGACATTCTGCCCTCCAAAACCGTCTTGCGCGTCATCGTCTGCCTGGTCAGCCTCGGCCTGATGTGCGGCCTGTACTGGTTCATCCAGAAAACCCGCACCGGCACGGCTATCCGCGCCGTGGCCATTGACCAGGACGTGGCCCGGCTGATGGGCGTGGACGTGAACCGGGTCATCTCGCAGGTGTTCATGATCGGCGCGGCCCTGGGCGCGGCCGCCGGGCTGATGCTGGGCCTGTACTACGGCAAGATCCGCTACGACATGGGCCTGGTTTACGGCCTGAAAGCCTTTACCGCCGCTATTCTGGGCGGCATAGGCAACATCCCCGGCGCCATGCTGGGCGGCATACTCCTGGGCGTTATCGAAGCCCTGGGCGCGGCCTATATTTCCATAGCCTGGAAGGACGCCATCGCCTTTCTGGTGCTGATCGCCATTCTGATGTTCCGGCCCACGGGCATATTGGGCGAACGCACGGCGGAGAAGCTATGAGCGGGTCCGCGTCCGCCTCTCTGCGCGCGGTTTTCGCAAGCCCGGCGACGCGGCTGCCTCTGCTTGTCGGCGCGGCGGCCCTGTTCCTGCTCCTGCCGCAGGTGCTCGGCCCTTACCACCTGGATTTGCTGAACAACATGGCCCTGTACGCCGTGCTGGCCCTGTCCCTGAACGTCATTCTGGGCCAGGCCGGGCTGTTCCACATGGGGCACGCGGCGTTTTACGCCGTGGGCGCGTACTGCACGGCCATTCTGAACACCATGTACCAGATCCCCGTGCTCTGGACCCTGCCCCTTTCCGGCGGCCTGGCCGCGCTGTTCGCGCTGCTGGTGGCCCGGCCCATCATCCATTTGCGCGGTGACTATCTGCTGGTGGTGACCATCGGCATTGTGGAAATCGTGCGCATCGTGCTGGTCAACGACGTCATGGGCCTGACCGGCGGCAACAACGGGCTGTTCGGCATTGCCCGGCCCGTGCTTTTCGGGGTCCGCATCAGCCGTCCGGAGCACTTCTACTACCTGATCTGGGGCTACCTGGCGCTGGCCCTGCTTTTTTTCTTCCTGCTGGAGCGTTCGCGTTTCGGCCGCGCTTTGCAGTATATCCGGCAGGACGAAGTGGCGGCCTCCGGCAGCGGCGTGCACACGGACCGCTACAAACTTGCGGCTTTCAGCGTGGGCGCGTTCTGGGCGGGCATGACCGGCACGGTGTTCGCCGCCAAAATGACCATTATCACCCCGGAGTCCTTCACCTTCTCTGAATCCGTCCTGCTCTTCGCCATCGTCATTCTGGGCGGGGCGGGCAATATCTGGGGCGTGCTGCTGGGCGCGGCCCTGGTGGTGGGCCTGCCGGAGCTGTTCCGGGACCTGAAAAGCGCCCGCATGCTCTTTTTCGGCGCGGCCATGGTGCTGATGATGGTTTTCCGGCCCCAGGGCCTCTTGCCGCCCTCGCGCAGCCGCTACAGCGCGGCGCGCTGGCTGGGTCTCTTCCCCTGTGCCGTGGGCTGCGGCCCCGCTGAGCAGGAAAGCCGGACGGACGCGCCCGCCACACCGGCCGGGGAGGCCGCGCCATGAGCCTGCTTTCCCTGCGCAACCTGACCAAGACCTTCGGCGGCCTGGTGGCTGTTTCCGGGGTAAGCTTCGACGTGCCGGAAGGCGGCATCGCGGGGCTTATCGGCCCCAACGGCGCGGGCAAGACAACGGTGTTCAACCTGATTACCGGCAATATCCGGCCGGATACCGGTCAAATCATGTTCACCGGCCGGGACGTCGCCGGGCTGCCGCCGCACGAGATCGTTTCGCTGGGCATTGCGCGCACTTTTCAGACCATCCGCCTCTTCCAGCACATGAGCGCCCTGGAAAACGTGCTGGCCGGGTGCCACTGCCGCATGCGCGCGGGCCTTATCGCTTCCGTCCTGCGCAGCAAGGCCCAGCGCCGCGAGGAAGAGGAAGCCGTGGAAAACGCCATGCGCGAGCTGGCGTTCGTCGGCCTGGACGCCTTCTGGGACAGCGCCGCCGGGAGCCTTTCCTACGGCAGGCAGCGCCTTCTGGAAATCGCCCGCGCCCTGGCCACGCGGCCCAAGCTGCTCATTTTGGACGAGCCCGCCGGCGGCATGAACGACCAGGAGACCAAGGACCTCATCGGCCTGATCGAAGGCGTGCGGCAGCGCGGCATCAGCATTCTGCTCATCGAGCACGACATGGGTCTGGTCATGAAAGTCTGCCACCAGCTCACCGTGCTCGAGTACGGCGTGCGTATAGCCCACGGCACCCCGGCCGAAGTCAAGCGCGACCCGGCCGTGATTGAAGCGTATCTGGGAGCGTAAAGACTATTTTGTCGAAGCCGTCCAAGAGTGAGAGCAGGGCTCTGCCCTGCACCCGCCCAGGGGCGCGCCCCTTGGAACCCATTCAGGGTGATTATAGAAAATGATGCGTAACTGCTACGTTGTTTGTACTTGCGGGGATAGAACATTAGATAAATGCAATACCTGAATATCAGTCAACATTGCATCAACTAGATTTTGTTATTATACCCCCTGATAAAGTTTTTTGAAAAGGGGATAGGGTCCAGGGGAAGGGGAAAAACTGTTTTGCACAAAAGTTTTTCCCCTTCCCCTGGCCGCCGGAGGCCTCCATTCTCATGCTTTAACTAAGCGACCTCAGAGTCCGCTACGGCAGCGTGGAAGCCCTGCACGGGGTTTCCCTGCGCGTGGACGAAGGGGAAATAGTCACCATTCTGGGGGCCAACGGCGCGGGCAAGACCACGACCCTGCACACGGTGAGCGGGCTGCTGCAACCGGTCAGCGGCGGCGTGTACTTTCAGGGCGAGGCCCTGCACGAACTGCCCCCGCACGAGGTGGTGCGCCGGGGCATAACCCAGTCGCCGGAGGGGCGGCGGGTATTCGGCACGCTGACCGTGCTGGAGAACTTGCGCCTGGGCGCGTTCACGGCCACGGACGAAGCCCGTACCGAAGAGCTGCTGGCCTGGATTTTCGAGCTGTTCCCGCGCCTTCTGGAACGCAGGGGGCAGCTGGCCGGAACCCTGTCCGGCGGGGAACAGCAAATGCTGGCCATAGGCCGCGCGCTCATGGGCGACCCCAAATTATTGCTGTTGGACGAGCCTTCTCTGGGGCTGGCGCCCATTCTGGTACGGGCCATTTTTGAGACCATCCGCACCATTGCCAAACGCGGGGTCACGGTGCTGCTGGTGGAACAGAACGCGCGGGCCGCCCTGCGCCTGGCGGACCGGGGCTACGTCATGGAAACGGGCCGCGTGGTCATGCGGGACAGCGCCGCCAATCTGCTGGCTAACCCGGACGTGCAGAACGCCTACCTGGGGGGTGCGGAGTAACGCGGTCGCGCGCCAGCCGTTCAAGATTAGAATTATTGTGTCTGCCGGAAAAGGCAGGCGCAACAACATAATTTTGTGACGATATGTAGGCTGGGCGACCCCCTGAAATTATACGGTTTTCACTCGGAGACAAGGAGAGCGCACATGGTCAGCATAGGAACTCCCAATACCCCGTCCGCCACAAAACTGATGCTGCTGGGTTCCGGCGAACTGGGCCGGGAAGTGGCGCTGGAAGCCATGCGCCTGGGCGTGGAAGTTATTGCCGTGGACCGCTACGCCGGGGCCCCGGCCATGCAGGTGGCCCACGGAAGCCACGTCATTTCCATGCTGGACGGCGCGGCCCTGCGCGCGCTGGTGGAAAAGGAAAAGCCGGACCTGATCGTGCCGGAAATAGAAGCCATCGCCACGGACACCCTGGTGGAACTGGAAGCGGAAGGTTTCCGCGTGGTGCCCACGGCCCGGGCCGCGCGGCTGACCATGAACCGCGAAGGCATACGCCGCCTGGCCGCGGAAGAGCTGGGGCTGCCCACGTCCCCCTACCGTTTTGCCGGGACCTATGACGAATTTGTCCTGGCCGTGGCCGACATTGGCCTGCCCTGCGTGGTCAAGCCGGTGATGAGCTCGTCCGGCAAGGGCCAGAGCGTGCTGCGCAAAGAAGACGGCATGCGGAAAGTCTGGGATTACGCCCAGTTCGGCGGCCGGGCCGGGGGCGGCCGGGTCATTGTGGAAGGTTTTGTGAATTTCGACTACGAAATCACCCAGCTGACCGTGCGCCACGAGGGCGGGGTGACCTTTTGCGACCCCATAGGCCACGAGCAGGAAGACGGCGACTACCGCCTTTCCTGGCAGCCCCAGCCCATGGGCAAGGCCGCGCTGGAAAAGGCGCGGCAGATGGCGGAACAGGTCACGGCCGCGCTGGGCGGCTGGGGCATTTTCGGGGTGGAGCTGTTCATCCAGGGTGACGAGGTCTATTTCAGCGAAGTTTCGCCCCGGCCGCACGATACGGGCCTGGTGACCTGCATTTCCCAGAACCTTTCGGAATTCGCCCTGCACGCACGGGCCATTCTGGGCCTGCCCATCCCCCTGCTGCGCCAGAACGGCCCGGCAGCCTCCGCCGTTATCCTGCCCGACGGCAGAAGCAAGGCCCCGGTATATCAAAACCTGGAAAAAGCCCTGGAACAACCGGATACCGCCCTGATGCTCTTCAGCAAGCCCGAAATGGCGGGCCGCCGCCGCATGGGCGTGGCCCTGGCCCTGGGCCGCGACCTGGAAGACGCCAAAAGAAAAGCCAAGAACGCAGCGGCGGCTGTAAAAGTGAAGCTTTAATAACTGTCGAAGCCATCCAGGAGTCGAAGCAGGGCGCTGCCCTGCACCCGCAAGGGGGCTGAGCCCCCTTGACCCCGCGACAGGGGTATGGCTTCGCGCGCGGTGGGCATGTGAGCAAGTGCGAGCGCGGAGAGAGTTTCATGTAATCTGTCCCGTCATCAATTACCCTGAATGGGTTCCAAGAGGCGCGCCCCTACCTTATACCCCCGGAGGGGGCCGGAGCGCAGCGCAGGCCAGGCCCGCCAGGGCCCATGGAGCGCAGGGGCCGGGCCGGATCCGGCTTTGCCGGTCCGGCATCTTACCGGCCCCGAAGCGGGAATTAGACTTTTCGCGTTTTTTTGTGTATTGCGGACGCCCCTGGTTGCGGTACGGCGCGCGCCGTATTGCGAACCGGAATACATAAATCGTTAACACGTAACTTTGTTCAGGAAGTGGCATGGCCCGTCAGGAGCACATCCGTAATTTCAGCATTATCGCCCACATCGACCATGGCAAGTCCACGCTGGCCGACCGCATTCTGGAGGTCACGGGACTCGTGGGCGACCGGGATAAGCGGGACCAGTACCTGGACCGCATGGACCTGGAGCGCGAGCGGGGCATCACCATCAAGGCCCAGACCGTGCGCATTCCCTATAAAGCGCACGACGGCCGGGACTACATTCTGAACCTTATCGATACGCCGGGGCACGTGGACTTCAACTATGAGGTTTCGCGCTCCCTGGCCGCCTGCGAAGGCGCGCTGCTGGTGGTGGACGCCACCCAGGGCGTGGAAGCCCAGACGCTGGCCAACGTGTACCTGGCGCTGGACCACAATCACGAAATCATTCCGGTGCTGAACAAGGTGGACCTGCCCAGCGCGGACGTGGACCGGGTCAAGGCGGAAGTGGAGGAAGGCATAGGCCTGGACTGCTCCGAAGCCATGGCCGTCAGCGCCAAAACCGGCCAGGGCGTGCCGGAATTGATGGAAGAAATCATCCGTCGCCTGCCCCCGCCGCAAGGCGACCCGGAAGCGCCCCTGAAGGCCCTGATTTTCGATTCCTGGTATGATTCCTACCAGGGCGTGGTGGTGCTGTTCCGCATTGTGGACGGCACCATAAAAAAGCACGACCGCATCCGGCTTTTCTCCACAGGGGTGGAGTACGAGGTACTGCGGCTGGGCGCTTTTTCCCCGGAACCCATGGATATTCCCGTGCTTTCCGCCGGGGAAGTGGGTTTCATGTGCGGGAATATCAAAGAACTGGGCGACGCCCGGGTGGGGGATACCATTACCCTGGCCTCCCGGCCCGCGCAGGAACCCGTGCCCGGCTTCAAAGAAGTGAAGCCCATGGTCTTCTGCGGCCTGTACCCCACGGATTCCGCGGACTACGAAGCCCTGAAATTCGCCCTGGAAAAGCTGCAGCTCAACGACGCGGCCTTTTCCTACGAGCCGGAAACCTCGCAGGCGCTGGGTTTCGGCTACCGCTGCGGCTTTCTGGGCCTCTTGCACATGGAAATCATCCAGGAGCGGCTGGAGCGGGAATTCCAGGTGGAACTTATTGCCACGGCCCCGTCCGTGGTCTACCGCGTGGACAGCACGGACGGCAAAACCCTGTGGATAGACAACCCGGCCAAGCTGCCGGAACCGGGCCGCACGGCCGCGTTCTACGAGCCGTATGTGCGCATGGAAATCCACGTGCCCGGCGAATACGTGGGCAGCGTGTTCAAGCTCTGCGAGGAAAAGCGCGGGGCGCAGAAGGACTTGCGTTACCTGACGGCCAACCGGGTCATCATCACCTATGAGCTGCCCTTCGCGGAAATCGTGTACGACTTTTTCGACCGGCTCAAATCCGCCACGCGCGGCTACGCTTCCATGGACTACGAGTTCATAGACTACCGCGAGTCCGACCTGGTCAAGCTGGACATGCTCATCAACGGCGAGCCCGTGGACGCCCTGGCCATCATCGTGCACCGGGACAAGGCCTACCAGCGCGGCCGGGCCGTGGCTTTGAAACTCAAGCGCACCATCCCGCGCCAGCTGTTCGAGGTTATCATTCAAGCGGCCATAGGCAACAAGGTCATTGCCCGGGAACGCAACGCGCCGGTGGGCAAGAACGTGACCGCCAAGTGCTACGGCGGGGACATCACCCGCAAGCGCAAGTTGCTGGAAAAGCAGAAAGAAGGCAAAAAGCGCATGAAGCGCATGGGCAACGTGGAACTGCCGCAGGAAGCCTTTCTGGCCGCGTTGCAAGTGGACGACGAATAAGTATTATGTCAGCCGTATCCCCGGCACGGCCATCGTGCGCAGGGGCGCGTTTTTTTATAACCGTGCAGGGCGTATGCCCTGGAGTGCATGATGCAACAGCGAAATATCGTCATGGAATACGCCGAAGCCTTGATAATGGCCATCATCCTGGCCCTGTTCATCCGGGCCTTTGTGGTGCAGGCGTATAAAATTCCTTCCGGCTCCATGCTGAACACCCTGTACGTGGGCGACTTCCTGCTGGTGAACCGCTTCAGCTACGGCACCAAAATTCCCTTCACCAACAAGGAAATTTTCCGCCTGGGCGACCCGCAGCGGGGGGATATCATCGTTTTCAAGTACCCGCTGGACCCCTCCGTGGACTACATCAAGCGCGTGGTGGGCGTGCCCGGCGACGTGATTGAGATGCGCAACAAGCAGCTGTACCGCAACGGCGAAAAAGTGGACGAGCCCTACATCCGCCACACGGACCCGCGCGGCAGGCTGCCCATACGGGACGACCTGCCCCCGCGCGTGGTGCCGCAGGACCACTACTTCGTCATGGGCGACAACCGCGACGATTCGGAGGATTCCCGCTTCTGGGGTTTCGTGCCGCGCCAGAACATCCAGGGCAAGGCCTGGCTGGTGTGGCTTTCCTGGGACTACCCCAAGTGGACGAGCGTGCCGGACGTGCGCTGGAGCCGTATAGGCACCATATTACGCTGACTTCGGGTGCCTCCGCCGCATGGCCCCGCCCGTTTCCCGGGGCGGGGCGCAACATAAAGGAGCAGCCAATGCGTCTGTTCAAACTTTTTTCTCTGTGCATCGTTTTAATGGGAACCCTGTCGGCCTCCGCCGCCTTTGCCGCGGCGGATCCCCCCTTTCCCATCCTGGGCGAAAAGCCCAAGCACGTCATCATCACCAGCACCCCGCCCAACGACCAGGCCGTAAGCAAGGCCGTGTGGATGCCCGGCATCAACGACGGCTACGTGCCGCAGGGCCTTACCGTGGCGGAAGGCAGCGTGCTGATAGCGGGCTACCAGAGCACCAGCACGGCCGTGGACGGCGGCCCCTGTCGCATTTTCCGCATTGACCCGGCCAGCGGCAAGACCACGGGCTGGTTTGACATGCCCGCAAGCTGCAAGCACGCCGGGGGCATGGCCTATGTCGGCAAGGGCATTCTGGTGGTGGGCGACACCCGGCGGCTGTACAAAATCCACATGGAAAAAGCCTTTGCCGACCGCAACACCCAAAAGGCCATGCAGGCGGAACTGATGCTGGCCGGCAAGCTCAAGGCTTCGTCCCTGGCCTATGACGGCGACAAGAACCTCTTTCTCTGCTCCTACAGCAAAAAGGCGGAAGATTCCCACGGCTGGTACATACCGCTCAGCGCCTTCAACCTGCCCAACGCCTCCACGGTGGGCGTCACGGAAGCCGCCGCCGTCCTGACCTTTCCCGTGCCCGCCATTTCCCAGGGAGCGGCCTTTGACGTGAAAGGCAACCTGTGGATGACCCAGAGCGGCAGCCGTTCCGGCGCGCTCACCCGCCTGGACCCCAAAACCGGGGCCGTGCGGGCCAAATACGACATGATCATCGGCATTGAGGACATCAGCTTTGACAAAAACGGCCACGTCTGGGCCGTGTCCGAGGCCGGGAGCATACGCTGGTCCCGCTGGACGGCCACCTTCCCCGTGGTCTTCGCCATGGACGTGAAAAAGCTCGTTCCGGCGGCGCAATGATAGCCAGGGTGGCCTGCGCCGCCCTGCACGGGGTGGAAGCCTTTCAGGTGGACCTGGAAGTGGACCTGGCCCATTCCGGCATGCCCGCCTTCACCATGGTGGGCCTGGCGGAGGGCGCGGTGCGCGAAGCCAGGGAACGGGTGTTTTCCGCGCTGCGCAACAGCGGGCACAGAATCCCCCCTTCCCGCATCACTGTGAACCTGGCCCCGGCGGACCGGCGCAAGGGCGGCAGCGGCTACGACCTCCCGCTCGCCGTGGCCCTGCTTTCCGCCACCGGCGCCCTGGACCCGGAAAAAAGCCAGGGCTTTCTCCTGGCCGGGGAACTTTCTCTCACCGGCGAGCTCAAGCCCGTGCCCGGCATTCTGCCCATGGCCATTCTGGCCCGCAAGCTGAACGCCAAAGGCATGATCGTGCCCCGGGAAAACAGCGCGGAAGCCGCCGTGGTGGAAGGCCTCAGCGTCTACGGCGCCTCGTCCCTGGGCGAGGCCATCTCCCTGCTCAGCGGCGCCCAGACCCCGGAAGCGGCGCAGGCCCCCGACACCACGGACGCGGAAGCCGTCCTCCCTCTGGATTTCGCCGAGGTCAAAGGCCAGGAGCACGCCAAGCGGGCCATAGAAATAGCCGCAGCCGGCGGGCACAATCTGCTTTTTCTCGGCCCGCCGGGCAGCGGCAAGACCATGCTGGCCCAGCGCATCCCCACGGTGCTGCCGCCGCTGGCCTTTGAAGAAGCCCTGGAAGTTTCCACCATCTACAGCGTGTCCGGCATGCTGGGGCCGGGCAAAAGCCTGCTGCGCTCGCGGCCGTTCCGCGCGCCGCACCACACCATTTCCCATATCGGCCTGGTGGGCGGCGGCGCGTACCCCCGGCCCGGCGAAGTCTCCCTGGCCCACCGGGGCGTGCTGTTCCTGGACGAGCTGCCGGAATTCAGCAAGCAGGCCCTGGAAACCCTGCGCCAGCCCCTGGAAGACGGCCGCGTGGGCATTTCCCGCGCCGCCGCCGCCCTGACCTACCCGGCGGATTTCATGCTGGTGGCCGCCATGAACCCCTGCCCCTGCGGCTACAGCACGGACCCCCGCCGTTCCTGCACCTGTTCCGGCCAGGACGTGCAGCGCTACCGCGCCAGAATTTCCGGCCCGCTCCTGGACCGCATCGACATGCACGTGGAAGTGCCCGCCGTGGCCTACACGGACCTGCAGGCCGGTCCCGGCGGCGAAAGTTCCGCCTCCATGTACGCCCGCATCCTCAAAGCCCGCCAGCGTCAGACCGAACGCTACGCCGCCCCCCGCGAAAAGGGACCCCGCTGCCGCTGCAACGCGGATCTCTCCGGCTCCCTCCTGGAAGAGCACTGCCGCCTGGACGAAGAAAGCCGCGCCTTTCTGGGCGAGGCCGTCAGCGCCCTGGCCCTCTCCGCCCGCGCCTACACCCGCATCCTGCGCATAGCCCGCACCATAGCCGACCTGGAAAGCGCCCCCGGCATCCAGGTTCCCCACCTGGCCGAAGCCGTCAACTGCCGCGTGCTCGATCGGCGCGGGGTGTAAGAGGATTTTGTCGAAGCCATCCAGGAGTGAGAGCAGGGCTCTGCCCTGCGCCCGCCAAGGGGCGCGCCCCTTGGAACCCTTTCAGGGTGGATGAAAAACCCGCGCGCATCTGCCGCTTCGCTCACGGCTGCCGGCTTGACAGACTGAAAAAGGCATAACAAATCACTGCGGCTCTCCGTTTCATCAACGGAGAGCCTTACTTTTTACCCTGTCAAAGTTTTTAGGGGAAAGGGATGGGGGTCCCTTCCCCCGGGCGTCGCGTTTTCCTCCACCTAAAGTTTTCCACCAAGCCGCCGAAAGGGGAAGCAAGCTGCCATGGATGGCGGCGGATGAACTCAGGGAAAGAGGGGTGTCATGCTGGAATATTATCGCTTCAAAGAGATAAGCGATCTCTTTGCGCAAGGCCGGCTGGAAGAGGCGAAACTGCGCCTGATGGAGCTTCAGGGCCGGTACATCAATCTTTGCGACGAAAATACCATGCTGCGCGCGCAAGTACAGGGTTTTGAGGATATCCTGTATCTTTCGCGCAACCTTATTTTCGACGGATCCTTTTACTGGCTGATCACGGGCACCATCAAGCAGGGCCCCTTCTGTCCCGTGTGTTACAACCGGGACGGGCTGCTGTTGCGCCTGGCGGACGACGGCGTCACCCGGCGCTGCGGCATGTGCTCCTCGCGGTACGAGCGCAGCATGGCCCGCCTGACCCGAGCGGTTTCCGGCGACGAAAACGGCTCCAGGCCCAGACCGGGCATGGAAGCGGAAGCCGCACAGGTCGCGCCGGTGGCGCCGCGCCGCAAGGCCACCGTGATCCCCTTTGGCAAATGAGGCCGGGGAGGACGCCATGAACGCTTTCGATACGCGCATGGAACACGTGCTGCTGCTGGCGGAACATGAGTCCCTGGTGGCCGTGGACCGCGCCGCGCTGCGCCGCCTGGGCGCGGGCCGCGTGCGCCTGCTTTCCCAGGGGCAGGAGGCGTTGCGCCTTCTGCGGGACGCCCGGGCGGAATTCCCGCCCGTGGGTATGCTCGTCTGCCACGAACGGCTGGCCGATATGTCGGGTTTGGCCTTTTTGCAGGCCCTGCGCCAGGACCCGGCGCTCGCGTCCCTGCCTTTGGTGCTGCTGACAGGGCACAAGGAAAGCGAAATTGCCCGCAAGGCGCGCGCGTTCGGCGGCTGCGCCCTGCTGGCCAGGCCCTACACCCAGGACGATGCCGCCGCCGCGCTGCAAGAGGCCACGGGCAAGGTGGGGCTTATCCGGGTCGCCCCGGAGCTTTCCACGGAAGCCTTTGTGGAAGCGTCCGTGCAAGTGCCTGCGCAAGTATTTAGGGCGGCGGCCGTGCCGGAAGCGCCCGCCGCGTCAGGAACCGTGGCGGACACCCGCGTAGTGGCGTCCGCTCCTCAGGCCTCCGTGCCGTTGCGCGCTCCAGCGCGGGCCGGGATTCCGGCCGGGGACGGAAGCCTGGGTTCCGGGGCGGAAGCGTTCTTCCGGCGCGGGCTTGAAATCATGCGCCAGGGGGAAGACGCGCCCGGGGCGCGCAAGGCGCTCTTGCGGGCCTACGAGATGGACCCCCTGCACGCGGAAGCCTGCCTTGCCTTAAGCAAAAACAGCAAGGCCCTGGGGCTGGAGCAGGAAAGCCGGACCTGGCTGTGCCGGGCGGGCGTGGCCTGCCTGCGCCGCCACGAGCCTTTGCGCGCGCACGATATTTTCTCCAAGCTGCCGCGCGCGCGGGGCGAGGGCAACCCCCTGCTGCCGGAAGCCATCACGCTGCTGCGCGAGGGCGAATCCAGGGCCGCGGCCTTTGCCTTGCTGGAAGCCCACGCCCTGGAACCGGAACAGCCCCTGCACGCGCTGGTCAGCAGGGCCACCCTGTTCACGGACGCGCCGGAAGAGGCCATGCGTTCCCTGTGCAAGGCCCTGGCCGGGGCCGGATACAACAGCACGGCGCGCGGTTTGCAGAACCGGCTGCTGTCTTCCCCCTTGCCGCGGGAAGACAGCGAGGCCGCGGGCTTCTGGGACCGTTTCCCCGTGCTGCGGGACATCGTTTCCGTGGCCTCGTTCACCTTCAGCGCCTGGAAACACGCGGCCTGACCCAGCCAGGGCCTGTTAAGGCCACGAGGATTTTTGTTCTCCGCCAAGGAAGAAAGCTTTTTTATGGAGGGAGGGTACTCTTACGGTACTCGACCGGAATAAAAAAGGTTTCTGACGCAGGCGGAGGACAAAAAGACCGTAGCCTCACAGGCCTCAAAACAAACAGCGGCCAGGATACGCAAGGGCTTGCCCCGCGCATCCCGGCCGCTGATACTATTTTCCGCGCGCTACTCGGCGGCGCTGGCAAAAGCCTTCGCAATCAGCCGTTCCAGGGCCTGGCTCTGGCTTTCGTCCACATTCACGAAACGGAACCCGATAAGGTAGGAACCGGCCGCCGGTTTTACCCAGGCCACTTCCGCCAGGGCCATCAGGTATTGTTCCGCGTCGTTTTCATAAACTTTGAAGAAGGACGAGGAAAATTTGTTGAGCATGGGTATGAGCACCCGCAACTGGTACACGTCCCCTTTGGTGAAAGGGCTGCGCGCTTCCACGCACAGGCCGCCCTTGCTGATATCACAGCAGGTGGTTTCCATGCCGGGGTCTTTGTTCGCGGACAGGGACAGGCGCTTGGCTTCCACGGGATAGGGCCGGGGCAGACGCCGGTAGCTCCGTTTGTCAATGGCGTCCTGGCTGGGCATGGAGGGGGCCCGCAGGCGCTGGTTTTTGATCATGAAAGTCCTCCTCTGGTGCGGTGGTGCCGACGGAATACAGACTTCTTTCTTTAGTGTAACACGCCCCAGGCGCCGGGGCAAGGCGCGGCCGCTTTGGCACGGGGCCGCGCTCATCCGCTTGCAGGCGGGCCCGCTTTCTGGCAAGAGCATTGCACGATAAAACTGCTGCAATGCTTTTGAGGAGGCGTCATGTCGGCATGTCCTTGCGGTTCCGGTAAAAAACTCAGCTCCTGCTGCGGGCCCATTATCAGCGGGAAAAACCCCGCCCCCACGGCGGAAGCCCTGATGCGGGCCCGCTACACCGCTCACTGTACCGGGGATTTTGGCTTTCTGGAAACCAGCGTGCATTCGTCCACCCGCGAAAGCGTGGACACGGCCAAGCTGCGTAAATGGTCGGAAATGGTCACCTGGCAGGGCCTGGAAGTTCTGGAAACAGAAGCGGGCGGCCCGGAAGACGAAACCGGCCGCGTTTCTTTTGTGGCCCGTTACTCCGTGGGCGAGACCCCGCAGGAAATCCGGGAGGATGCGGAGTTCGTCCGGGAAAACGGCGAATGGAGCTACCTGGACGGCAACGTGCATGGCCACACCCCTTTCCGCCGCGAAAGCCCCAAAGTCGGACGTAACGATCCCTGCCCCTGCGGCAGCGGGAAAAAATTCAAGAAGTGCTGCGCCCAGTAACGGCTGTTCCTACTTTACGCTGTTTACTCCTTGCCGGGCACGGCGGGCAATTTTGCGCGACAGTAAAATTGCCCGCCGCCAGCCTTGCGGCGGCTTCTCAAAAGCGTAACGTCAATAAATCAGTGTATTAGCGTATGGACCCGCTTTACATGGAAGAAGTCTGGCGTCGACAAAAGACAAAAAGAGAATTTCCGGACTGCCACGCGATTGATTCTTGCTTATCCGGCCTCCTTTTCTGTACAGTGAACCAAACGCCGCAGGGGCGACGTGGCACATTCAGGGGGTAATCAGGCATGAAGCTTTCAGCCCGAGCACGGTATGCGACCCGGATTTTGTTGGAACTGGCCGGAAGCAGAGGAACAGGGCCTCTGACAGCCTCTTCTCTTTCCCGGCGCACCGGGGTTTCCACACAGTTCATTGAACAGATTCTTAAGCCGTTGAAGCGGTCAGGCATAACCGCCAGCGTCCGAGGGGCGCTGGGCGGGCATATCCTGGTGCCGGAACCCACCGCGGTATCGCTTGGGGACGTGGTGCGCATCATGGAAGGGGGCATCAACCTTACGGTGTGCAGCGCCAAAGGCCACATTTCCTGTCAGCGCTATGAGAACTGCCTGACCAGAGGCGCCTGGGCCGCTCTGTCCCGCAAGCTGGAAGACTCCATGGACTCCATTTCCCTGGCCGACCTGATCCGCGGATCCGCTCCCGAGTGTCTGGGAACCCCGCCAACGTGAGTACCCCTCCCCCGCTGCTCTGCGGCGTCACGGGATTCCCTCTGGGCCAGACCCTCAGTCCGCTGCTGCACAACTGGGCCTTTGCCCGCCTGCGCCTTGCCGGCGCCTACCACGCCTGGCCCCAGCCGCCGGAAGCGCTGGCCGCCTTTGTCGCGGCCGTGCGTACGTTGCGCGTCAGCGGCGTCAGCGTCACGATTCCCCATAAAGAACGGATGATCCCCCTGCTGGACGGCATAACGCCCGCGGCCCAGGCCGTGGGCGCCGTGAACACCCTGTTCTGGCGGGAGGGTGCTTTGCGGGGCGACAACACCGACCTGGAAGGGTTCAGCGCCCCGCTGCGCAACCGGCCGCCCTGCGGCCTGGCCCTGGTGCTGGGGGCCGGGGGCGCGGCCAGGGCCGTGCTGGCCGCCCTGCGCCAACTGAACGTTCCGGAACGCATCCTGGCCGCCCGCGACCCGGCCAAGGCCGCCCCCCTGGCGCGGGAGTTCGGCTGCCGCGTGCTGCCCTGGGCCGAGCGGGCCAGCGTGCGGCCGCGCGACAACGGGTTCTGGGTCGTCAACACCACGCCCCTGGGCATGGCCGGCCACCAGCGGACCGAGACCCCCTACCCTGTCTTTCCGCCCGCTCCCGCCGCGGGCGGCCCGGAATACCTGGCCTACGACCTGGTCTACAACCCCCTGCAAACCCGCTTTCTGGCCGAAGCGGCCGCAGCGGGCTGGGCCGTGCAGGACGGGCTGAGCATGTTCGTGGTCCAGGCCGCCGCCCAGTTCCGGCTCTGGACCGGCCGCGAATTCCCTCTGGATGAAGCCCGCGCTGTGGTGCTTGAGGGCTTAAAAAGGCAATAGTGTCGAAGCCATCCAAGAGTGAAAGCAGGGCGCGATGCGGCACGTCCTGTGCCGCCCCCTGCGGGCGTCGCTGCGCTCCGTGCGCAACCCTTCCTGCGGTTGCGAGATCCCTGCACCCGCCAAGGGCTGGCGCCCCTGGATCCCTTTCAGGGTGGATGAAAAAAGTTGCGCATATCTTGTTGCGGGTGGGAACATGAAAGGATTTGCGGAGCGGAGAGTCGGGGCTATTTCCCTCCTCGCAATTTTTTTCTTATCTGTCAGCCTGCCCGCTTTCGCGGAAGAAATCCCCTTACCGGAACTGCGCGCCCGCATGGCGGAGCGCTACAAAAACACGCGCCCCAAACAGTGGGGCGAAGCGCTGCCCGGCATTGTCACCCGCCTGCCCGCGACCTTCAATACCGCGTCCCCCAAGGTTCTGGCCCTGACCCTGGACACCTGCGGCGGCGGCAGAAAAGGGGCGGACCAACGCATTCTGCAGCTGCTGCGCGAATTGAAAATTCCGGTCACGGTGTTCGCCACCACGCCCTGGCTGCGTTCCCAGGATAAACTGGCCCGGGAACTGGCGGCGAATCCGCTGTTCGAGCTGGCCGCCCACGGCGAAAAGCATAAGCCCGCTTCGCTTTCCGGGCGCTCGGCTTACGGCATCAAAGGCACGGCCTCCCCCGCCGAGTTGGTGGATGAAGTGGAAGGCAACGCGCGCGTTCTCGCGGCGCTCGCCGGCAAACGGCCGCGCTGGTTCCGTTCCGGCACGGCCTATTACGACGAAGGCGCGGTGGCCCTGATTCATAACCTGGATTTGGAAATAGCCGGTTACACCGTCTCCCTGGACCAGGGAGCCACCCTGCCCGCCAAAGAAGTGGCGCGCCGCGCCCTGGCCGCCAAAAGCGGGAGCATTTTGCTCTGCCACCTGAACCACCCGGAAAGCGGCACGGCAGAGGGCCTGATGCAGGCCCTGCCGCTGTTGCGCGAGCAAGGCGTCAGGTTCGTGCTGCTTTCGGAAGTGTTGGAGAAGCGGGAGTAGCTGAGAGTAGTTGTCGAAGCCATCTAAGAATGAGAGCAGGGCTCCGCCCGGCACCCGCCAGGGGGGTGACCCCCCTGGACCCCGCGACAGGGGTATGGCTTCGCGTGCGATGAGTATCTAAGCGAGTGCGGACACAGAGGGACGCTTCGAGCAAACTGTACCGTCATACCCACCCTGAATGGGTTCCAAGGGGCGTGCCCCTTGGCGGGTGCAGGGATCTCGCAACCGCAGGAGGCGGTTGCGCACGGAGCGCGGCGACGCCCGAAGGGGGCGGCACAGGACGTGCCGCATTGAGCCCTGCTCTCATTCCTTATACCCCCGGAGGGGGCCGGAGCGAAGCGCAGGCCAGGCCCGCCAGGGCCATGGAGCGCAGGGGCCGGGCGGATCCGGCTTTGCCGGTCCGCATCTTACCGGCCCCGAAGCGGAAGAAAGACGGCTTCGACAGCTAATTAGAAACAGCTGCTAACGCAGATAAGACCGTACCAGGCAGCGCAGTTCTTCGTAGGGCTGGCGTTCCTGGATGGCCATGCAGAGTTGGGTGGAGAGGGTCATTTTGCGGCCCATGTCCGCCAGCAGCGTGGCCTTGAATTTTTTCATCCACTTGCGCACGAAGGGCACGTCAAAGCCGTCCACCACCAGGGCCATGCCGTCGGCGAAGAACTGGGATTCCGCCTGGGCCAGAAAGGGGCGGATGGCGGGCTTGCCGTGGCGGCGCGCCAGCACCGCGTAAAAAAGCAGGGTCGTGCACAGGGCCGCATCCTGCTGCCGGTGGCCCAGCACGTAAAATTCGCGGGCGGTTTTGCGGTTCTCTGTTTTATTCACCCGGGACTGGGCTTCTTCCAGTATCTGCTCCGGCTCTTCCAGGGGCGTGGGGAAACAGGCCGTCATTCTGGCCAGGGTACGCAGCGGGTTTTCGCTTTGCGCCACATCCAGCACCGTAATGCGCATCAGGTCCAGCTGCCGGTCCAGGCGGGCCAGCTCGCTGGCGGCGCAAACGTCGGCCAGCTGGGTAAAGCGCGGGAGCGGGAAAGACGCCAGGGCCATGTCCAGCAAGTGGCGCACAAAGGGTTCCGCCACGTACTGGGCTTCCTCTTCCAGGGCTTTCAGGTTGCGGGCGTTGCCCACCAGCTTGCGCAGGGAGAGCCAGTACGCCGCCACCCCGTCCAGGGGCAGATGAAGAAAATCGAGCGCGGGGGTGACGGTGGACTGGGTCATGAGGAGTACGGCCTAGAGTTCCAGAATGGAGTTGTCCGCCTGCGCGAAAGCGCAGTACTCGTAGCTGTCCGCTTCCGCGTCGTTGAGCCACGCGCCGTCCGCCAGGTAGCGGAAGCGCTGTGTCCCGCCCACGGGCAGGTCCAGCGCCAGGGTGAAGGACCCGTTTTTCTGGCGGCGCATAGGGTTCGCGGCCGGGTCCCAGTTGTTGAAATCGCCGCACAGCGAGACGGATTGCGCTTGGCCAGCCTCTTCCGGAGGAAGCTGGAACGTGACTTTGCACACCGGCTTCGTCTTCAAGAATTTCTTTGTAATGGACATGACTGCCTCCGTTAGCCCCGGTATAGCACGCTTGTCCTTTCCATGTGTACACATTTTTCCGCGCAAGGCCGCGCGGCGAAAAAAGAAAAACGCCGGACCGGGCGCGTGCTGCATCCGGCCCGGCGCGTTTGGCCGGGATGGAAAAGAAATGCCTCAGATATTGGCGGTCTTCAGCGTTTCTTCCAAGGAAGCTTTCAATTCTTCCGCTTTGTTGGGATCTATGCCGCACAGCCCGAACACCGCCGCCAGCAGCATGTCCGTACGCAGGGTGATGTCCTGCACGCCGTTGTTGATGTGGCAGAGATCGCCTTCCACGTGCAGGGTATACACCTGACGCCACTTGGCCGTGTTGGAGCCGGAAACCACGGAATACACCTGGCGGTTTTCATCCGTGAGATAAAGTTTCAGGCGGGTAAGCGCGCCGCTTTCCTCGTCGAAATAGGAACCTTCGGAAAAAAGCCGGCCCTTGAACGTGATTTCCACGCCGGCCTCGTTGCGCAGGGTATACTCTTCAAGGGGTTGCTGCTTGTCCGCCATGGGCGTGCTCCTCTTGCGGCCGCCTGTGCGCGGCCTATTCCTTTTCTATATTTAACTTTGCCGTAGCTTTGGAATTGCGGATGCCTTTACTTCGTGGGCAGCGTCAGCTGCTGCGGCCCGGAAGGTTTGGGTTCCTTGGGCTTGGCCTGGGGCGGCTGTTCCTGCGCCGCCGTTTCCCGAGGGCTTTCCGGGGCGTCAAAAAGCTCTCCCCCGCCCTGGGCCGTCCAAAATGCCTGCAAATCCGGGCGCGAAATCCTGTACTCGCGGCCCAGCCGCGCCGCGCGCAGTTCCCCGGCCTGAATGGCCCGGCGCAGCGTTTCTTTATGGCAACTGAGCAGGTGCGCCGCTTCAGCCAGGGTGAAAGTCGCTTTTTGCATGGCTACGCGCCCCATGACCACACGAACGAGGGTCGATTATGACCGACCCCGGCCCTCTTAGGCCCGCAGTCGTATCATCTGCCCGGCTTCATAACACTTCAAATCAACTGGTGTCAACTTTTGGATTGTTATAACCTATACATGCTACTAACACTCCTGTTGCGTTATATTTTTCACTTCACGCAAATTACCGACTATTTACTCTTGATTAAGGCGGTTAAGAACGAGTTACATACGCTGGTTAAAGATGGAAGCGCTTTAACACGCTTTCACTCCTCCTGAACCGTTTTAGCGTGGAAGACGCCCATACGGCGCGGTCGGCTGTGATTGTCATGCGCTTATATTAAACAGAGGCCGGAACTGTGTGATTCCGGCCTCTGTGGTATCAGATGCGCAACTTCAAGCCATCTGTCAGGAAGGATTAGTCATGGCCAAGGGCTTGACCCAGGCGTCGAACTCTTCCGCCGTGCAGTAGCCCAGGGCCAGGGCGCTGTCGCGCAGGTTCAGACCTTCATGATGGGCCTTTTTGGCGATCTGGGCGGCCTTGTCGTAGCCTATGTGCGGGTTGAGCGCCGTCACCAGCATCAGGTTGCGGGACAGATAGGCGTCTATCACTTCCCGGTCCGGCTCAATGCCTTCGGCGCAGTGCTCGCGGAACGCGTGCATGGCGTCGCTCAAAAGATCAATGCTTTCCAGCACGTTGTGCACCATGACCGGCTTGAACACGTTGAGCTGGAAGTTACCCTGGCTGCCGCCAAAGGCCACGGCCGCGTCGTTGCCGAACACCTGCACGCAGACCATGGTCAGGGCCTCGCACTGGGTGGGGTTGACCTTGCCGGGCATGATGGAAGAACCGGGCTCGTTTTCCGGGATGCGTATCTCCCCTATGCCGCAGCGCGGGCCGCTGGCCAGCCAGCGCACGTCGTTGGCCATTTTCATCAGCCCGCCCGCCAGGGTGCGCAGCGCGGCGGAAGTCTGCACCAGGGCGTCGTGGGCCGCCAGGGCGAAAAACTTGTCCGGCGCGGAACGGAAGGGGTGGCCGGTCAGCCCGGCCATGTGCGCGGCCGCCGTATCCCCGAACTTGGGGTGGGCGTTCAGGCCCGTGCCCACGGCCGTGCCGCCTATGGCCAGGTCATACAGGGCGGGCAGCGAAGCCCTGGCCGCTTCGCGCCCGAAACGGATCTGGCTGGCCCAGGCGTGGATTTCCTGGCCCAGGGTCACGGGGGTGGCGTCCTGCAAATGGGTGCGGCCTGTTTTCACTATATCCTTATATGCCTCGGCCTTGGCCAGCAGCACGGCGCACAGCTGGTCCACGGCCGGGAAAAGCCGGCTGTGCAGCAGGTCCGCCACCGCAATGTGCATGGCCGTGGGAAAAGTATCGTTGGAAGACTGGCAGCGGTTGACGTGGTCGTTGGGGTGCACGGGCTTTTTGCTGCCCATGGTGCCGCCCGCCAGTTCAATGGCCCGGTTGGAAATCACCTCGTTGGCGTTCATGTTGGACTGGGTACCGGAGCCGGTTTGAAAGACCACCAGGGGGAAATGCCCGTCCAGCTTGCCTTCGACAACCTCGTCCGCGGCCTTGACGATCAGCCCGGCGACGTCCGCGGGCAGTTCGCCCAGTTCCGCGTTGGCCAGGGCCGAGGCTTTTTTCAAAATACCCAGGGCGCGGATGACGGGCCGTTTCCACTGAAAACGGTCCGTGCCGATGGGAAAATTGCCTATGGAACGCTGGGTTTGCGCGCCCCAGTAGCGGTTGGAAGGGACCTCTATACTGCCCATGGAATCGGTTTCTATGCGCATGGTCATGGTTCGGACCTCGTGCTGTGAAAGTGTGGAAAAAAATTGCCGCCGTTTTTTTCGGCGAAAATTATCTTTAGTATGGCCTATTTTGCAAAGTGTGTTAAGGTTTTTTATACTAAGCGTGATAGATACTTTTCGCGCCTGCTTGCGCGCGCCCGTCAGGCGCGTGCGGGGCGCGCCTGACGTCTTGCGGCGCGGAGAACCATGAGGCAATTTTTCTCTTCTTCCCTTACCAGAGCCGCGGTTTTTGTGGTGCTGCTTTCCGTGCTGCCCGCGTTGGCCATCATTCTGGGCACCGGCATGGACCGTTACGCGGCATCCAGGGAAAGAGCCCAGGAACGCGGCGCCCGCTATCTGCGCCTGGTGGCGGAACGCCAGCAACTGCTCATGGAAACCACCGAAACGCTCTTTCTGGTGCTCTCCCAATTAAAGGAAATACAGGGTGACAACGCGCGGGCCGGCTCTTTGCTGCTGGGTTCCCTGCTGCGCAAGTACCCCATGTACACGGACCTGTTCCTGGCCACGCCGGAAGGTAAGGTGCTCATGTCCGGCGCGCTGCGCCTGCGGCCGGAATCCTCTTTCCAGCCGGGCGTTCTCGCCGGGGCCGGAAAAGGCGGCTCCCTGGCTGCCGTCACCACCGTGGACCACGTGGAATCCGGCGGCCCGGCCCTGCACGTGGTCCGGCCCCTGTACTCGCCAACCGGCGAATTCCGCGGCATTTTGGGCGCGGTGGTAAGCCCGGGCTTTTACGCGACCATGTTCACCGAGCTGGATCTGCCCCCCGGCGCGGTGCTGCGTCTCATGGACGGGCAAGGCACCACGCTGGCCCACTATGCCTCCCACTTTCTGCCTTCCCTGCCTCCGGGGCTGCGCAGCGGCATGCTGCGCAACGCAAAATCGGCCGGGACGGAAGACGGACACTTTTCCGGCAAAAGCACGGACGGGATGCAACGTTTCGTCGCCTTTGAAAAACTGCGCCTGCGGCAAGGGGAAGATCCCTACCTCTACGCCTTTTTCACCCTGCCGGAAGCGCTCATTTATAAAGAGCCGGGCCAGCTTTTGCGGCGCGACCTGTTCCTGCTTGCCGGGGCGCTGCTGTTCTCCCTGGCCGCGGCCTGGGTGCTCGGCCGCGTGGGGGTGGTGCGGCCCGTGCGGGAACTCTTGGGTGTGGCCACACGCCTGGGGCACGGGGACCTTTCCGCCAGGGCGGCGGCCGGGGCGGGCCAGGGGGAAATAGACCTGCTGGCCCGGGAATTCAACATCATGGCGGAAGCGCTGGAACAGCGCGACAGGGAACTGCTGGCCGCCGGCGAGGCGGCGGAACAAAGCCGCAGAAGCAAGAGCGAATTTCTGGCCAACATGAGCCACGAGATCCGCACCCCCATGAACGCCATTCTGGGCATGGCCTACCTGGCGCTGAAAACGGAAATGCTGCCGCAGCAAAAGGGCTACGTGACCAAGTTGCTGGCCGCGGCCAATACGCTGTTGCGGGTCATCAACGACATCCTGGATTTTTCCAAGATCGAGGCCGGCAAGTTCACCATGGAGCGCATCAGCTTTTCCGTGCCCCGGCTTTTGGGCACGGTGCGCGGGGAAGCGGCGGCCAAGGCCGGCGGAAAGGGTCTGAAGCTGAACATGCGCCTGGCCCCGGACGTGCCCCTGCAGCTCGTGGGCGATCCCCTGCGTCTGGCCCAGGCCCTTGGGACGCTCATCGACGAATCCGTGGCCCGCAGCGAGCGGGGCGAAGTCAGCGTGGCCTGCGACCAGGTGGAAAAAACGGGCGAAACCATTACCCTGCGCTTCACCGTCAAGGACGCGGGCGTGGGCCTGACGCCCGTGCAGCTGCAAACCCTGCGCAACGCCTTTTCCAGCGACGGCGAGGCGGAAAGCATGAGCCTGGACGGCAGCGTCCTTGGTTTCGTCATCTGCAACCGGCTGTTCCGCATGATGCAGGGCAGCGTCAGCGTGGAGAGCGAATTCGGCCACGGCACCCAGTACATGGCCACGGCCGTTTTCGGCACGTCCCAGTCCGTCACGGAACACCATGTGGACTTTTTTATGGGCCGGCGGGCCCTGGTGGTGGACGACAACGAGGCGCTGCGCCATTCCCTGGTGGATATGCTGACCGGCTTCGGCCTGGAAGCGGAAGGACGGCCCGCGCGGGAAAACATCGAATCCGCCCTGCGCGAGGCGGAAGAAACCGGCCGCCCTTTCGCCTTCCTGTTCGCGGACTGGCGCCCCGCGGCCAAGGAAACCCTGCTGCGCTTCGGCCGCATCCGGATAAGCCCCGTGTTGCGCCGCCCGCCATTTGTGGTGCTGCTGACGGACCAGGGCCGGGCGGACACGCCGGAAGCCTTGGGCAAATACGGCATCAGCGCGCTGCTGCACAGGCCGGTGAACGGTTCCGTACTTTTCGACACCCTGGGGAACCTGCTGGCCGACCACGCGGTGCAGGAAGCCCAGGAAGCCGGCGACCCCGCGACGCGGCCGCAAGACCTGGCGGGCCTGCGCGTGCTGCTGGTGGAAGACAACATCATCAACCAGCAGGTAGCGGAAGATATCCTGCGCGAGGCGGGCATGACGCTCAGCGTGGCGGGCAACGGCCAGGCGGCCCTCGATATTTTGCAGCGGCAGGGGGGCTGCGCGTCCTTTGACCTGGTGCTTATGGACCTGCAAATGCCGGAAATGGACGGATTTGAAGCCACCAGAAACATACGGGAAATGCAGGGCTGCTCCGCCTTCCGCCTGCCCGTCATCGCCATGACCGCGCACAGCGATTCGCGGGAAGTGGCGGCCTGCCTTGCCGTGGGTATGAACGACCACACCTCCAAGCCCATTGCGGTGGACAAACTTTTTGCCGCCATCCGGTGCTGGGCGCCCCTGCCCAGAGGCCGCGCGGAAGAACTGGCCCCGCTGCTGGACGCGTTGACCGCGCTGGCGCGGCGCGTTCCGCTTTCCTACCCGGAAGCGGAAGAAGGCGTGGAACCTCTTTTGCCCTTTATCCACGAAGGCCGCGCCCAAATGCTGCGCGAAGCGCTTGCCAACGCGGAAAGCGCCTCGTTGCGCCGCATGCTGGAAGATTTGCGAGTACTGGCGGCGCGGCCCGCAACGCCGGAACCGGCCGGAGAAAACGGGATGCCGTCTCTCACGCCGCCGCGGACCTGAGGCGCTTTGCGTCCTTTGCGAAAAGTTTCTAGTGCATTGAAGAAAAGCGCGGTATTGGGTATGGCGTAAGCTGCGGGAGCAGACGAACCGCATGTGTCCGGCTGTTGCTGAACCGGAAACGGCCACACTGGCTCACGGCGGAAAAGAAGGCGAAAACGCATGTTGCTGTCGGGTTCTGTTCGCAAGACTCTGTATATTATTGTGCTCCTGGCGGTGCTGCCCGCCTTGGGCATCATTCTCTATTCCGGCATGGACAGCCGCCGCCGGGCCATAGAAGAGTCGCAGGAACGGGCCGCGGAACTGGTGCGCACCATAGGCAGCCAGAAACAGCTGCTTACGGAAAACACCCAGGTTCTGCTCATGACCATCGCCCAGTTGGAAGAGGTCAAACAGCAGAACGTGGAAGCCTGCGTGGAACTGTTCCGCAACCTGCTCAACAACTACCCCTTTTACAGCAACCTGTTCCTGGTGGACGGCGAAGGCCGGGTGGTGGCTTCCGGCCTGCCCTGGGAAAAGGGGCTCAACCTCAGGAACAGGCCGGAATTTGAGGCGGCCCTGCGCGGCCGGGAATTCACCGTGGGCTCTTTCGGCCTTGCGCCCATCACTTCCGCGCCCACGCTGCGTTTCGCCTACCCGGTCATGGACAGGCGTGGCCAACTGTTGTTCGTGCTCATGGGCGGCATCCAGACAGACCAGTACACCCTGGACGTTTCCAGCAAGGAAATGCCCAAGGGCGCGCAGATACGCCTGCTGGACCGCTCCGGCCAGCCGCTGTTCGTGTTTCCGGAAGGGGTGGCTTCCCTGGCCGTCATGTCCCAGGAATGGAACGCCCTGGAACAGACGGACGCGGAGCAGGGCGCGCTTTCGCTCACCACGCCGCAAAAACAGGAACGCGTCCTCGCCTTTCAGAAACTCAGCCTCCCCGGCAGGCTCCCCTACTTGACCGTGGTGCTTTCCATTGCCCAGGATGAAGCCTACGCGGAAGCCAACGCCGTGCTGCTGCGCGACCTTTTGCTGCTGGCGCTGGCCACGGTGGCGGCGTTCGCCATAACCTGGCTGGTGGGCAGAAGCACCCTGACCCGGCCTTTGCGCAATCTGCTCGCGGCGGCGCGGCTGCTGGGCCGGGGGGATCTGGGCGCGCGCACCGCCATGCAGAACCTGCCCGGCGAAATGGGCAAGCTGGCCAGAACCTTTGACGAAATGGCGGAAGCCCTGGAAACCCGCAACCAGGAGCTGGTGCGGGCCAAAATGGTTTCCGACACGGCCAACAAGGCCAAGAGCGAATTTCTGGCCAACATGAGCCACGAAATACGCACGCCCATGAACGCGGTCATCGGCATGGCCTACCTGGCGCTCAAAACCACGCTCACCGAAAAGCAGCGCAACTACATCAACAAAATTTACGCCGCGGCCAACACGCTCCTGGGCATCATCAACGATATCCTGGACTTCTCCAAAATCGAATCCGGCCAGCTGCTCATAGAACACGTGCCCTTCCGCCTGGACGACATCCTGGACAACCTGGCCGTGCTCATCAGCCAGAAGGCGGAGGAAAAAGAGCTGGAAGTGCTGTTCCGCGTGGACGGCCGGGTGCCGCACCAGCTTATCGGGGACCCCCTGCGCCTGGGCCAGGTGCTGACCAACCTGGGCAACAACTCCGTCAAGTTCACGGAAAGCGGCGAAATACTCATCGGCTGCTCCCTGGCCGAAAACCTGGGCGACAAGGTGCGCCTGCGCTTTTCCGTGCAGGACACGGGCATAGGCATGACGGAGGAACAGCAGGGCAGGCTGTTCCAGGCCTTTACCCAGGCGGACGGTTCCACCACCCGCCGTTTTGGCGGCACGGGCCTGGGCCTGACCATCACCAAGCGCCTGGTGGAGCTCATGGACGGCGATATCCGGGTGGAAAGCGCCTACGGCCAGGGCACCACGGTCATTTTCACCGTGGTGCTGGGCAAGGCCCGCCTGGAAACCCGGGAGCCCCACGAGGAACTGGCCACGGAAGAAATGGCCGCTTCCCGCATTCTGGTGGTGGACGACAACGAAAGCGCCTGCGACGTGCTGGCCACCCTGCTTCTGGACCTCTTTTTCAGCACGGACTGCGCCTCTTCCGCCGAGCAGGCTTTCGGCATGCTCAAGCGGGCGGAAGAGGAAGGTTCCCCCTACAACCTGGTGCTCATGGACTGGCGCATGCCGGTCATGGACGGGGTGGAAGCCACCTACGTGCTGCGCAACCGGCTGGGCCTGCAAGAGCCGCCGCCCGTGGTCATCGTCACCGCTTTCGGCCGGGGGGAAACCCTGCTCCAGGCCGACAAGGCCGGCGCGAAAGCCGTGCTGTACAAGCCCGTGAACAAGTCGCTGCTCTACGACACCATCCTCACCATCCTGCACGGCCAGGGGGGCGAGGCCTGGAAGCTGAAAAAACAGCTTCGCCAGCAGCGGGAAGAGCACAAGGAACAATACCGCCTGCCCGGCGCGCGCATTCTGCTGGTGGAAGACAACCCCGTAAACCAGCAGGTGGCCGCGGAACTGCTGGAAGACGCGGGCGTGGCCGTCACCATTGCCAACAACGGCGTGGAAGCCCTCCAGCATCTGCAGGAAGCCACGGAAACCCCGCCTTTCGACCTGGTGCTCATGGACCTGCAAATGCCGGAAATGGACGGGTACGAAGCGGCCACGCGCATCCGGGCCGACAAGCGCTACGACACGCTCCCCATCATCGCCATGACCGCCCACGCCATGGTGGAGGAACGCCTGCGCTGTCTTGAGCTGGGCATGAACGACCACATTTCCAAGCCCATAGAAATACACAAATTCTTCCACACTCTGCAGACCTGGATTCAGCCCAAGGAAGGGGCGGAACAGCGGCCCGTATCACCCTCCGCCAAAAGCCCCTCCCCGGCCGGGCAAAGGCAACAGGAAACCCTGCCTGAGCTTTCCGGCCTGGACGTAAGCACGGCCCTGCGCCGCCTGGGCGGCAACACCAAGCTGTACCGCAAGCTGCTGGAACAGTTCCTGGAAAGCCAGGCCAAAAGCGGGGAAGAATTCCAGGCGGCCATGCGGCGCGGCGACAAGGAAACAGCCAAGCGCATAGCCCACACCCTGAAAGGCCTGGGCGGCTCTCTGGGCGCGACGGAACTGGCCTCGGCGGCGGAAAGCCTGGAAACGGCTTGCGGCCTGGGCAGCGACGAGGAAGTGGCGGAAAAAAGCCAGGTCTGTTTCACAACCCTGGACACGGTGCAGGATATGCTGCGCCAAGCCTTGGGCAGAGAACTCCAGGAAATTGAAAACGCGGCTCAGGTGGTGACGCCGGAAACCCTGCAGGTCATGTCGGAACTGCGCCACTTCCTGGAAGACGACGACGCCTCGGCCCAGCGTTTCTTTGAAAACAACGAGCTCGTCATCGCCAGAGCCTTGCTCAAAGAAGACTTCCAGGCCCTGCGCCAGGCCGTGCAGCACTTCGATTTCGAAGCCGCCCTTGATGTGCTGCGCAGTCTGGATCAGGAGCATAAAGCTCCGTAAGCTATTTTGTCGAAGCCAATGAAGAGTCGAAGCAGGGCGCTGCCCTGCGGCTTTTATCCGCTTCGGGGCCGGTAGGATGCGTGACCGGCAAAGCCGGATCACGCCCGGCCCCTGCGCTCCATAGGCCCTGCCGGGCCTGGCCTGTGCTGCGCTCCGGCCCCCTCCGGGAGTATAAGGAAGGCCGGAGCCAAAGGTGGTAAGCGGTGCTCACAATACTGGCGGCTGCCGGTTTGATGCGATAAAAAGGCGGAGCCGTGACTGCACGGCTCCGCTTTATCAACAAGAATAGACCCCATATCCCCTGTCAAAGTTTTTAGGGGACAGGGATGGGGGTCCGGGGGAAGGGAAAACCCCCTTTTTCCAAAAAGGGGGTTTTCCCTTCCCCCGGCCGCCGGAGGCACATCACATGCACGGATTTACCTTAGTCTGGGAACAGGACGTCGCGGAATGCAAGAGCCGGGCGCGGCTCTGGAAACACGAAGCCACGGGCGCGGAACTCTTGTCGTTCTGCAACGCGGACGAAAACAAGGTCTTCGGCGTCTCCTTCCGCACGCCGCCGGAAGATTCCACGGGCCTGCCGCACATTCTGGAGCACTCCGTGCTCTGCGGATCCGAGAAATACCCGGTGAAAGAGCCGTTCGTAGAACTGCTCAAGGGCTCACTCCAGACGTTTTTGAACGCCTTCACCTACCCGGACAAGACCTGCTACCCGGTGGCCAGCACCAACGCGCGGGACTTCCGCAACCTGACGGACGTGTACCTGGACGCGGTGTTTTTCCCGCGCATTACGGAAGAGATTTTCCAGCAGGAAGGCTGGCACCTGGAAAAGGGACCGGATGGCTCTTTCGTGTTCAAAGGCGTGGTCTACAACGAAATGAAAGGCGTGTTCTCCTCGCCGGAATCCGTGCTTTCGCGCCACTCTCTGCACGCGCTGTTCCCGGACACGGTCTACGGCCTGGAATCCGGGGGCGAGCCGGAAGTCATCCCCAGCCTTACCTATGAGCAGTTCATGCGCTTTCACCGGGCGTTCTACCACCCTTCCAACGGCCGTTTCTACTTTTGGGGGGACGACGCGGAAGAGGAACGCCTGGAACAGCTCGGCATGGTATTGAGCCGCTTCAGCAAGCAGGACCCGGCTCCGGCTATCGAGTTGCAGCAGCTCAGGCCCGCGCCCAGCCTGCTGGAAGTGCCCTACGCTTCCGGCGACGGCGAGGACAAAGGCATGGTGGCCTGCAACTGGCTGCTGTCCGAAGGCTCGGACGTGGAGCTGACTCTTTCCCTGCGCATGCTGGAGCACATTCTGCTGGGCATGCCCGCTTCCCCGCTGCGCCGCGCGCTCATTGAATCCGGCCTGGGCGAAGACCTGGCAGGGGACGGGCTGGAAGACGATCTGCGCCAGCTCATCTTTTCCGTGGGCCTGCGCGGCGTGGAACCGGGCAAGGCCCAGGACGTGGAACTCTTGATCATGGAGACGCTGGCGGGCCTCGCGGAAGAGGGCATTCCGGCCCTGGCCGTGGAAGCGGCCGTGAACAGCGTGGAATTCTCCCTGCGCGAGAACAACACCGGCCGTTTCCCCGTGGGCCTTTCGGTCATGCTCCAGGCGCTCACCACCTGGCTGCACGACGGCGACCCGCTGGCCCCCCTGCGCTACGAAGCGCCCCTGGCCCGCATCAAGGCCAAACTGGCGGCCAAGGACCCCTATTTCGAACGCCTGATCCAAAAATGGCTGCTGGACAACTCCCACCGCGCCACCGTGGTGCTGCTGCCGGACGCGGCCCTGGCCAAGCGCAAGGACGAAACGGAAGCGGAACGCGTGGCCGAGCGCGTCTCCCCCCTGTCCGAAAAGCAGAAGGACGAGCTGGAAGAGCGCGCCGAACGCCTGCGCCGCTTGCAGGAAGAGCCGGACAAGCCGGAAGACCTGGCCCGCATCCCCAGGCTGGGCACGGAAGACATGCCCCGCTCGGAAAAGCCCATCCCTTCGGAAAAACCGGGCGCGGCCGTGCCGCTGTTCTTCCACGACCTGCCCACCAGCGGCATCAGCTACGTGGAAGCCTTTTTCGACCTCGCCGCCCTGCCGCAAGAACTCTTTCCGCTGCTGCCCCTTTTCGGCCGCGCGCTGCTGGAAATGGGCACTAAAGAGCGGGATTTCGTCAACCTGAACATGACCATAGCCTGCAAAACCGGCGGCATGGACATCAGCCCCCTGGTGCTCACGCATCAGGCGGACCGCAGCCCCCTGCCCCGGCTGGTCCTTTCCGGAAAAACCACGCCGGACAAGGTGGCGGACCTTTTCGGCCTGCTGCGCGAAGTGCTGACCGAAGCCCGCTTTGACGATGCCGAACGTTTCGGCCGCATGGTGCTGGAGGAAAAAGCCCGGCTGGAACACAGCCTGGTGCCTTCCGGCCACGCCCTGGTTTCCGCCCGGCTGCAAGGCGCGCTCTCGGCCGGCGGCCAGATGGGCGAATGCCTGCAGGGCGTTTCCGCGCTGCTTTTCGTGCGCGGCCTGGTCGAGCGTCTGGCCTCGGACTGGCCCGGCGTGCTGGCGGACCTGGAACGCATCCGCTCCGTGGCGCTCACCCGCGCCAACCTTACCTGCAACATCACCGGCGAAAGCCAGCGCAAGGCCCAGTTGCTGGAAGAGACGGACAAGCTGGCGAACGCCCTGCCCCAGGGCGCGACAACCGCCCCCGCCGCCTGGAAGCCGCCCGTCCTGCCCCTTAAGGAAGCCCTGCTGCTGCCCGCGCAGGTCAACTACGTGGGCCGGGGGGCCAACCTCTACGACCTGGGCTACCGCTACAGCGGCTCCGTGCACGTCATTCTCAAGCATTTGCGCACGGGCTGGCTGTGGGAAAAGGTGCGGGTGCAGGGCGGCGCGTACGGGGCGTTCTGCTCCCTGGACCGCCTGTCCGGCGGTTTTGTGCTGGTTTCCTACCGTGATCCCAACGTGGCGGCCACCCTGGATACCTTTGCCCGCACGGCGGACCACCTGAAAAACCTGACCCTGAGCGAACGGGATCTCTCTTCCGCCATTGTCGGCGCCATTGGCGAAATGGACAGCTACCTGCTGCCCGACGCCAAGGGCATGGCCTCTTTCACCCGCCAGCTTTGCGGCGACACCCCGGAAAGCCGCCAGCGCATGCGCGACGAAATCCTGGGCACCACGCAAAAGGACTTCCGCGAGTTCGGCGAGGCCGTGGCCGCCGCCATGCAACAAGGCCGCTGCTGCGCCCTGGGCGGCAGCGCTTTGGAGCAGGTGGCCAAAGACCAGAATTGGGAGATGCTACGGCTGTTGTAGCAACTCCGTTTCAACCTCAAACAAAAAGGGCTGCATCTCGGCCCTTTTTGTTTGGCTGCACAGCAAGAACCCCCGCGATATTGAGAGCTTCTCCCGCCTCCACCACTCCCCGCCCTACACCAGCGCCACCAAATCATAGGTCTGCGCCTCGGTGATCTCCGCGTCCACCAGCGCCCCCGGCTCCACGCCCGGGCCGCTGACATAGGTCACGCCGTCGCTCTCCGGAGCCTGGAACCAGGCCCGCCCCGTGTGCAAACCCGGCCACTCCGGATGCTCCGCGTCCACCAGAATATCCAGCCGCCGCCCCACATATTCTCCCAGCAATTCCTCGCTGATCTCGCCCTGCGTCAGCATCAGCGTGTCCCGCCGCCACTCTTTGACGCGGTCCGGCACCTGGTCCGGCATCTCATGCGCCCCGGTGCCCTCCTCGGACTGAAACGCGAACACCCCAAGATGCATGAAACGCGTCTCCAGCACGAACTGGTGCAAGGCCTCGAAATGCTCCTCGCTCTCGCCGGGAAAGCCCACGATCAGGCTGGTGCGCAAGGCCGCCTCCGGGAAAAACTCCCGGATGCGCTCCGTCACCTGCCTGGGGTTGCGCGCAAAAGGCCGCCCCATGCGCGAAAGCACGTCCGGGTGCGCGTGCTGCAAGGGCACGTCAAAGTACGGCACGAATGGCGGCCCCGCGTCCCGCAAAAAGCCGAGCAAATCCCTGCTCAACCCCGCCGGGTACAGGTACATGACCCGCAGCCGCGCCAGCCCGTCCAGGGGCAGCAAGCGTTCCAACAGACTCTTCAAGCCGTGCTTCAGCCCCAAATCCTTGCCCCAGGCCGTGGTGTCCTGGGCCACCACAATAAGCTCTTTCACACCCTGACCAAGCAGCAGCCTGGCCTCACGCTCCAGCGCGTCCGCCGGGGTGCTGCGGAAGGCCCCGCGTATGGACGGGATGGTGCAGAACGAACACTTGTGGTCGCACCCGTCGCTGATTTTCAGCCAGGCGTAGGACGGGCCGGTGGAAAGCAGACGGCCGGGCTCCGGCACGCCCGGCAGGCCCAGAGCCCTGGCCAGCAGACCGGGCCAGGCTTCCAGCTCGCGGTTGTCCAGCCAGAGATCCACTTCCGGCAGGTCCGGGGCCAGGGCCGCCTGGCCGTAACGGCCCACCAGACAGCCCGCCACAACCAGCAGGGGACGTTTTTCCGGGGGCAAACCTCCCAGGTCCCGCACGGCCGTCAGAATGGCGCGCACGGATTCCTGAATGGCCGGGGCAATAAAACCACACGTGTTGATAAGCACAAAGGCCGCTTTACGCGGGTCGTCCACGGGCACGATGCCGGGCAGGGCGCCCAGAAGCCGTTCCGTGTCCACCCTGTTTTTCGGGCAACCCAGGCTGATGGAATAGACAGACAGCATAGTGACGGGTACTATACGGATGGCCTCTTGCCTTTTCAAGACCCGCGACGCTGACCACGGAATTCCCAACCACGCGGGATCATAGGGGGGAACGCTCATGCCTCAGTCACGCTCCGGCAAAAAGCCCGCCATTCCCAAAGATTCGCCCTTCACCATCGCCCTTGTGGGCAACAGCCGCATCTGGCAACTGCTGATAGGCATACTGGGCCGCGAGGAATTTATTGAGAGTTTTCCCTGGGTACGGATAGTGGGCCGGGTTGCGGGAAAAAACGCCGCCGGCGAGCCCCTTCCCCCGGCCATGGCGGCGGTGCCGGTTTATCCGGACTGCGCCGAGCTGTTCGCGGCCCATCCGGACGTGGCCATGGTCTGCGACCTTTCCGGCGACGGTTCCGGCATGGAAGAGCTGCGCCGCACGGCCCCCCCTTCCACAACCCTGATCACGGAAGAGGCCGTGCACCTGTTCTGCCGGGCCACGGCGGCCGGGTCCCTGGTCATAGGCGGGGGCGCGCGTCTACGCCGGGCGCGGGACATTTTCACCACCATCATCGACCAGATCGAAGAGGACGTGCTGGTGCTGGACCAGTCCAGCCGCATCGTGGACGTGAACAGCCATCTGGTGGACCGCCTGGGCGGCGGCAAGGACGACTACATCGGCAGGACCTGCGCGGACCTGCAAACGCTGGACGTGTGCTACGACGAGGCCATGGGCGTGTTCGAGCAGACCGTGCATTCGGGCAAACGCATGGCCCAGATGTACTCCAAGGTCACGGACGACGGCCGCATGCGCCATTTCCGCATCTACGCCTTTCCCATCGCGGCGGAAGTGGGCCACACCCACCGCGTGGTGCTGATGCGCAGCGACACCACGGCCCACGTGCAGATAGAGCAACGCCTGCAGCAGTCGGAAAAAATGGCGGCCATAGGCGAGCTTTCCACCTATATCGCCCATGAGATACGCAACCCTCTGTTCGCCATAGGCGGGTTCGCCAATTCCTTGCTGCGCTCCACCTCCCTGGACGATACGGCCCGGGAAAAGGCGCGCATTATTCTGGAAGAATCCAAGCGCCTGGACGACATTTTGAAGAGCATCCTCAATTTCGCCCGGCCCACGGACCAGGCCGTGGGTGAGATAGACACCAACCTGGTGGCCAGCCAGACCGTGGAGCTGATGGGCATAGGCAGCGACGAGCGCCATATTCTGATCGCGGCGGAACTGGCCCCGGAGCTGCCCAAGGTGCGCGGCAACGCGGAAATGCTCAAGCAGTGCCTGATCAACATCGTGAAAAACGCGCAGGAAGCCATGCCCCAGGGCGGGGCCATCCGGGTGCGCACCCGGCTGGTGGGCGCCAACGTGCTCTTGCAGGTGCAGGACGACGGCGTGGGCATTCCGCCGGAACTGCACGAACGCGTGTTCAGCCCCTTTTTCAGCACCAAGGACAAGGGCGCGGGCCTGGGCCTGGCCATGACCCGCAAAATCATCGAGGAAATGGGCGGACGGGTGCATCTTTCCAGCCAGGCCGGCAAAGGCACCACCATCTCGCTTACCCTGCGGCCCATGCTGGCGGTGGCGGGGGGAAGCGACGAACAGGAACCGGAAAAGGACGGCTGATGCTCCCGAACACCATTGTCTTCGCCACCCGCAACGCCGGAAAAATCAAGGAACTGGCGGACCTGTTCCAGGGTCTGGGCCTGACCGTCAAAGGGCTGGCCGACTACCCCGGGCTGGGCGAAATAGAGGAAAACGGCGCCACTTTCGCGGAAAACGCGCTGATCAAGGCCAAGGCCGTGGCGGAACACACGGGCTGCGTGGCCGTGGCCGACGATTCCGGCATAGAGGTGGACGCGCTGCACGGCGAACCCGGCGTGTTTTCCGCCCGCTACAGCGCGGAACCGGGCCGCCCGGCCACGGACGGGCGCAACAATGAAAAGCTTCTGGCCGCCATGCGCGGCGTTCCGGACGCCAGGCGCACCATCCGCTTCCGCTCCGCCATGGCCGCCTGCGCCCCGGACGGGCGGCACGTCATCCGCGAGGGAGCCTGGGAAGGAATTCTGGCCCACGCCCCGGCGGGAGCGGGCGGTTTCGGCTACGATCCCTTGTTTTTTGACCCGGAATTGGGCAAAACCGCCGCGGAAATAAGCCGCGCGCAAAAACACGCCCGCAGCCACCGGGGCAAGGCCGTGCGCGCGCTTCTGGCCGCCTGGCCCGCGTTCTGGAACGAAGTGTCCGGGTAAGAGCGGCGCCCGACCGCGCCCGCTGCTGGCTTTTTCCCGTGTGTCACGGGCAGAATATGGATATCGGAAGACATTGCCTCCCACTCTAAAGTGAAAAATAGCACAAAAGGAGACAGATATGGCTCAGGATACCACACCCGGCAACGGCGTTGACCGGCGGAACTTTCTCAAAAGCGGCATGGCCGTGGGCGTCGGCGCCCTGGTAACTTCCCTGGCCGCGCGCGAAGCCGTGGCCGCCCCGGCCCCGGCGGGCAACGCCACGGCTCCGGCGGCAGCGGCCGCCCCGGCCAAGGCCCCGGCCGCTCCCGCGCTGAAAATGGCGGACGTGCTGCGCATTGCCCGCGAAAAACTCTATCCCTTATGCCGGGTCTGCCCGGAATGCGACGGCGTGGCCTGCGCCGGGGAAGTGCCGGGCTTCGGCGGCATAGGCTCGGGCAAGGCTTTCAAGAACAACTACAACGAACTGGCCAAAGTCGAACTGGTCATGCGCACCTTTCACGACATGAAAAAGCCCGACCTGTCCGTGGATATTTTCGGCTACAAGCTTGACTTTCCCTGCATGTCCGCGGCCACCGGCGGCGTGACCTACAATATGGGCAACAAAATGTCCGAAGATGACTACATCAACGCCATCCTGGGCGGCTGTCTGGACGCGGGGAGCCTGGGCTGGGCCGCCGACGGCATAGGCGACAAGCTGGAAGTGTACCAGAAGCGCATCGACATTCTGAAAAGCTTCGGCGGCAAGGGCATAGCCACCATCAAGCCCAAGGCCCAGGACGAGATCATCAAGCGCTTCCGCATGATTGAAGAGGCCGGGGGCCTGGCCGTGGCCGTGGATATCGACTCCGCCGGCCGGGCCGCGCGCGCCCTGCCCGGCCAGATCGTGGAGCCCAAAACGCCCAAGCAACTGGCCGAACTGGTCAAAGCCACCAAACTGCCCTTCATCATCAAGGGCGTAATGACCGTGGAAGAGGCCAAGATAGCCGTGGACGTGGGCGCGAAAGGCATCGTGGTTTCCAACCACGGCGGCCGGGTGCTGGACTACACCCCGGCTTCCTGTACCGTGCTGCCGGCCATTGCCGACGCGGTCAAGGGCAGGACTCTCATTCTGGTGGACGGAGCGGTGCGGCGCGGCACGGACGTGCTGAAACTTCTGGCTCTGGGCGCGGACGCGGCCCTGGTGGGCCGCCCGCTCATTCGCGGGGCGCACGGCGGCGGCAGGCAGGGTGTGGCCATGATGATGCGCGCCATCAAGACCGAAATGACCGACGCCATGGTGCTGACCGGCGTCGCCAGCGCGCGCAGCGTGCCGCGCTCCATTATCGCCGGGGCAAAGGCATGAGACGGATACAGGGCGTATTGACCCTGGTCCTGCTGCTCTGCCTGCCCGGCGTTGCCTTGGCCACCCACGAGACAACGCTGCGATACGGCGGCGCGGGCCAGGGGGTTGTGGTCTTTGACGGCAGGCTGCACGCCGGCAAGGGCTATGTGTGCAACGACTGCCACCTGGATTACTTCACCACCCAGAAAAAGGCGCGGATCACCATCCGCGAGCACTTCGCGGCCGCAAGCTGCTTCTCCTGTCACGACAACAAGACGGCCAGCCGAGATTGCGCGAGCTGCCACCGTAAGTTCCCCTCGGAACCCATGAGCTCTTCCAGGGCCATGGCCCAGGTGCAGACCGGCGCCCTGCCCGAGGGCACGGACGCCACCCCCTTCCTGGAGGGAAAATTCGGGGCCTCGGAACAGAGCCGGGCCTGTTTTTCCTGCCACGGCAGCGGGCATCTGGCCCCGGTGAGCGAGCGGGGCAAAAAACTGCCCATCAACCTGGATATGAAGGCTTTTGCGAACAGCAGCCACGGCACCCTGGCCTGCGCCACCTGCCATATGGGCAGCGAAGGCAAGGCCAGCTTCACCCAGGTGCCGCACAAGCTGGACACCAAGGCCAGCCCCACCTGCCTTTCCTGCCACCAGGAAAGCATGAGCGGCCAGATCGCGTCCTTCAAACAGAGCGCCCACTTTGCCAAGGTGGGCGACAAAGTGACTTGCGCGAACTGCCACGACGCCCACAGCATGCCGCGAAAAGGGCGGCCAAAGCCCGCCTACGCGACGGCCACGTCCCGCCTGAACGCGGAATGCCTTAGCTGCCACGCGGACGCGGCCAAGTTGAAGAGCCTCTCCGGCAAAGACGCGCGCACGGCGGACCCGGCCCACTCCTTCCTGGGCAACTGGCAGGCCCACCGGAAAGCGGTGATGTGTGTGGAATGCCATACCGCGCCGGACCGGGGCCACGACGGCACGGGTAAGGAACACATCATCCTGAAAAAGGAAGCGTCCTTAAGGGATTGCGCTTCCTGCCACAACAACTCCAACTCCCTCGTTCTCAAGCGGGCCGCCGCCTATGCGAGCGGGGACGCCTCCTTTGCCAGGGCCTACATGCCGGGCGCGGGCAAAACCAGCGGGCTGGACCGCTTCGGCGGCTACGCCCTGGGCCTGGTGCTGGCGCTTATCGCGGCCCACGCCCTGGGGCGCGCCTTCAGCGCCAAGCAGGCCTCCTGCGCGGCGGAGCCCGGGCAGCGCGTGTTCGTGTACCCCGGCACCGCGCGGGTGCTGCACTGGATCAACGCCCTGCTCTTTGTGGCGCTGCTGTATAGCGGCCTTTCCATCCGCTTCACGGGCGGCTCCTTTGCCATGGGCCTGGAAAACGCCGTCCAAACGCACGACTGGGCCGGGATACTGCTGGCGCTGAACTTCGCGGTCTTCCTGGCCGTGGGTCTGGCCACCGGCGATATCCGGCAGTACCTGCCGCGCCTGCAAGGCCTGGGCGACAGGCTGGCCGCGCAGACGCGCTATTACCTGCACGGCATCTTCAAGGGCGAGGCGCACCCCTTCGCGGTTACCCGCGAGCAGCGCTTCAACCCCCTGCAACAGGTGACCTACTTCCTGGTGTTCCTCATCGGCATGCCGGTGCTCATCTTCTCCGGTCTGGCCCTGCTCTTCCCGGGCCTGACCGGCGCGGACAGGGCCTGCCTGGCCTGGTTCCACTACGGCCTGGCGCTGTTCTACACCCTGTTCCTGATGGGCCATATCTACCTGGCCACCACGGGCAAAACACCGTGCAGTCTGCTCAAAGGCATGATCGACGGTTACCACGAAAAAGAGGAGTAAGCGCGAATGAAAGCCCCCGCTCCGGTTCGCCGGGGCGGAGGCCGCAAAAAAGAAAGGGAGCGGTGTATGCCGCTCCCTTTTATGTGCCAAGGAACGCGTCCCCCTACGCGGAGCCCTTGGCGTCCTCCATGAGGAGGAAATCGTGCGTAGAAAGGCTGGTCAGCCGCACCATGTGCAGTTGGAACCCGGAGTGTCCCGGCCTGCAGTGGGGGCAGCCGTCTGAAAGTATCAGGCAGCATTCGTCCAGCAGGTTCATATCCATGCCGGAAGCCCGGACAATGGCCCGGGTTCTGCCCTTTTCCCAAAGCACGGGCTTGCCGCACATGCGGCATTCCACATACAAAAGTTCCGGGTCATAGCCGGGACCCGGTGTGGTGCTTTCCGGCGGCAACCCTGTTTCCAGCCTTGACCAATAATAGGCCCGCATCAACCGGCTTTCCGTATTCATAACGCACTCCCTGAGCTTGCCGGCAGGCTCGATATCCAACGTAACGCGTCCATGGGCACCCGCGGCGCGCCGCAAACCGGAATCCCGGCTTGCTGAGCGGGTACCTGAAAACACTTCTGACGCACTCATGTAAAGGATATGGTTTTTCCCAATTAAGGCAAGTGGCAAATGGAAAACGGCCTTCCGTTTCCCCCTCTTTACCCTGCCCCTGATTGCGGCTACCATACGCAATGTATTGGCACCCCCTGTAACCTGGATCCATCATGTCTCTGCCCGCCGCCCCCATCCGTCTGCTGCCCCCGGAGCTGCGCAACCAGATAGCCGCCGGCGAGGTGGTGGAACGCCCGGCCAGCGTGCTCAAAGAGCTGGTGGAAAACAGCCTGGACGCCGGAGCCTCTTCCGTGCAAATCAGCCTGGAAAACGGCGGCCAGAGCCTGCTTTCCGTGCGCGACGACGGCCGGGGCATCCCGCCTGACGAGTTGGAACTGGCCGTCACCCGCCACGCCACCAGCAAGGTGTCCAGCTTTGCGGATCTCTTGCGCGTGGCCAGCTACGGCTTTCGCGGGGAAGCCCTGCCCAGCATCGCGTCCGTGTCCTGCCTGCGGGTGACCAGCGTGCATACTCCGGACCCGGATAGCCCGGTGCAGGAAGCCGCCTTTATCGAAGTGCGCGCGGGCCGCGTCACCGCTTCCGGCCCCGCCGCGCTGCACAAGGGCACTCTGGTGGAAGTGCGGGATTTGTTCGCCAACGTCCCGGCCCGGCTCAAATTTCTCAAGACCCCGTCCACGGAGCAGAAGCGCTGCGAAGAGCTGCTGCTGCGCCTGGCGCTGGCCCGGTTGGACGCGGGCTTTACCCTGGAAGCGGGCGGGCGGGAACTGTTCCACTTCGCGCCCGGCCAGAGCCTGGCCCAGCGCCTGGAGCGCATCTGGCCGCCCACGGTCACGGAATCCCTGCTGCCCTTTGACGCGGCCCGCCACGGCATCCGCGCGCACGGCCTGACATCCCGCCCCCAGAGCGCCCAAAGCCGGGGCGACCGCATTCTGCTTTACGTCAACGGCCGCCCGGTGAGCGACCGCACCCTGCTGGCCGCCGTGCGCACCGCGTACAAGGGCCGCCTTATTTCCCGCGAATACCCCCAGACTGTGCTGTTCGTGGAGCTGCCGCCGGAAGAGGTGGACGTCAACGTGCACCCGGCCAAGAGCGAGGTGCGCTTCCGCGGCGAAAGCCCGGTTTTTTCCGCCGTGCTCCACGCCGTGCAGACCGCGCTGGACAGCACTTTGCCCCTGCCCCCGCTGGCGGGCGTCTCCCTGGAAAACGCTGTCCCCACGTCCCAGGCACGCCGGGAAGATACGGCCAGGCCCCTGGGCTTCTGGGGGGACTTGGACAGCCCCTCCCCGCTGTACAAAACCAAGGAACGGCCGCAAGAGTCCGCCCCCGATCCGGCGGAAGGCCCCATGGAAAGCCCGGCGGATGAGCCGGAAGCGGCCCCGCACACGGAACACCCCGGCCCGGCCCTGTTCCCCGGCCCCTCCCGACCCGCGCCCAGCCCCTTTCTCCCGCCCATGGCCGGGGAAGAGGTGCCGCCCGTTTACGGCAAGGCCGTCCCGCCCCATCCGGCATCCACTCCCTCGCCGGGACAAAAGCCGCAGGTGGGGGATCTCCTCTACCTGGGCCAGGTAGCGGACTGCTACCTGGTGGCGCGCCGGGGTCAGGATCTGCTGCTCATTGACCAGCACGCCGCGCACGAGCGCATACGCCTGCACCAGATCCAACGGGAAGGCAGCGCGGGCCAGTCCCAGCTTTTGGCCCTGCCCCTGGAACTGCCCCTGCACCCCGGCGAAACCCAGGAACTGCAAGCCCTGTGGGCGGAACTGGCAAATCTGGGCTTTTCCCTGGAAACAGCCGGGACCGTGCTGCGCGTGGCGGGCATTCCGCCGCTGCTGGACCGTTCCGGGGCGGAACAGTTCCTGCGTCTGGCCCTGGCCGGGAAAAAGGGCGGCTTTGAAAGCCTCTGGCACCTCATGGCCTGCCGCAGTGCCGTCAAGGCCGGGCAGCAGCTTACGGACGACGAAGCCGCCGCGTTGCTGGCCCAGTGGCGGGCCACCCCGGACAGCGGCTATTGCCCTCACGGCCGCCCGGTGGCTGTCAGCCTGACTCCCAGGGAGCTGGAAAAGCTGTTCAAGCGCAAGCCTTAAGGGCTATTCCCAAAGAGTCTTTTTCTTTTTATCCTTCTCTTGAAGCCCCCCTGCTTTTGGGGTAACACAACGCCCAAGCTGCGGGTTTTTGTCCCGCACGGGAGCGCCATGGACGTCTTTTACGATATTCCCGGCCTGCGGGCCGCTGTGCCGTGGGGCACGGCCCACGCCGTCACCATCGGCAACTTTGACGGGGTGCACCTGGGCCACCGCTCCCTTATCGAGAGAACCCGCGAAAAAGCGGCCCGCCTGGGCATAGCCTCCATGGCCGTCACTTTTGATCCCCACCCCCTGCGCCTGCTTAGCGGCGTGCATTTGCCGGACCTGCTGACCGACCTGCCCCGCAAGCTGGAACTGCTGGCCGAACTGGGCCTGGACCGCACCCTGGTGCTCACCTTCACCCGTGAACTGGCGGAACAAAGCCCGGAAGATTTCGTGGCCTCCACCCTGGCGTGCGCGCTGCACACCAGGGAACTGGTCATCGGCTACGACTACGCCATGGGCAAGGGCCGGCGCGGCGACTGCGCGCTGCTCTCCCGCCTGGGGGAACAGCACGGTTTCGGCGTGGAGCAGATGCCGCCCCTGCGCGTGGGCGACGCCGTGGCCAGTTCTTCCCTGATCCGGGAGGAGCTGAAACAAGGCCAGGTGGAACGGGCCGCCGCGCTGCTAGGCCGCCCGCACAGCGTGGACGGCCTGGTGGTGCGCGGCGCGGGCCGGGGCGGCGCGGCTCTGGGCTTTCCCACCGTGAACCTCAGCCTGGGGGACGTGCTGTTGCCGCAGGGCGGCGTGTACGCGGCCTGGGCGGAATTTGCGGCCGGGGACCCCGTCTCCCGCCCGTTCATGGCCGTGGCCAACGTGGGCTTCAACCCCACTTTTGACGGCTCCAGCCTGAGCCTGGAAGCCCATTTGCTGGATTTTTCACAGGATGTTTACGGCAAAACCGTGCGCCTTTCGTTCATGCGCCGCCTGCGCGCGGAAACCCGCTTCCCCTCGCCGGAAGCGCTCAAACAACAAATCGCGCGGGACACGGCAACGGCCCGCGAATGGCTGTCCCTGCCAGAGGCGCGCCTGCGCCCCGCCTCCGCCGGGTAAGCTCTATCCGGAGCCTCTATGCGTCATTTCTTTCTTTGCACAACCATTCTGGCGGCTTTGCTCCTGCTTCCGGCCGCCCCGGCCCTGGCCGCCGCGCCGGAAGCCGCCATTCCCCAACTGCAAAAGGCCATTGACGGCAGCGACGCGGCCCTGCTGGAAAAACATATGGACGTCAGGGCCGTGGTGGACAAAGGCGTGGACGCCGTGCTGGCCGACCCCGCGGCCATGAAAGCCGCCCAGCAAACCCCGGCCGTGGCCCTGCTGCTGGCGGGCATGGGCGCGGACCCTTCGGCGAAAGCCATGATCAAGAACGTGCTCGCCCAGGAAACCCGCGAGTTCGTGCTGAACGGCGTCTCTTCCGGGGCCTTTGCGGGCAAAAAGCCTTCCAAAAAAGGCACAGGGCTCCTCTCCCCGCTCTTTGCCGACGCCTCCAAAGGCCGCAAGGAATTCGGCCCGGCCCGGCTTGTGGAACGCAAAGGGCCCAGCGCCACCGTGGCCACCTCGCTCTACGACTATGAGGCCAAAGAGCGCTACCCACTGGAACTGCGGCTGTTGGAAGAACAGGGCGTCTGGCGGGTCAAGGAAGTGCTGAACGTCAAACAGCTCGTCACCATGGCGAGCGGCGGCTAGGCCATGCCCGCCCGTCTGCCTTCCCTCGCCCTTCTGCTCAGCCTGATCTTATGCGCGGCGGCGCCCGGCCCGGCTTGCGCCGCGTCCTGGCCCCTGCGTCCCGTGACCCTGGTGGTGCCTTTTTCAGCGGGCGGGGAATCGGACACGTTTTACACGCTGGCGCGGCCGCACTTCAACGCTCTGACCAAGCAGGATTTCGCGCCGCGGCACCAGTCCGGCCAGGGCGGCGCCCAGGCCTGGGCGCAACTGGACCCGGAAAAAAACGACGGCTACACCCTGACCGGCGTAAACCTCCCGCACCTTTTGCTGCGTTCCCATCAGGCGGATTCCGGCGTGGATATGCGGGAGATGGCCGTTTGCGCAATTTTTTCCTACACGCCCTGCGCGCTCTGGGTGCCGGAAGAGAGCCCCTTCAAAACCCTGGACGATTTCATCAACGCCGCGCGCAAAGCGCCCGGCACCCTGCTGGTGGCCGGTCCCGGCTCTTTCAGCGCCGGGCAGCTGGCGGCCCTGGCCCTGGACCGCCTGGCCGGGGTGCGCGCCACCTACATCCCCTACGCGGGCACGGTGGAAGCCGCCCAGGCCGCGCGCAAGGGCGAGGCCAGGGCCTTCTGGGCGCACAGCGTGCCCCCTGCCGGAGCGTTCCGGGCCCTGGCCGTGGCCGCCAAAACGCGCCTCCCCAATCTGCCCGCCGTGCCCACCTTCGCGGAACTGGACTACGACCTGGAAGAAGGCGCCTTCCGGGGCCTGGCCGTGCCCCAAAACACCCCGCCGGAAGTGCAGAAAGCCATACATGGTACTTTCGCCCGCCTGGCCGCCCAGCCGGAACTGCGGGCGGAAGCCCAAAGGCGCGGCTTCGCCCTAGTCAGCCTGCCCCTGGATGCCCTGCCCGCCTTTGTGGAGGGCCTGGACGAGGCCTACAAGGCAAAAGCCGAGGACTACGGCCTGCTCGCGCCATAGGGCCGCCGGGACATTTTCCCGCTTGAAAAAAACTGTTGACGCCCTCCCCGGCCTCACGTAAAAGACTGCTTCCGCGTCGGGTTCCATCCCGCGCGACTGGGTCCCCATCGTCTAGCCGGCCCAGGACAACGGCCTTTCACGCCGTCGACAGGGGTTCGAATCCCCTTGGGGACGCCAAAATTTAGCCTCGCAAGGCACCAGAAACGCTGGAAACCTACTGAAAATACGGGTTTCCAGCGTTTTTGTTTGTCTCGGGAGAGATCAAAAAAGTCCTCGGAAGTAGGAAAAAAATAGGGCAAAATTCAAGGCAAAGAGATCCTCCAAGGAGATTTTGCCCGATGTCAAAAAATATCCTTACCGAGACTAAACTAAAATCGCTGAAGCCCCAAAACAAGCCGTACAAGGTCACCGACGGAAAAGTGAACGGTATGTTCGCCGCCGTCTCCACGGCGGGCGGGATAGCCTTCCGGCTGGCCTACAAGTTCGACGGCAAGACGCAGCAGCTTACCCTTGGAACATATCCCATGTTCAGCCTCGCGGAAGCGCGAGAAATGGCCGAGAAGGCCCGCAAGCAGATTGCCCAAGGCATAAACCCCGCCGCCACCAAAAAAGCGGCGAAGGCCAAAGTCCGAGCCGAAGAAACCACCTTCCGCGTCGTGGCCGCGCAATGGCGGGCTTCATGCCAGGACACATGGGCACCTGTCACGCTGGACGATACGGTAAAGCGCCTGGACAAGCATATCCTGCCCAGCTTCGGCGACAAGCCCATTGCCGACATAACCAAGGCCGACATCAAAGCCGTGCTGGACAGCCTACACGCGCACGGCAAGCTCCAAACGCTAAAAAAGGTTCGCGCCACCATCTCGCAAGTACTCCGCTACGCGATGGACCAGGAAATCCCTGGCGTGACCGCGGACTGGACCACTCAGCTACACCGGCAATACCCGAATCTCACGGCGCGGGAGAAGCACCGGGCCGCTATTACCGACCCCCGGCAGGTGAAGGGTCTGATGCAGGCCATCGAAGCCTATGAAGAGACGAGCCTGTTGACCTGCCTCGCGCTGAAGTTTTCAGCGTTGACGTTTGCCCGTCCGGGTGAGGTCCGCCATGCGGAGTGGTCGGAAATTGACCTGGAAAACAAATTGTGGCGTATTCCGGCTGAGAAGATGAAGGCGCGGCAGGAACACCGCGTCCCCCTGGCGAAGCAAACCATTGACGTGCTGGAAAGGCTGAAGCCGTTGTCCGGCAACGGCAAATACCTGTTCCCTTCTGTGCGCACGGCGGACCGGCCCATGTCTGAAGCCACAGTGAACGCTGCCATACGCCGGATGGGTTACGAAAAATTAGAAATGTGCGCCCACGGCTTCCGGGGAATGGCCTCGTCCATCCTCAACGAGCAGGGTTTCAACAGGGACTGGATTGAACGGCAGTTGGCGCACGGGCCGCAAGACAAGGTCCGGGCTGCTTACAATCGGACTGAATTTCTGGACGGGCGACGGGAGATGATGCAAGCGTGGGCGGATTACTTAGGCAATTTATAGGAGAGGGCATATGCAATCAAAAGAGAGAAAGCCTAAAAAAAATGTAGTATGGCATGAATCTGAAACGAATCGCATGTGGAATGAAATAAATCATTGTCCAAGTATCGACGATTTGTCTCCAAAAGCATGGATACACCTAAAGAAAATCGCAAAAAATATGTGTGATACTGATTTTAATAAAAATAAGTATAATAACCTACTTAATGCTTTACTATACAAAGATGGTTATGAGTTGAAAGAAATAAAACAAATAGAAAATGAAATTAAATTTATTATTGATTGTCTAGATTGCGCAATAGAAAAATGTGATGGAGACACAGAGAAGTTTTTTAAAGACGAATACCGTGACTACACTGATGACATGATTAGAATATATGAAAATATTAAAATATATACAAAAGATGATAAAAAATTAGAAAATATTAATGTAAACATTGAGAGACAGTTTTATCGGTTGCTAGAAAAATTTAACATAAAAAATAAAATAACAAAAGAAGATGGAAAAATAGACATTCGTGATATTTTTCGCCGCTATGAAAACAGCATAGAAGATTATATAGAATACGGAGAACAAATTTCTTACACAACGATATACAAACTGACTAAGGACCAGCCTCAACGTCAAAGAAGAATCTTAGAGTGGTTTTTGAACAAACAAAAATCAAAAAGGGCAAAACAAAGCGACTGACATTTTCGCTTTCACTTTTGTCAGGTCGCGACATTTCCGCCTCACCTTTCGACAGTTTTTATTTCTGCCACCGAGTTACTTTCTCTACAGGCTCCCCCACGTCCCACATGGGATTAATCAACAGGGGGGCCGAAGGAGAAAGTTTTGACTATACCAACATTTCGTTATCTCAACAAGAAAGAGCTGCTCACCACTCTGGGGGTGAGTAGGGCCACGCTTGAACGCATGGTCTCGGACGGGACATTTCCCCCACCATACAGAATAAGTCGAAGGGCTACTAGGTGGCGGTCGGACGAGGTTGCCTCCTTCATCGCCAGGCTTACGCGCCTTGACAGCGCTTACGCCCGCCGCGCTGGCGGGAAGGAGGCGGCATGAACACCAATCACCGGAAGCCTCCCGCCGCAGCCGAACAGCTTCAACAATGCACCGCACAAGGCATGTCAGAGAATTTTTCCCCGAACGCTTTGCAGCAACTTGAAGGAGAAAGAAATGAACATTGAAGCCTACGACTATCGTGTTACTGGACCTGACGAAGAAGGCGAGTTTAAGGCCCTCTGCACGGAGTTTCCCGATATGTATGAATGGGCGTCGACGCCGTTTGTTGCCTTAGAAAGCCTTAAGTATGAGCTGAGAACGCATATTGGCAAGATGCAAGAGGAAGGCGTACCCGTGCCCGAGCCTTTGTCCCTCCATCCGCTCTCCGGCTCGTTTACGGTAGAGACCACGCCCGAACTGCACCGCCGTCTTATTGACCAGGCAGCAGAGAGAGGGCTCGACCTCAACGATCTCGTGATCAACAAGCTGATGGTGGAGTACGGCAAGTAAACCCTATCGTTCACGGGGTGGGGGCTACTCGGCCCCTGCCCCTCGGAAAGGGCGACCATGACTGCGACCACCGTCCCGGCTTCCTCGATTCCAGCCCCTACTTGAGAGCACTTGACCTTTGCCGCCTGATGCAGGTCAGCGGTTACGCCATGCTTGCAGCCGCTTTTTGGCCTGCAAGGCCGAGAAGGGGCCAGACAACCCCACGAATAGGGATACCCATGCGCTTTCACTACTCCCCAAACCCGGCGACCTGGGCGGGCTACCTGCATGACGGAAACAACAACCTGGAGCGAAGCCTTGGCTTTTTGAGGCGTCACAAAAAAATTTATGAACACCGAACAGAAGAAAATTCAACATCCAGTTCGAAAGCGGCCACGGATAACCAGTAACCAGCACTTAAATATAGTAGGTACACCTACACACCACCACACACCAGCTACCCTACAGGTACAGGGTCTGGGCACTATTACCTTGCGTAAACCAGAACCTATTTTTGACAAGGTCACGGTTTCTGCCTGGTCTGAGGAAAACCTGTACAATATTTTTGTGGAAAAGTTTGGCCGTCCGTATCCTTGGTCGGCGATAGACGGGTATTTTTGCTTTAAGAACGGAGTGTTCCTCAGCACGTGGTGGAAAAAGGGTTGGCGTTCCATTATTTTTAAGCTGGACCAGTCAGTAGTTACCGAGCTTTATCCCGTTCTGGATGACTTACCGGAACGTTTGATCGGCAAGATGGACACCCCGGAAGATTATAGAAACTGCAGAGAGGAACCAGCGGCGCTGCTCCAGGAGGTGGAACTCGCCTTCGATATCCCTTTGCCCAAAATGCGCTACATCACCCAAGCCGAACCCCTTTTGCACGATATTGCCTCAACCATCTTGGTAAAACGGCAGTTCTCATATGCTCACCCGATCCCGCTGGACAAAAATAAGCGGAAGCGCCTCAAGACATATGACGGTACCGTTAACGGCAAAGTCACTTACTACATAGATAAACTCGAAGAAACGGAGCAGGGGAATTTCGTAAAAATAAGGCTCTAGACCATCAGGATATCACCTGGTAGGCTAGAAAAATGTTTGCAAACAGCAAGTTGAGTCGATACAAAGTTGGAAAAATTATTGAGTGCTTTTGCATCGACATAGACGCCACCAAAACCGCTCTGCTTCTGAAG
>JAVBNC010000164.1:0-33105 GCA_031551765.1 Desulfovibrionaceae bacterium
ACACGCCCCGCTCTTCGTCACTCATAGAGCACGTGGCGGAATTCGAACGCCAGCTCATCGCGGATTCCATACGCCGCCACAGGGGCGACATGCGCGCGGTCATGGAGGAACTGGGCCTGCCCCGGCGCACGCTCAACGAAAAAATGGCCAAGCTGGGCCTGTCGCGCGGGGAGGTTCTGGAGTGTTACTGAAGGCGGGAAGAGTTTTTGTCGAAGCCAATGAAGAGTCGAAGCAGGGCGCTGCCCTGCACCCGCCAAGGGGCGCGCCCCTTGGAACCCATTCAGGGTATAATAAAAAGTCTCGCCAAAACGATACGTGTCGCTTTGGCGAGACTTTTTATTATACCCTGATAAAGTTCTTTGGAGAGAGGATGGGGGTCCCGGGGGAAGGAGAGAACCTTTCTTCCAAGAAAGGTTCTCTCCTTCCCCCGATTCTCTCTTCTCAGCATTCCACCATGCTGACGGCCAGGCCGCCGGTGGAGGTTTCGCGGTACTTGCTGCTCATGTCGCGGCCGGTTTCGGCCATGGCGCGCAAGGCCATGTCCAGGGTGACGCGGTGGCGGGTGACGTCTTCGGTCGTGGCCACCAGGCAGGCGTTGTAGGCTTTGAGCGCGCCCATGGCGTTACGTTCGATGCAGGGTATCTGCACGTAGCCGCCCACGGGGTCACAGGTCAGACCCAGGTGGTGTTCCAGAGCTATTTCCGCCGCGTTTTCCACGATCAGGGCGTCGTGGCCCCTGGCCTGGGCCAGCATGGCGGCGGCCATGGCGGAAGCCACGCCCACTTCGCCCTGGCAGCCCACTTCCGCCCCGGCTATGCCCGCGTTGTGCTTGGCCAGGAATCCCACAGCCGCGGCGGCCAGCATGCCGTTGCGCACGGCTTCCGCGCCCAGGCTGAAATAGCCTTCCAGCATGGTCAGGGTGGCGGGCAGCACCCCGGCCGACCCGAACGTGGGCGCGGTGACCACGATGCCCCCGGCCGCGTTCTCCTCGGCCACGGCAAAGGCGTAGGCGTTGAGCAGGCCCAGAAAGCGGTTGATGGGGTCGTCCAGGGCGTCCGCCTTGCGGGCCAGGTGCGCCGCCTTACGGTACACGTTGAGCGTGCCGGGCAGCGGCCCTTCCGCGCTGATTCCCCGGTCCACGGAACGGCGCATGGCTTCGATGACGCCGTCCAGTTTTCCCAAAATCACGCCCCGGCTCTCGCCCGTGAGCGCCTTTTCGTTCTGCAGGATGATTTGGGGGATGGTCAGCCCGTCTTCCTCCACATGGCGGCGCAACTCTTTGGCGTTGGCAAAGGGGTGCAGCGGCTTGCCGCGTTCCGGCGGGGTCCAGCCTTCCCACTGCAGAAAGCCGCCGCCCACGGAATAGTAGGTGCGCTCGCATAAAACGCCGCCTTCGCCGTCCAGCAGCGTAAAAATGAGCGTATTGCTGAAAGGGTAACCGTGCTCTATGGGGCCGCTGATCAGAATAGAACGGGAAAGCGCGATGCCGCGCGGGCCGAGGGCAAGCGTGCGCTCCTCTTCCGGCAGCTCCAGCACCCCGGACGGGAGCTTGGGCGGGCAGGAAGCCGGGGCGTGCCCCAAGAGGCCGGTGATAATGGCCTTGTCCGTGCCGTGGCCCATGCAGGTGGCGCTGAGCGAACCCAGAAGCCGCACGGTGAGTTCCGCCGCCCTTTCCCGCTGTTCCGGGGCCAGGGCGTCCATCAGCCCTCGAAAGTCAAGTCCCGCCAGCATGGGCGCCATGGTGTGGGAGCTGGACGGCCCCGGGCCGACCTTGAACATTTCGAAAATGGACGTGGTGATAGGTCCGGCGGCAACTATGGACATGGTGGGCCCTCGTAAATTTTTCGTGCAACGGCAAGATGTTGGGTAAGGGTACCACAAACGTCTTGCAGCGCAAAGCATAAAAAGCACTTTCGCCGTCTTGACGGACATAAGACGGAGCTATAGTGTAGACAGGTTAGAGTGCGTGTGCGGCCTTTCAGCCGGATACGCGGAGGAGACAGTATGACGCCCACCAGCATTGAGCTTGAAGGCTACACCCTGAACACGGCCATACCTTCGCTGGGACCCGCCCGTATCCCATCCCTGTTGCCCTATACGCATTTCACCAGCGGGCAGGTTCCCGTATACCTGGATAAGGACTATCTGGACGAGCTGGACGGCAAGGACCCCATTGCCGCCAGCTTCGAAGCCGCCGGCCCGCGCGAAAATCTGTATTTCGACACCTCCAAGACCAAGTGCGCCATCGTGACCTGCGGCGGGCTGTGCCCGGGCATCAACGACGTGATCCGCGCCATTGTCATGGAAGCGTTCCACAACTACAACGTGCCCGCCGTCTTGGGCATACGCTACGGCCTGGAAGGCTTCATCCCCAAATACGGCCACGAGATAGTGGAACTGACCCCGCACCTGGTGGCGGACATCCACCAGTTCGGCGGCACCATGCTGGGCTCCTCGCGCGGCCCGCAGTCCGCGCAGGAAATCGTGGACGCCCTGGAGCGGATGAACGTCAACGTGCTCTTCGTCATCGGCGGCGACGGCAGCATGAAGGCCATGAACAGCATCAAGGTGGAAATTGACGCGCGCAACCTGCGCATCGCCGTCATCGGCGTTCCCAAGACCATTGACAACGACATCAACTTCATCAGCCAGTCCTTCGGCTTTGAAACCGCCGTGTTCAAGGCCACGGAAGCCATTCAGTGCGCGCACGTGGAAGCGTTGGGCACCCGCAACGGCATAGGCATCGTCAAACTGATGGGCCGGGAATCCGGCTTTATCGCGGCCCAATCCACCCTGGCGCTCAAGGAAGTGAATTTCGTGCTCATTCCGGAAGCGCCCTTCGTGCTGGAAGGGGAAGGCGGCCTGCTCCCGGCCCTGGAAGCGCGCCTGCGCGACCGCAAGCACGCCGTTATCGTGGTGGCGGAAGGCGCGGGCCAGCACCTTTTGGGTGAATCCACGGAAACCGACGCTTCCGGCAACCTGGTCCTGGGCGACATCGGCGAATTTCTGCGCAAGGAAATCAAGCGCTACCTCAGCGCCCGCAAGATGGAGCATTCCATCAAGTTCATCGACCCCAGTTACATTATCCGCTCCGTTCCGGCCAACGCCAACGACCGGGTATACTGCGGCTTTCTGGGGCAGAACGCCGTGCACGCGGCCATGGCCGGGAAAACCGGCATGGTGGTGGCCAAGCTCATGGACCGCTACGTGCACCTGCCGCTGGAACTCATTATCCGCAAGCGCCAGCGCCTGAACCCGCGCTCCAGTTACTGGCGGGCCGTACTTGAGTCCACGGGGCAGATCGATCTCGCGGGCATGGTGCCGGGGGAAATAGGCGCTTCCGCCAACCCCGTGCAGTCTTTGACCTGAACGCGCGGCGCGGAAATTTTCAACTGTCTGTCAGCGGGAACACGGGCTTTTCCGCGCGTTCCGCCCTTTTGAATTACAGCTGTGACGGTGCCCCATGAACGTAGCGATCAACAACCAGTCCGTCAGCCTGGAACACACTTCCGGCCGTGTGCTTTCGTCCAAGCACGTCAAACTCGCCGATCTCTCCCAGGACGGGGCTGAAAAGGAAACTCCCTCGCCCGGGGAACCGGTGCCCGGCCCTACCGGCGCGGGCGCCACGCTGACGGAATTCTGGATGTCCTGCGACGACGGCAAAGACCAGTGCTTTACCCTGAGCGCGCGGCTGCAACTGCAGGAGGGGCATTACATAAGCCTGATCAAGGCCAATACCCAGGCCCAGGGCATGCTGGTGGCCCTGACCAACCACACCACCCAGAAGACGACGTTCATAGGCGCCCCGGCCGCCGCGCTGCGCTGGCTCGGCCTCAGCAGGAACAATTCGTCCCTGATCATGGCCCTGTATATAGTCTGCGCCCTGCTCTGCCTTGCCCTGTGGCTGCTCACCGGCGGCGATCTTATGGTTCTGGTGGCCGTTACCGGCGTTGCCGCGCTGGGCGCGCAGCTTTCCCTGGGCCGCCGCGACGCCACCCGTCTCTACAAAAACGAGGTGGAGTTCAGAAAAAGCATTCTGGCTTACGCGAACCAGGTGCGCACGGCGGTTTCCGTGCTGGGCAGCAACGACACGGACTCGCTGCTGGCCGTGAAGGCGCAGGAACCAGGCGCGCCCCCCGCGGAAGGCAGCCCGGCCTGAAAAAGCTGTCGAAGCCAACTAAAGTTCCGAAGCAAACAGCGCCTTGTCTTGCGGCAACCGCCCGCCAGCCAGTTCCGCCGCCTTTTCCAGCATCAGGCGGGTGGCGGCCCGGCCTTCTTCCCCCAGGTCCAGACTGAATTCATTGACAAAAGTGGCGATGTGGGAACGCAACACCATCTCGTCCATTTCCTGGGCGTGGGCGCGGATAAAGCCCTGACCGGCTTCCGGGTTGTTCCAGGCCAGGCGCAGACTGGAGCGGATAGCCCTGTCCACGGCCTGAATGCGCTCCTTGCCCAAAGAGCGCTTGGCCGCAATGACGCCCAGAGGGATAGGCGCCTTCATGGCTTCCTCCCACCAGGCCCCCAGGTCCAGCACCAGGGAAAGGCCCCTTTCCGCGTAGGTGAAACGGCCTTCGTGAATGACCACCCCGGCTTCCGCTTCCGCGGCGGCCACGGCGGGCATGACCGCATCGAACAGCATTTCCTTGCGCGGTCCGGCAAAGGCGCCGTGCAGGGAAAGCAGCAGGTTGCCCGTGGTCTGGCGGCCCGGTATGGCAATGACCGCGTCCGCCAGGTCGTCGGGGGCGCAAGGCCGCGCGGCCACCAGCAGCGGGCCGCAACCCCGGCCCAGGGCTCCCCCGGCATCCAGCAGCACATAGTCTTCCAACACGCCCGCGGCGGCCGCCGCAGAGAGCTTGGTCACGTCCAGGGCCGCGCGGGCGGCCAGGGCGTTCAGTTCCTCCACGTCGGCCATGTGCAGGGAGAGTTGGCCCAAACCCTGCGGCAGAGGGCTGCGCCCTTCCACCAGGGCGGAAAAGATAAAGGTATCGTTGGGGCAGGGGGAAAAGCCTAAGGAAAGGGTCATGGTTGCTCCCGGAAAATGGTTCCGGGAAAAACTGCGCCATTTCGCGCCAAAAGGCAAGCGAGCGTCCGTCCGTCCGGAATATCCCGGCACGGGCGGACGCTCGTTGGTGCTGTGGAAAACCGATCGCTATGCGGACGGTCTTATTTCTTCTGCTGGTTATGGCCGTAGATGCCGCCGGCCACGCCGCCGAGCACGCCGCCCAAAATGGCCCCGGTGCCCGCGTGCCCGCCGGCCAGGGCGGTTATGCCCGCACCGGCGGCCGCGCCGATGGCCGCGCCGGAAAGGCCGCCCTGCTGCGTTTTCGTCATGTTCGTGCACCCTACCGGGGCCAGCAGGCCCAGCGCAAGGGCGCCGACAAGCAGGTATGTTCTCATGGCAAACTCCTTACCCCTTCTTCTTGGTTACCGCTTTCTTGGCCTTGGGCGCCTTTTCCGGCTCGCCCACCTGTTCCTTGACCTTAGGCTGGGCGAACTTGAACCACAGCACCTCCACCACCTGGCGGTCCAAATCCTTGGGGTTGGCCGCAATGTATTCGTCAAGCGTGTCGTGGATCTGCTTCAGGGTCACGCCCTCAAACCCCTTGGACCAGCTCTGCACCAGGCTCAGCTTGAGAGGCAGGGGATTCTGCCCCTGCCACTGGCGCTCCAACTCCATCATGGTCACAAAGCCCACCAGAAAGCCGTAGCGTTCCTGCTCGGTGGAATCTTTCCAGGTGTTCAGCGAGACCAGCGGGATGTTGTTGGCCTGAAGCTGCCGGACTTTGCCCGGATCGGGCGCGGCGGCAAAAGCCGGGACGGCCGCAAGGCAGACAAGCAACGCCAAGAGGGGAATTCCGATACGAGACTTAACCATGGGTACGCACTCCTCTTTTGCCTAAACAATAGTACAAGACAGGGAAGGAACTTCCTATTCTCCTTGTAATGCAGCCCGCGCGAACTGTAAATAGGCCCGGACTGATAAAAAAATATCATTCATGAGAAGCCGCCTTCAAAAGATAAATGTTGTTCCCCGGTAAGGAAAAGGATGTTTTACGGCCGGAGGCGGCACGCTGCAACCGGGGGCTGGAACCGCCATTAACCGCGTCCCGAAAGAAAAAAGGCGCTTCAAGGAGCCGGCCTTGAAGGGCGGATTGCCATTTGCCCGCAGCTGTGCTTTAGTTTCCCCATGTCCCAGCCCAAACGGTATAAACGCGCCTTTGCCATGCGCTCCATGGCCGACGCCCTGACGGCGTTCCTGGACAAACGCGGCGGCGGAGAGCGCCTTTTGCATGCGCGGCTGTGGGAGCACTGGGAAATGGTCATGGGCCCGGAACTGGCCTGCCTGGGCGTGCCGCTCGGCCAGCGCAAGGAAACCCTGCTTATCGGCGCGCCGGATTCCATGGCCGCCCAGGAGCTGGCCATGCAGGCGGGCGAGATTCTGGAGCGCGTCAACGCGTTCATGGACCGGCCCTGCTTCAGCAAAGTGCAGGTGGAACTGATGATGGGCAGGACGGACCTTTCCCGCCACGCCCCGGCCGCGCGGCCCGTGCCGCCCCCGCCCGCCTTTCCCAAACCGGAGCGCCTGGGCGGCCTTGCGGGCCAGATGGATCCCGCCAGCCCGGTGGCCCGCTGTTACGAAGCTTATGTGCGCTTTTTTTCCAGACGATAGTATTTCCCACCCGTAACCCGACAGGTTGTTGCCATGCGATCCGCGCTGTCCTCCTCCGGCCGTCCGGCTTTTATTCTTGTTCTGCTGTTCTTCTGCCTGCTGCTCACGCCTCCGGCCGCGCAGGGCATGGGTTCCAAGCCCCTGCAGCCCGCCGCCAACGCCAGCGCGCCCGCCGGGGCGAAAGCCCCGGACGCGGCCCAGGCCCCGGCTAACGCGCCGGGCGGTATCCGAGCCGAACTGCGCTCATACCTGGGCGACCAGCGGGGGAATTTCACCTTTGACTTCAGCCGCCCCATGGTGGACCCGCAAAAAATGACTCCGGACATGCTGCTGGCTCCGGAGCAACTGCCCGTGGTCTTCACGCCGCCCATTCCCGGCGAGGGCAAATGGATCAGCGCCTCGGAACTGCACTACTCCAGCTACGACCCCATTCCCAAGGCCACGGCATATACGATTACTTCCAGGCCTGGCGCCGCCTCGCTGGACGGGACGGCGTACAATGCAAAGTACGCCGTGACGCCCAGGCCTTTTCGCTGGAACTATATTGACCAACGCCGCTATGCCAAAGACGGCACCATTACCCTGTACCTGGATTTCTCCTGCCAGGTGGACATCGCGAAACTTAAGCAAGCCTTGCAAATCCGGACCAGGGACGGTTCCCTGGTGCCCTTTGAAGCCAGGGCGGACGGCGACGAGGGCAGAACCAAAAGCTCCTCCATACTGGTCATGCTGAAACCGGCCGTCCTCGACCCCCTGATCCTCATCCTGCCGCAGGGCTTTGCCAGCGAAGAAGGTCCCCAGGGTCTTGCCAGGGAAGAGCGGCGTAACCTCACTCCCACTTCCATGCTCGCCATCCGCTCGGTGCGCGCCAGCCAAAGCGATTCCCCTCCCTGGAGCCGCTACATCAGCGTGGGAACCACCAATGATGTGGACATGGACACGCTGCGTCAGTACCTGGACATCACCCCGGAAACGGACGTCAAAATCCGCGCCCGCTCCGGTGGCTTCGACATTACCGGCGACTTCATCACCCGGCCGCGCGTGACCCTGACCTTCAAAAAGGGCATGCCCGGCCTGCTGGGCTACCTGACCCAGGATTTCAAATCCGTCGTGGTCTTCAAGGACTTCTCCCCCCGCCTGGCCCTGGACGCGCAGGGCAGCATTCTCTCGCCCAAGCGGGCCATGCTGGTGCCGCTGTCCACCATCAACGTGGAGCGGGTGCAGGCCACGCTGTGGCAATTGCCGGAAAGCAACATCCCGCTGATGGCCATGGGCTTTTTCGACGGGTACAAGAAACACCTCTCGCGCAAGCTGGCCGTGCGCACGGGCGTTTTGAACGCCGTGCGCAACAACCCTGCGGAAAGCAGCCTGGACCTGGCCCAGATAGCGGGCCGGGCCAAGGGCGTGTTCCTGCTCACCGTGTCCGACGCCAGCGATCCCAAAAAGGTGCGCAGCGACGAGCCCAGGGACCCGGACGATTACTATTATGACGAAGACGCGCCCCAGCAGACGGAAAAGCTGGTGGTCATCTCCGATATCGGCATCACGGCGCGGGTGCAGCCGGACGCCGTCACGGTGTGGGCCAATTCCATAGCCACCACGGAAGCCCTGAAAAACGCCCGGGTGCGGGTGTTCACCGCCAACAACGTGCTGCTGGCGGAAGGCAGAACCGACGCCGACGGCTTATGGCGTCACACCCGCAAAGAAGCCTGGGAAAGCCGCGAACGGCCCGCCCTGGTGCTGGTTTCCCTGCCCGCGCCCGCTTCCAACCCGTCGAAAGCCGGTCAAACACCGGCAAAAGAACAGCCGCAAACCAGCGACAACCAGGCGGACATGGCCTTTTTGAAGCTGGACAACAACCTCAACGCGGACAGCGCCTTTGATACCGGCGGCAGGCCTTACCTGCGCCAGGGGTACGAGGCTTTCTGCTTTACCCCGCGCGGGGTGTTCCGGCCCGGCGAGACCGTGGACTTCAAGGTCCTGATGCGCGACGCGCTGCTCAAAGCGCCGGAACCCTTCCCCGTGGCCTGGACAGTCACTTCGTCCACGGGCCGCACTGTGGGCAAGGGCACGGCGCTTCTTTCCAAGGAAGGCGGCGCGGCCTTTTCCCTGCCCCTGGTGCCTTCCGCGCCCACGGGCAAGTATTCCATGTCCGTGACCCTGCCCGGCCAGCCCCGGACCCTGGGCTTCTGCTCCTTCTCTGTGGAGGACTTCGCCCCGCCGCGCATAGAGGTGAAGCTGGCGGCGGACAAGCCCTTTGTGGTGGCACAGGATAACGCTACGGTGAGCATTGATTCCAGCTACCTTTTCGGCGCGCCCGTGGCCGATGCGCCCTGGGAGGCTTCCGCCCGGCTCACGCCCTATCGTTTCGCGCCGGAAGGCTGGCGGGCCTTCACTTTCCCCTCCAACGCCGCGCCCTCCGACAGCGCGAATCTGGAGGAAAGCGGCAAGCTGGACGTCAAGGGCGCGGCTTCCTTCAGCTTTTCCCCGGACGCCGAATGGAAATCCAATGCCGCCAACCTGACCTTTTCCGTGCGCGTGCGCGAAGACGGCGGCCGCTGGGTGGGGCGCGTCCTGTCCCTGCCCTACTTCCGCGCGCCCGTGTTGCTGGGCTACGAAGCGCCCAAGCAGGAAGCGCAAGCGGGCGCGCCCTACAGCCTGCGCGTGGCCGCCGTCACCCCGGAAGGCAAGGCGGCGGGCGCCAAAAGCGTCAAGGCCACGGCCCGGCTGCGCCAGACCTACTACGTGCGCTCCGACAAGGGCTACACCCAGAGCGTGAAATACGAGAAAATCGCGGAAATGGACGTGCCGCTCAAGGACGGCGTGGGCACCTTCACCTTCACTCCCAAGCTGCGCGGCGAGTACAGCGTCACCCTGGCCGAAGCGGGCAGCAAGGCTGAAGCCGAAGCGCCGGTCAGCGTCTGGTCCGGGGTGGCGGGCACGGAAGACGGCGGCTCCCCGCTGGTGGACCGGGTCATGCTCTCCTGGGACAAGCCCCGCTACGCCACGGGCGAGACGGCCGTCCTTAAAGTGCGCGCGCCGTTCACCGGCAGGCTGCTGCTGGTGCTGGAAGGCGAAAAGGAACTCTACCGCCAGGTGCTGCCGCTCAAAACGGCGGAAACCACGGTACGCGTGCCCGTGCTTCAGGGCATGTCTCCCAGCGCCTACGCCTCGGCCTGGGTCATCCGGCCGGTCAAGGCCGGGGAAGTCTGGGGCGCGCACCGGGCTTTCGGGGTCATTCCCCTGGCCGTGGACCACAGCGCGTCCAAGCTGGCCGTGGGCATAGAAACCCCGCAAAAGGCCCTGCCCAAGACGGAGCTGCCGCTCAGCGTGACCCTGAAAAACGCGGACGGCAAGCCCGTCAAGGGCGAAGTGGCCCTGATGCTGGTGGACGAGGGCCTGCTCTCGCTCACCAATTTCGCGACCCCCAACCCCTTCGCCTTTTTCACGGCCAAGCGCGCCCTGGAAAGCAGCGCGTTCGACATGTACGACAACCTCATGCCCCTGTCCTCCAGAAAGCCCATCACCCTGCAGGCGGGCGGCGGTGAAGGCGCGGACGGCTCCCTCCTCTCGCCCATGAACCGCAGAATGGAGCTGCTCTCCATCTTCCTGGGCAGCCTGACCACGGACGCGGACGGCAAGGCTACCGCCACGCTGAAACTGCCCGAGTACAGCGGCAAAGGCCGGATCATGGCCGTGGCCGTGGCGTCTTCGGGAGTCGGCAGCGCGGACGCCCAACTGCCCATAGCCCGGGATGTCACCGTGGAAGCCACGGTGCCGCGCATGGTGGCCCCCGGCGATACCTTCACGGCCCCCGTCCTGGTTTTCGGTTCCGGCAACGCGGCCCGCAAGGCCGTGATCCGGGTGAGCACGCAAGGCCCGCTCAGCATCGCCGGTCTCAAGGAATTCCCGGTGAGCCTGGACGCCAAAACGCCCAAGGCCGCCCTGAACCTGGCCGTGAAAGCGGAAAACGCCGCGGACATGGGCGTCATCCGCATCCAGACCACCATAGAAGGCAGCAAAGACGCGCCCTTTGAGCAACGCCTGGAAGTGCCGGTGCGGCCGCCCTTCCCCCGCCTGACCCGCGCGGGCAGCGGCGTGGTCCGGGCCGGGGAGAGCCGGGATATCAAGCTGGACGGCGGCTTCTTCAAGGGCACGCAAAAAGTGTCGCTGTCCTTTTCCGACACGCCCGGCGTGAGCCTGCTCCAGTCCCTGGACTATCTCATGTACTACCCCTACGGCTGCCTGGAGCAGACCACGTCCATGGCCTGGCCGTACCTGGCCGTGCCCGCGCTGCTCAAGTCCCTGGACCCGGAAAAGGCCGGGGATTCGGAGTTCAGGCAGGGCCTGGACTATGCGGTGCGCCGCATCCTGTCCATGCAGCGCGCGGACGGCGCGTTCAACTTCTGGCCCGGCTCCACGTTCAAAGAGCCCTACGCCTGGGGCAGCGTGTACGCCACCCACCTGCTGACGGAAGCCAAGCGCACGGGTGTGGTGCCGGAAGACGCGCTCAAAGCCGCGCTGGCCTGGCTGCGTTCCTACCTGGCCAGCCCCCTGCCGGAAAAGGGCGAATACGCCATCCGCGACGCCCTTAGCGCCAAGGCGTACTGCGCTTACGTGCTGACCCTGAACAACGACGCGCCCCTGGGCTGGATGCAGTTCCTGAAAGACCAGGGCTCGCTGCTCAGTTCCTCCGCGCGCATCTTCCTGGCCGGGTCCTACGCCCTGGCCACGGGCAAGACCGCGCCCCTGCGCGAGCTGGGCACCCAGCCCCTGCGGGCCGATGGCGCCATGTGCTGGAGCCTGGAAACCGCTCCCCGCAACGAGGCCCTGCGCCTGCTTATGTGGGCAAGCGTGGACCCCTTTGCGGTGGAAACAGCCGCTCTGGCCCAGCGGGTAATGGAAGACGGCGGCAAAAAGCGCTGGCACAGCACCCAGGAAAACGGCATGGCCGTCCTGGCCCTGGGCCGTTACGCGGAAAAGACCGCCACTCAAGGGAAACACTACGAAGCCGTGCTGCGCGCCGTCATGGAAGCGGGCAAGGCCCCGGTGGAAATAACCCGCTTCAAGCACGGCAAAACCCCGTCCCTGACCCGCAAAGACCTGCCCCCGGCTCCCCCGGAAGACCCCGCCCCGCTCAGCCTTTCCGTCAGCGGGGAAGGCGCGGCCTACTACGCCTGGACTACCTCCGGCGTGCCCCTGGCCGCCCCGGCCCCCACGGCGGAAGGCCTGTTCGCGGCCCGGCGCTGGGTGCTGCCCGACGGCAAGGTCATCGACTTCATGGACCTGGACAAGGACGGCAAGCCCAAAAGCGCCGCCCGCGACCTGAAAATCCCCCAGGGGACCAAGGTCACGGTGGCCCTGTACCTCAAGCCCCAGGCCGCGTTCAACAGTCTGGTGCTGACGGACATCGTGCCCGGTGGCTTTGAAATCGACAACCCCAGCCTGGTGCCGGGCAGCGACGAGCTGACCCCCGCCCTGCCCCCGGACCCGGCCACCAAAAAGCCGACGCCGGAGCCCAAGCCCTTTGAGCGGCCCGTGTCGCTCAACAGCCACGCCGAATCCAGGGCGGAACTGCGCGACGACCGGCTGCTGCTGTTCGTCAACGAAGTGCCCGCGCGGCCGGGCGTGTTCATCTACACCCTGCGGGCCGTGAGCAAGGGCACCTTTGTCCTGCCCCCGCTGGCGGCGGAAGCCATGTACGACCCGAGCATCCGGGCCATAGGGGTGCCGGGCACGGTGACCGTGGAGTAAGAGAAAGGCTGTTTCGTCAAAGCCATCCTGGATGAGAGCAGGGCTCTGCCCTGCACCCGCCAGGGGGATGATCCCCCTGGACCCCGCAACAGTGGGGGGGGCGTCCCGCTCTCGCCAGGATTGCTTTGGCGACAACGCCGTTCCGGCATCCGATTATGAATACCGCTTTATCCTTTCTTACCGCGCGGCTGCCCCGTTCCCGGACGGGGCGCGCGCTGTTGGGGCTGGCCGCCGCCGGTCTCGCCCTTTTGGCCGGGCTGTGGCTGGCCGTCCCCTCCCCTCTGGCGGACGCCGTGGCCTGGCCCGTGTCCCCGTCGCTTATGGACGCCAACGGGCGGCTGTTCCACGTGCGCCTTTCCTCCCGAGAGGAATACTGCCTGCCCGTGCCCCTGGCCCGCATGGGCAAATGGCTGCCCCTGGTGGCCGTGGAAGTGGAGGATAGGCGCTTTTACTCCCACCCCGGCCTGGACCCGCTGGCCCTGGCCCGCGCGGCTTGGCAGAATCTGCGGCACGGCGCCGTCATCTCCGGCGCGTCCACCATCACCAGCCAGACCGTGCGCCTGACCTACCCCAGGTCCAGGACCGTGGGCAGCAAGGTGCTGGAGTTCGTGCAGGCGCTCAAGCTGGAACGCGCTCTGGACAAGGAACGCATTCTGGAGCTGTACCTCAACCGCGCGCCCTTCGGCGGTCCGGTGCGCGGGGCGGAAGCGGCGGCCAGAAGCTACTTCGGCAAGCGCGCGGAAGAGCTTTCGCTGGCGGAAGCCGCGCTGCTCATCGGCATGCTGCGCGGCCCTTCCGTGTACCGGCCGGACCGCTACCCGGAACGGACTCTGGAACGGCGCAACGCCATTCTGCACCGCTTGAAGGAGCGTTCCGCCATTCCCGCCGCCACCCTGGAACTGGCACTGCTGGAACCGCTGCCGCCGGGCCGGAACGCCATTCCCGGCGAAGCCCGGCATTTCGCGGATTTCGTCTTCCGTTCCCTGCCCGCCGGGTACTGGGAACAGGGCAAGGCCCCGCTGCGCACCACCCTGGATCCCTACATGCAGCGCCTGCTGGAACTGGGCCTGTCCGAAGCCTTGGCTCCCTTTCCGGAACAGATCACGGCCGCGGGCGGCATTGTGGACAACGAAAGCGGCGCGCTGGTCGCCTACGTGGGCAACCGCCGCTTTGACCTGGCGGCGCGTCGCCACTGGGTGGACTGCGGCGCGTCCCCGCGCTCGCCGGGTTCCGCGCTCAAGCCTTTCGTCTATGTGCAGGCCATGGAGCAGGGAAGGCTCATCCCGGCCTCGCTCCTGGCGGACACGCCGCTGTCTTTCGGCGGCAACGCGCCCCGCAACTACGACCGCTTGTATCGCGGCCCGGTCACGGCGGGCGCGGCGCTGGCGGATTCGCTCAACGCCCCGGCGGTGCGCGTGCTGCGCCTGGCGGGCGGGGAGGCCACCCTCCAGTTCATGCGCCGCTGCGGCCTGTCCGGCCTGACCAAAACAGCGGCGCACTATGGTGATTCCCTGGCCCTGGGCGGCTGCGAGATCACCCTGTTCCAGGTGCTGGGCGCGTTCAGCACGCTGGCCAACCTGGGCATGCAGCGGCCCCTGACCGCTCTGGCGGACAAGACCCTGCCCGGCGCGCGGTTGGGAGAGCAGCGGGTGTTTTCCGCAGCCGCCGGCTACCTGGCGGCCGACAGCCTGCGCGACCTGAACCGCCTGCCCCCGCTGCTGCGCCAGGCGCTGATGGAACAGGGGCGGCCCATCGCCTTTAAAACCGGCACCTCCTACGGCCTGCGGGATGCCTGGACCGCCGCCTACACCCCGCGCCACACCGTGGCCGTGTGGCTGGGCGACCCGGAAGGCCTGCCCCACCCCGGCCTTACCGGCCTGGGCGCGGCCGCCCCGGCTGCCGTGCACATTCTGCGGGATATCCCCCACCGGCCCGGCGGGGAAACCTGGTACCGCCCCCCCCCGGAACTGGAGCGTTTCACGGCCTGCGCCCTGTCCGGCGCGCCCGCTACCCCGCTCTGCCCCAGCCGTTTGCAGCAGTGGCGTATCCAGGACGTGACCGACGCCCGCCCCTGCGCGCTGCACGCTCTGCGGGACGGCAGCGTCCATACCCTGCTCCCTCCGGACCTGGAAAACTTCGTCCAGCGGGGACACAGTTCTTTTGCGCCGCGCGAGCGTGTGGATATTACCGTGCCGCTACCCAACGCGCGCTACTTTCTGACCCCGGAAGCGCCGGAACAAAAGCTGGCCCTCACGGCGGAAGGCAGCCGGGGCCTGGTCTACTGGTTCCTGAACCAGGAATTTTTCGGGGTCCAGCCCAAAGGTGAATCCCTGTTGCTGCCTCTGAGGCCCGGCAAATTCACTCTTTCCCTGGTGGATGAGGAAGGCCGCACCGCCGCCACCAGCTTCAGCGTCGTGGACATTATGGAAAAACGGCCGCAACTTGTGCCCATGGAATAGAGCGCACCCCTTCTTGCTATCCATTGGTCGACAGTGGTAAGTCCACATGGCTACCATTTCCATCCGGGAGGAGGATCCCCATGAAAACGACCATTCTCGGCAAAACGGGCGAAAAAGTCTCCATTCTGGGCTTCGGCTGCATGCGCCTGCCGCTCAACAGCGCGGACAAGGCGGACATTGACTACCCCAAAGCCACGGCCATGCTGCATAAAGCCATCGACAACGGCGTGAACTACGTGGACACGGCCTACAACTACCACAGCTCCGTGCCCAGAACGCCCGGCGAGAGCGAGGTTTTTGTGGGCAAGGCCCTGGCCGGGGGCTACCGGGAAAAGGTCAGGCTGGCCACCAAGCTGCCCACCTGGCTCCCGAAAACGAAACAGGACATGCACGAGATTCTGGATTCCCAGCTCAAGCGCCTGAACACCGGCCATCTGGACATGTACCTGGCCCACAACCTCAAAGGCGCCATCTGGCCCAAAATGCAGGCCATGGGCATGCTGGAGTTTTTCGATGAGGCCAAGAAGGACGGCCGCATCAAGCATGCCGGGTTCTCGTTCCACGACCGCTACGCCGCCTTCGAGGATATCGTGAAAGGCCACGACTGGGATTTCGCGCAGATCCAGTACAACTACATGGACGTGAACTACCAGGCCGGCCGCAAGGGCGCGGAACTCTGCAAAGAGCGCGGCATGGGCCTGATCGTCATGGAACCCCTGCGCGGCGGCTTTCTCATCAACCACCTGCCGGAAGAGGCCAAAGCCATCTTCAGCAAAGCCCGGCCAGACTGGACCCTGGCGGACTGGGGCCTGCGCTGGCTGTGGAACCGGCCGGAAGTGGACATCGTGCTCAGCGGCATGACCGCCATGCCTCAGTTGGAAGAGAACATGGCCATGGCCGCCGCGCCCGGGGGCTTCGGCGAAAAGGAAACAACCGCCACGGACAGCGTGCGCGCCCTGCTCAAAAAACGCCTGCCTGTGGACTGCACCGCCTGCGGCTACTGCCTTCCCTGTCCAAGCAACGTGAACATACCCGGCGTGTTCAGCTTTTATAACGACTTCCACCTCATGGATGCGGAAGAGGCCAAGGACCGCGCCCGGTTCATGTACAAATTCCAGATCATGGAGGCCGAGCGGGCGGGCAAATGCACCCACTGCAAGGCCTGTGAAGAAAAGTGCCCGCAGCAGATCGCCGTCAGCGACAATATGGAGAAGGCGGCCGCGCTGTTCGGCAGCTGACGCGGGACGCGGCGTTTTTGCAGCTTCGCGCGGCGGGTTTTGACCCGCCGCGCTTTTTTTTGTCATTCCTACCAGGAGGATAAAGGTGGCCTTTTTTTTCCTTCTCCGCTATCATATCTGTTCGCGGGCCGGTTTCATAAAAAGCCGGTCACAGCACTGCTCCGGTCCGGGGCGCGCGCCCGCGAGCCGGTTTTTTCCCATATTCCGGCATGGTTTCAAGCACCCTTTGCCTCAAGGAGTATCCGCCACCCACACCGCGAAAATGCTGTTTTGTGTTTGTGTTCACAAGCGCGATACCACGGCTTGTCCGCTGTTTGTTAAAGCACAAGCTTCACAATTATCGCGCCTTGTGTCAGCGTCAACGGTACATAGAATCGTTGGCGGAACTTAGGACTGCCGCGCATATTATGCGTACTACCGAAAATTCTATCCACCGTAACCGTAAGAGGAGGGAAACATGGCAGTGAACGCGACCATGCATCTTGCCCGTCCCGGCCGTCGCGACGCCTGGCTTGACTGGTGTCAGATGCTGTCAGGAGCCGTGTTGATTCTGTTCATGTGGTGCCACATGATTCTTGTGTCTTCCGTCGTTATCTCCCCCAAAGTCATGAACGCCATCGCCTGGTTCTTTGAAGCCACCTACATGGCGCAGCTCGGCGGCCCGGCCATTTTCCTGATGTTCCTGTTCCACTTCGTGCTGGCCGCGCGTAAAATTCCCTTTACCGCCACGGACCAGCAGACCATCTGGTCCCACGCCAAACTCCTCAAGCACCGCGACACCTGGCTCTGGCTGGTGCAGGCCGGTACCGCCATGCTCATCCTGATCATGGGCGGCATCCACATGTGGGTGGTGCTGAACGACCTGCCCATTACCGCCGCCAAGTCCGCGGCCCGTATCGCTTCCGGCGGCTGGCTGCTTTTCTACCTCATCCTCCTGCCCGTGGCGGAGCTGCATGTCAGCATCGGCTTCTACCGCATCGGCGTGAAGTGGGGCCTGATCCAGTCGGATACCCGCGCTAAAGCCAAGCGCGCGGAACTGATTCTTTTCGCCGCCTTCATGGTGGTCGGCCTTCTGACCCTCGTGCGTTTCGTCACGCTGGCCTGATGCAAGGAGAATGACATGCAAACGTATATTTCCGATCTTCTCGTCATCGGCGCCGGCCTTGCCGGAGAGCGCATGGCCATTGAGGCAGCCAGCAAAGGCTTTGACGTTATCTGTCTTTCCATAGTCCCGGCCCGCCGCTCCCACTCTTCCGCCGCCCAGGGCGGCATGCAGGCGGCCTTGGGCAACAGCGTCATGGGCGAAGGCGACAGCCCTGACGTGCACTTTGCCGACACGGTCAAAGGCTCCGACTGGGGCGCGGACCAGGAATGCGCCCGCCTGTTCGTTGAGCGCGCGCCCATCGAAATGCGCCAGCTCTGCGGCTGGGGCGTGCCCTGGAACCGCGTGCAGGCCGGCAAAGACTACTACTTCAAGGGCGGCGAGCGCTTCGAGAAGGAAGAGAAAAAAGAGAAAGAAGGCCTGATCACCGCGCGCGCGTTCGGCGGCACGGCGAAATGGCGTACCTGCTATACGTCCGACGGCACGGGCCACGCGGTCATGTGCACCCTGGACAACCGCGTCGCCCAGCTGGGCATCCGCGTGCTGGACAAAAAAGAAGCCATCGCGCTTATCCATGACGGCTCCACCTGCACCGGCGCCGTGGTGCGCTGCCTGCGCACCGGCGAACTGGAAGTGTTCCGCGCCAAAGCGACCGCCATCGCCACCGGCGGTTTCGGCCGTATCTACAAAGCCACCACCAACGCGGTCATCTGCGACGGCGGCGGCCACATTATCGCCATGGATACCGGCGTTATCCCCATCGGCAACCCGGAAGCCATCCAGTTCCACCCCACCGGCATCGTGCCCACGGACATCCTGGTCACGGAAGGCTGCCGCGGCGACGGCGGCACGCTTCTGGACGTGAATGAAGAGCGCTTCATGCATATCTACGAGCCGGAAAAAGCCGAACTGGCGTCCCGGGACGTGGTTTCCCGCCGCATGACCGAACACATGCGCGCCGGCAAGGGCGTGAAAAGCGCCTACGGCGAACACCTGTGGCTGGATATCCGCCACCTGGGCGACAAGCACCTCTCCACCAAGCTGCGCGAAGTGGACGACATCTGCAAACACTTCCTGGCCATTGACTGCCGCCACCAGCTTATCCCGGTGCGGCCCACGCAGCACTACACCATGGCCGGCATCCGTACCGACCGCGACGGCGCGGTGTACGGCATGAAAGGCCTGTTCTCCGCCGGCGAAGCCGCCTGCTGGGACATGCACGGCTTCAACCGCCTGGGCGGCAACTCCCTGGCCGAAACCGTGGTGGCCGGCGGGATTATCGGCGAAAAGATCGTCGAATTCCTGCAGGGCTACGAAGTGGGCTTCGGCACCAAGGAAGCCCGCGAAGCCGTGGCCAAACAGGAAGCGCGCATCAAGGCGCTGGTCAACCGTTCCAACGGTGGCGAGAAAGTCTACGCGGTGCGGGAAATTCTGCAGCAGGCCATGATGGACTACTGCTTTGTGTTCCGGAACGAAGAAGGCCTGTCCAAATGCGTCGGCATTCTGCAGGAAGCCCTGGCCCGCGCCCAGAAAGTCGGCCTCTCTTCCGACGGACGCGGCCCCAACCACGAACTGGCGGCGGCTCTCAAGCTCGAAGGGCAGATCAAGCTCGGTCTGTGCATCGCCAAAGCGGCGCTGGAACGCCGTGAATCGCGCGGCAGCCACAACCGGGAAGACTACCCCGAGCGCAACGACCGCGATTGGCTCAACCGCACCCTCGCCTCCTGGAAAGAAGGCGCGGACCTGCCCACCCTGACGTATGAAGACGCGTCCCCGGTGTACGAATTGCCCCCGGGCGACCGCGGTTACGGCGGCGGCACGATCATTCCCGCCGACCCGGCCAAGGTTGAAGCCAAGAGCTCCAAGTCCAAAAAGAAGAACGCCTAGCCAAATCGAGGTGTATTATGGGCAGGAAACTGCAGTTTGAAATATTCCGCTTTAATCCCCAGGACTCCCTCTCCGTTCCGCGGATGCAGTCGTACTACCTGGAAGAAACGGACAAGATGACCCTGTTCATCGCGCTGAACCGCCTGCGCGAAGAGCAGGACCCGGGTCTGATCTTCGACTTCTGTTGCCGCGCCGGCATTTGCGGCGCATGCGCCATGGTCATCAACGGCAAACCGGGCCTGGCCTGCCAGACCCAGACCAAAGACCTGCCGGAGAAAATCGTGCTCCATCCGCTGCCGATCTTCAAGCTGGTGGGCGACCTTTCCGTGGACACGGGCGTCTGGTTCCGGGAAATGTACCAGAAGACCGAATCCTGGATCCACACCAGCAAGGAAGTGGACCCGACCAAAGAAGAAGAGCGCATGGAAGACGCCGTGGCCGAGCAGATCTACGAGCTGGAGCGCTGCATTGAGTGCGGCTGCTGCATCGCGGCCTGCGGCACGGCCCGCCTGCGTCCGGATTTCATGGGCGCGGCGGCCCTGAACCGTATCGCCCGTTTCGTGGTGGACCCCCGCGACGAGCGCACGGACGAGGAGTACTTTGAAGTTATCGGCACGGACCAGGGCATTTTCGGCTGCATGGGCCTGCTGGCCTGTGAGGACGTCTGCCCCAAGCAACTGCCCCTGCAGAACCAGCTCGGCTTCCTGCGCCGCAAAATGGGCATTACCGCCATCAAGCGCCTTGTGCCCTTTTTAGGGAGATAAGCCATGCGTACCATTGACGCGAAAGACATCACCAAGGCCGTGCGGGACATGTGCGTGCACGCCAACCGCTACCTGCCCGAGGACGTGAAAAAATGTCTCGCTGCCAACGCGGCCAAGGAAGAACTGCCCGCGGCCAAGGAAGTGTTCCGCCAACTGACGGAAAACATTGAGCTGGCCGCCAAGTCCGGCCTGGCCTTGTGCCAGGACACGGGCCTCGGCGTGCTGTTCGTGGAAATCGGCCAGGAAGTGTACGTCAAGGGCAACCTGCGCGACGCCATCGATGAAGGCGTGCGCCAGGGCTACAAAGACGGCTACCTGCGCAATTCCGCCAACGATCCCTTTACCCGCAAGAACACCGGGGACAACACCCCGGCCATCATCCACTTTGATATCGTGCCCGGCGACAAACTGCACATCGCCCTGATGAGCAAGGGCGGCGGCGCGGAAAACATGTCCCGGGTCATCATGCTGGCCCCGTCCGACGGCTGGGAAGGCGTGAAAAAGTACGTGCTGACCCGCGTTGCGGAATCCCGCTCCAACCCCTGCCCGCCCATCATCCTGGGCCTGGGCCTGGGCGGCACTTTTGAGCATTCCGCCATTCTGGCCAAAAAAGCGCTGCTGCGTAAAATCGACGATGTGAACCCGGACCCGGATCTGGCCGCCAAAGAAAAAGAGCTGCTGGATCTGGTCAACAAGCTGGGCATAGGCCCCATGGGCCTGGGCGGCAAGACCACCTGCCTTGCGGTCAAGATCCTGACCTCGCCCTGCCACATCGCCAGTTTCCCGCTGGCCGTGAACATTCAGTGCCACTCTTCGCGGCATGAGGAGGTGGATCTCTAATGGCCGAATACAAACTCAACGCGCCGCTTTCCGATGCGGACGCCCGCATGCTGCGCACCGGCGACGTGGTGTTCCTTTCCGGCACCATCTACACCGCCCGGGACGCCGCCCATAAAAAACTGAACGACCTCCTGGACGAAGGCAAACCCCTGCCCATCGACCTGAAGGGCGCGGTCATTTACTATGTGGGCCCCACGCCGCCGCCTCCCGGCTACGTGATCGGCTCCGCGGGCCCCACCACCAGCTACCGCATGGACGCGTTCGCGCCCCGCATGCATTCTCTGGGCGCCAAGGCCAGCATCGGCAAGGGCATTCGCAACCCGGCCGTGCGTCAGGCGCTCAAAGATCACGGCGGCGTGTACTTTGGCGCCACGGGCGGGGCGGGCGCGCTGCTCTCCACCTGTATCAAGGAAGCCAAGGTCGTGGCTTTCCCGGAAATGGGGCCCGAGGCCATCCGGGAACTGCGAGTGGAAAACCTGCCCCTTTTGGTCATTAACGACTCCGTGGGCGGGGAACTGTACGTGGAAGCCGACCTGAAGGCCGTGGGCCTGGGCTAAACGCCTTCCCTTCTATCCGCAAACCGTGAGCCGGGCCACAAGGCCCGGCTCGTTTTTTTACTCCCTTACGCGGAGGCTGGCTGTAGCATAAGGAAAACAAGCACATGCGGTCCGGCAAGGCAAATGAAAAAATGTACTTGCGCATTTTCCCCCTATAAACCTTGCCATAAAGTGCAGAGTGCGGAATACTCGGGCTATCTGATGCCGCCGTGTTTCTGGTAAAAAAGATTCATAGCCTTCGGAAGACTGGCTTTTTAGTCCCGTCAATTTATTCTGTTTATACAGACAGCTACAACCAGGAGGATTCCCCATGGCTCTGTTCACCAAGCAGGAAGCTCTTGACTATCACTCCAAAGTCCGCCGGGGCAAAGTGGAAGTCGTTCCCGTCAAGCCCTGCCGCAACCAGAAAGACCTTTCCATGGCCTACAGCCCGGGCGTGGCCGACGCCTGCATGGCCATCCACGCCAATACGGAAGACGTGTACACCTACACCGGCAAGGGCAACCTGGTGGCCGTGGTTTCCAACGGCACGGCCGTGCTGGGCCTGGGTAACATCGGCCCGGAAGCCTCCAAGCCGGTTATGGAAGGCAAGGGCGTGCTGTTCAAGATCTTCGCCGACGTGGACGTGTACGATATCGAACTGAACACCAAGGACCCGGACGAGCTGTGCGCGGCCGTCAAAGCCCTGGAACCCACCTTTGGCGGCATCAACCTTGAGGACATCAAAGCGCCCGAGTGCTTCTACATTGAAGAGAAGCTGAAAAAAGAAATGAACATCCCCGTGTTCCATGACGACCAGCACGGCACGGCCATCATTTCCGCCGCGGGCATGATCAACGCCCTGGATATCTCCGGCAAGAAAATCGAAGACTGCAGCATCGTCATTTCCGGCGCCGGCGCCGCCGCCGTCGCCTGCGGCCGCCTGTACAAGAACATGGGCGCCGACCCCGAGCGCATCTACATGTTCGACTCCAAGGGCCACGTGCACCAGGGCCGCACCGACCTGAACAAAGAAAAGAAAGAGTTCGCCACCAAGAAAGCGTTCGCCTCCATCGGCGAAGCCATGAAGGGCGCGGACGCGTTCCTGGGCGTTTCCGCCCCCGGCGTCATCACCGGCGAGATGGTCAAGAGCATGCACGCCAAAACGCCCATCGTGTTCCCCTGCGCCAACCCGGACCCGGAAATTCCCTATAACGACGCCAAAGCCGCCCGTCCGGACGCCATTGTGGGCACGGGCCGTTCCGACTTCCCCAACCAGGTCAACAACGTGCTGGGCTTCCCCTTCATTTTCCGGGGCGCCCTGGACGTGCGGGCCGCCTCCATCACCGAAGGCATGAAAATCGCCGCGGCCAACGCCATTGCCGCCCTGGCCAAGGAACCCGTGCCCGATTACGTCTGCCAGGCCTTTGGCGTGAAAGAACTCAAGTACGGCCTGGACTACGTGATCCCCAAAGCCCTGGACCTGCGCCTTATTGAATGGGTTGCCGGTGCCGTGGCCCAAGCCGCCATGGACGAAGGCGTGGCCAAGCAGAAAATCGCCGACATGGCCGCGTATAAAAAGGCTCTGGGCGAGCGCCTGAAGAATTCCCGCCAGCGCATCGAAAACGTGGTCAAGGGGTATGGCCTGTAATCTACTTTTACCGCATCCTTTGTGAAGCGGTAAAATCCGCTGATGAAAAAAGCGCCGATTTTCGGCGCTTTTTTCATTTATAAACTCTAGCGTCACGTACTAGGAAAAAATACTTCTGTTAAGTTCAAAAAATAAAAGAGGATAGAAAACGTTTTTTATATTTTATTATGCAAATCACCAAAAATATTCGTCCAAAAACAAGTAAAACAAAAAAAATAAAACATAGTCACATAATAAAACGTTTACCATTTATATAGCTTTACATACTTTACACATTCTGAACAAGCGACTCCCTGCATCTTGTGAATATTTTGACAATCCAATATTTTGATTGTATTTTAGCTTAAGACACTTTATACAATAATACGTCTGCAAAGGATGTTTATTTTTCTTATCCATGGCGAATTACCATAATAGGAAGAGGGAATACTATGGATCTATCTCCCGCGACGACCACACTTATTGTTCTCGCCGTCATGGCCCTTCTTTTCATCACCGAAGCCGTCCCCCTGGCCATTACCGCCATGGGCGGCGCCATTGCCCTGGGCTTTTTGGGCGTCATCAAACCCAGCGTGGTGTTTTCCGGGTTGTCCAACTCCACCGTGGTGCTCTTTGCCGGCATGTTCGTCATTGGGGCCGCCATGTTCCACACAGGCCTAGCGCAAAAGATAGGCATTTCAGTGGTCAAAATGTGCGGTACCGGAGAAAAGAACCTGATGTTCGGCACCATGCTTGTCGCCGCGGCCATATCCTCCGTTTCTTCCAACACCGGCACCACGGCCGCTTTAATGCCCGTGGTTATCGGCATCGGTTCCGCCGCCAAAATTTCGCCTTCGCGCCAGCTTATGCCGCTGGCCTTTGCAGCGGGCTGCGGCGGCACCATCACCCTGGTGGGCACACCGCCCAACATTATCGCCAACGCCGCGCTGAAAGCCGCGGACCTGCCGCCTTTCGGCTTCTTTGAATTCGGCCTTATCGGCGTTCCCATCACCATTGTGGGCATGGCGTACATGATGCTGGTGGGCCGCTTCCTGCTGCCCAAAGGCGAAGGCAACCTTGCGGCCGCCGAGGAGGCCCTGGAAGCGGAAGCCGACGCCCATGCCGGCAGCACAGACCCCAAAAAAATGTGGATCACCGGCGCCACGCTTATCGGCGTGATTATCGTCATGGCCCTGGACCTGAAGCGCGTGCCCTTGGAAATGGCCGCCGTCTGCGGCGCCATTCTGCTGGTGCTGACGGGCTGTCTGCAGGAAAAGCAGGCCTACGCCGGCATTGACTGGGTCACCATTTTCCTGTTCGCCGGCATGATGCCGGTGGCCACCGCCCTGGACAAGAGCGGCGCGGGCAAGCTTATCGCGGACCAGGTCGTCTCGCTTATGGGCGGCAACCCCTCGCCTTACGCGCTTACCGCCGTGCTGTTCATTCTCTCCGCCGGGCTCACGCAGTTCATGTCCAACACAGCGGCCGCGGCGCTGCTCTGCCCCATTGGCCTTTCCATAGCCAAAGGCATCGGCGTTTCCCCCCAGGCTGTTATCATGGCCATTGCCATTGCGGCTTCCTGCGCCTTTGCGACCCCCGTGGGCACGCCGCCCAACACCCTGGTGCTGGGCGCGGGCAACTACCGCTTCATGGATTACGTCAAGGCGGGCACGCCCCTGGTGTTCATCATGCTCGTTCTGTGCGTGGTCCTGATCCCCATGATCTGGCCCTTCTAAAACGCTTCACACTTCAGTTGCCATCCCCCGTACTGCATCATGCGGCACGGGGGATGTTTTTTGTCTTGATTTATATTTAGAAAACGATTACATAAATGCATCCGCTGTATCTCTCTATACGGTGGCGCCGCTCGTGAAAGATGGAACAATCTCCCCTGCATTCGCCAAGGAGTGCACAATCTTTTTTCAGCGGCCCTTTTACGGCTGTCACACCGGCATTCCGGCCGCGCGCCTCCCCCTATCAGAGCAGGAGTTTCTATGCCCGATTTCTCTCCCTCAACACTGACACTTATGGTTCTGGCCATCATGGCCATTCTTTTTGTCACGGAAGCCATTCCCCTGGCGGTCACCGCCATGAGCGGCGCCATAGCCCTTGGGGTGCTCGGCGTCATCACCCCGCAGCAGGTCTTTTCCGGGCTTGCCAACTCCACGGTGGTGTTGTTCGCAGGCATGTTCGTCATTGGCGCGTCCATGTTCCATACGGGCCTGGCCCAGAAAGTGGGTTCAACAGTGGTCCGGGCTTTCGGCACCGGGGAAAAAAATCTGATGTTCGGCACCATGCTCATCGCCGCCCTGCTCTCGTCCATTTCCTCCAACACCGGCACCACGGCCGCGCTGATGCCCGTGGTTATCGGCATCTGTTCCGCCGCCAGCCTCTCTCCTTCCCGCCAGCTGCTGCCGCTGGCTTTTGCCGCGGGCTTCGGCGGCACCATCACTCTGGTGGGCACGCCGCCCAACATTATCGCCAACGCCGCGCTGAAAGCCGCGAACCTCACGCCCTTCGGCTTCTTTGAATTCGGCCTCATCGGCATTCCCATCACCGTCGTGGGCATGATTTACATGATGTTCATCGGCCGCTTCCTGCTGCCCAAGGGCGAGGCCAACCTGGACGCGGCCCAGAAAGCCGCGGACTCTGAAGCCCTGGACGAGGCCACCCACAAAAACCCGAGCAAAATGTGGATCACCGGCCTCACCCTTATCGGGGTAGTCATTATCATGGCTTTGGATATTAAACGTTTTCCCTTGGAAATGGCCGCCGTGTCCGGCGCGATTTTCCTGGTGCTGACGGGCTGTATCCGGGAAAAACAGGCCTATTCCGGCATTGACTGGGTCACCATTTTCCTCTTCGCCGGTATGATGCCGGTGGCCACCGCCCTGGACAAGAGCGGCGCGGGCAAGCTTATCGCCAACGAAGTCGTCGCGCTCATGGGCGGCAACCCCTCCCCCTACGCGCTGTGCGCCGTGCTGTTCATTCTTTCCGCCGGGCTCACGCAGTTCATGTCCAACACGGCGGCCGCCGCGCTGCTCTGCCCCATAGGCATTTCCATTGCCAAGGCTATCAATGTTTCACCCCACGCGGTAATCATGGCCATTGCCATCGCCGCCTCCTGCGCCTTTTCCACGCCGGTGGGCACGCCGCCCAACACCCTGGTGCTGGGCGCGGGCAACTACCGTTTCATGGATTACGTCAAGGCGGGCACGCCTCTGGTGTTCATCTACCTTATCCTTTGCTGCGTGCTTATTCCCATGATCTGGCCCTTCTGACGCAGCGCTTTGCCCGTCTTTGCAACAGGCCGCCCTCCCTGGAAGGCGGCCTGTGTATTTCCTTCGGCAAGACCGCGCGTTTGTCGTATAAAAGAGTAATGTCTTTGACATGCCCCTCTGAATCCGGTATCACCTTTCAATTCAAGGGACATTCGCAAACAACGGGTTACGCATGATCGACATAAACCTCACCATAGTCATCCAGTTGGTGAATTTCATTGTCACCCTGGTGGTGCTGAACTTCCTGCTCATCAAGCCCGTGCGCGGCATTATCCGGCAGCGCCGGGACCTGGCCGCCGGGTTCCTGGGCGACGCGGAACGCTTCAACAGCGAAGCAGCCACGCGCCTGGAACGCTACGAGGCCGTCCTGACCCAAGCCCGGGAACAGGGCGCGGCGGAGCGCGAAACGCAAAAAACCGCCGCCCTGCAACAGGAAAGCGCCATGCTTGCCGCCGCGCACACGGACGCGCAGGACTTTTTGCAGCAGTCGCGCGAGGAAACCCGCAAGGCCGTTGCCGCCGCGGGCCGGGACCTGCGCGCGCAGATACCGGCCCTGGCCGCCAAGGCCGCTGAACGCCTGCTGCGGGCAAAGGCTTAGGAGGGATACCTATGGCACTCAGAACCCTGGCCCTGTCCTTCCTCTTTGTCCTGACCGCTTCCGGCCCGGCGTTTGCCGCTGACGGCGCCCCCACCAACTGGATAGACCTGCTCTGGCGCACCGTCACCATCGTGCTGGTGCTGGGGGTTATCTGGAAGCTGGCCGGGCAGAAAATCCTGACCTTTTTCGCGGACCGCCGCAGCGGCATTGAGCGCGAACTGCACGACCTGGAAGAACGCAAGGAACAGGCCCGCGCCAAGCTCGCCGAGGTGGAAAAGCGCATCGCCAACCTGGAAAGCGAACGCCAGGCCATTCTGGCCGACTACGCGGCCCGGGGCGAAGCCCTGAAAGCCGAAATCGTGGCCAAGGCGGAGCTTTCCGCCGCCCAGATCACGGCCCAGGCCAAACAGACGGCCCAGCACGAGATTGACCAGGCCGTGGCCGCCATGCGCGCGGAACTGGCGGAACAGATCACCAACGCCGCCAAGGACGCCCTGGCCCAGAAGCTTTCTCCCAAAGAGCATGAAAAGCTCATCGACTCCTTTCTGACCAAGGTGGTGCTCCAGTGACCGGCAGCATTGTAGCCCGCAGATACGCCCACGCCCTGTTCGCGCTGGAAAAAAAGGCCGGGCAGGCCGCGCTGGAACAGGCCGGGGCCAACCTGAACGACTTGGCCGCGCTGATAGCCCAGTCCCCTGAACTGGCGCGCTTTTTCCGCAACCCGACTTTCAGCGCCAAGGAAAAGCAGGCTGTGCTCGCAGCCCTTGGCGACAAGCTCTCCCTTTCGACCAGCGTGCGTGACTTTTGCGCGCTGCTGGCGGACAAAGGGCGTCTCGGCGCGCTTTCCGCCATTGCGGCCCAATACGGCGCCCTGCTGGACGCCGAAAAAGGCGTCACCCGGGGCGAATTGGTCACGGCCGTCGAACTGGGCGAGGAAAAACGCAACAAGCTCCTGGCCCAACTGGAAAAAAAGGCCGGAAGCTCCCTTTCCCTGGAATTCAAGGTCGACCCTGCCATTTTAGGCGGCATGCGGCTGAAAATAGGCGATAAAGTTTTGGATGCCAGCCTCATGGCGCAGCTTTCGCTCCTTAAAGACACCATTACGCGGGGTGAATAGGATCATGCAGATCAAAGCCGAAGAAATCAGCAAGATTATCGAGAACCAGATTCAGAACTACGAACAGCGCGTGGAAATGAGCGAAACCGGCACCGTGCTGTACGTGGGTGACGGCATTGCCCGCGTGCATGGCGTGCAGAACGCCATGTCCATGGAACTGCTGGAATTCCCCGGCGGCCTGATGGGCATGGTGCTGAACCTGGAAGAGGACAACGTGGGCGTGGCCCTTTTGGGCGACGACACGGGCGTGAAAGAAGGCGACCCGGTGAAACGCACCGGCAAAATCTTTTCCGTGCCCGTGGGCGACGCGGTCATGGGCCGGGTGCTGGACCCCCTGGGCAACCCCATTGACGGCCTGGGCCCGCTGCAGGCCACGGAAACCCGCCCCGTGGAAATCAAGGCCCCCGGCATCATCGCCAGAAAGTCCGTGCATGAGCCCATGCCCACGGGCCTGAAGGCTATTGACGCCATGACGCCCATCGGCCGGGGCCAGCGCGAGCTGATCATCGGCGACCGCCAGACCGGCAAGACCGCCGTGTGCATCGACGCCATTCTGGCGCAGAAAGACACGGACATCCACTGCTTCTACGTGGCCATCGGCCAGAAGAAATCCACCGTGGCCCTGGTGGCGGACACGCTCCGCAAGTACGGGGCCATGGAATACACGACCATCATTTCCGCCACCGCGTCGGAACCCGCGCCGCTGCAGTACATTGCCGCCTATTCCGGCTGCACCATGGCGGAATACTACCGCGACAACGGCAAGCACGCCCTGATCATTTACGACGACCTTTCCAAGCAGGCCGTGGCCTACCGCCAGATGTCCCTCTTGCTCCGCCGCCCCCCGGGGCGGGAAGCCTTCCCCGGCGACGTGTTCTACCTGCACTCGCGTCTGCTGGAACGGGCGGCCAAAATGTCCGACGAACTGGGCGCCGGTTCGCTCACCGCGCTGCCGGTTATTGAAACCCAGGCCGGCGACGTTTCCGCGTACATCCCCACCAACGTGATCTCCATCACCGACGGCCAGGTGTACCTGGAATCCAACCTGTTCAACGCCGGGGTCCGTCCCGCCATCAACGTGGGCCTTTCCGTGTCCCGCGTGGGCGGCGCGGCCCAGATCAAGGCCATGAAGCAGGTGGCGGGCACCCTGCGCCTGGATCTGGCCCAGTACCGCGAACTGGCGGCTTTCGCCCAGTTCGGCTCGGACCTGGACAGGGCCACGCTGCAGAAACTGGAACGCGGCGCGCGGCTTACGGAACTGCTGAAGCAGCCCCAGTACCGGCCCATGCCCGCGGAACAGCAGGTAGCTTCCATTTACGCGGCCACCAAGGGCTTTTTGGACGATATCCCTGTGGAAGCCGTAAGCAAGTTCGAGGACGAACTGGTGGAGTACCTCAAAACGTCCAAGCCGGAAGTGCTGCAAAGCATCAAAGAAAAGAAAGTGCTGGACAAGGATGTGGAAGCGGCTTTGCAATCGGCCGTCGCTGAGTTCAAAAAGGGCTTCAGCGCCTAGAGCCGGAGGTAACGCATGGCTTCCCTGAAAGACGTCCGAACAAAAATATCCGGGGTCGGCAAGACCAAGCAGATAACCAAGGCCATGAACATGGTGGCCTCGGCCAAGCTGCGCGGCGCCCAGGCCCGCATAGAGCAGTTCCGCTCCTACGCGGACCGCTTCAAGGCCATGCTCCATGACATCGCGGCGGCGGAAGAGGAAAGGGTTCACCCCCTGCTGGCCGCGCGCGACGAAGTAAAGAACGTGGGCATAGTGCTGGCCACTTCCGACCGGGGCCTGTGCGGCGGTTTCAACGCCAACCTGACTAACGCGGCGCTGACCCTGGCCAAGGCCAAGCGGGCGGAAGGCAAGAACGTGTCCTTCTACTGCATAGGCCGCAAAGGCCGCGACGCGGCGCGCAAGGCCGGGTTCCCCATTGTCTACGACCTTTCCGGCCACATGGGCACGCTGGATTTCCATCTCGCGGACCGGCTGGGCCTGGAAGCCATTGACGCCTTCCTGCAAGGGACCGTGGACGAGGTCCACCTGGTGTATGGCGAGTTCGTGAACCTGATGCGCCAGAACCCGGTGGTCAGCCAGCTGCTGCCCCTGCAGGCCAAGGAAGAGAAAAAAGAAGAGGCCCCCGCCCCCACGCGGGTGGAATACCTGTACGAGCCCACGGGCAGGGCGCTTATGGAAGCGCTGCTGCCCAGGGTCATCAAGGCCCTGGTCTACCGGGGGCTGCTGGACACCTCCGCCAGCGAGCACGCGGCGCGCATGGCGGCCATGGACAACGCCACCCGCAACTGCGACGACCTTATCGGAAGCCTGACCCGGCTGTTCAACAAAACGCGGCAAGCCGCCATTACCAAGGACCTTATTGATATCGTGGGCGGCGTTGAGGCGCTCAAAGGATAACGAAGGGAGCATCTGGATATGAGTGCGAATATCGGAAAAATCGTGCAGGTCATCGGCGCCGTTGTGGACGTTGAGTTTGCCGGCGGGAAGCTCCCGAGCATCCTCTCCGCGCTTGAGATACACAACCCCAACAACGAAAACGCGCCGGAACTGGTCTGCGAAGTGGCTCAGCACCTGGGCGACAACGTGGTGCGCACCATCGCCATGGACGCCACCGAAGGCCTGACCCGCGGCATGGACGCGAAAGACACGGGCAAGCCCATCATGGTGCCCGTGGGCAAGGCTTCGCTGGGCCGGATCATGAACGTGGTGGGCCGCCCCGTGGACGAACTGGGCCCCATTGAAACGGACAAATACCTGCCCATCCACCGCCCGGCTCCGGAGTTCACCGAGCTGAGCACCAAGGTGGAACTCCTCGAAACCGGCATCAAGGTTGTGGACCTCTTGATCCCCTTCCCCAAGGGCGGCAAGATGGGCCTGTTCGGCGGCGCCGGCGTGGGCAAGACCGTTATTCTGATGGAGATGATCAACAACATCGCCAAACAGCACGGCGGCCTTTCCGTGTTCGCGGGCGTGGGCGAGCGCACCCGTGAAGGCAACGACCTGTACAACGAATTCAAGGAAGCCGGAATCCTGGAGAAAGCCTCGCTTGTCTACGGCCAGATGAACGAGCCCCCAGGAGCCCGCGCCCGCGTGGCCCTGACCGGTCTGGCCTGCGCGGAATATTTCCGCGACGAGGAAAACCAGGACGTGCTTCTGTTCATCGACAACATTTTCCGCTTCACCCAGGCGGGTTCGGAAGTGTCCGCGCTGCTCGGCCGCATGCCGTCCGCCGTGGGCTACCAGCCCACCCTGGGCACGGACCTGGGCGGCCTGCAGGAACGCATCACCTCCACCACCAAGGGGTCCATCACCTCTGTGCAGGCGGTGTACGTGCCCGCGGACGACCTGACCGACCCGGCCCCGGCCACCACCTTCTCCCACCTGGACGGCACCCTGGTGCTCTCGCGGGCCATTTCCGAGCTGGGCATCTACCCCGCCGTGGACCCGCTGGACTCCACCTCCCGCATTCTCGACCCCCTGGTCGTGGGCGAAGAACACTACCAGGTGGCCCGTTCCGTGCAGCAAGTGCTGCAAAAGTATAAAGATCTGCAGGACATTATCGCCATTCTGGGCATGGACGAACTTTCCGACGCGGACAAACTCATTGTGGCCCGCGCCCGCCGCATCCAGCGCTTCCTGTCCCAGCCCTTCCACGTGGCGGAAGTGTTCACCGGCACCCCCGGCCAGTACGTCAAGCTTGAAGACAGCATCAAGGGCTTCAAGGGCATTCTGGAAGGGGAATACGACCACCTTTCCGAAGACGACTTCTACATGGTGGGCGGCATTGAAATGGCCGTGGAAAAGAACAAGAAGAGACAGGCACAGTAACGAGGCATCCCATGGCGAACCCGCTGCGACTGGAAATAGTGACCCCGGACCGGGTAGTCCTGAGCGAGGACGTGGACTACGTGGCCGTGCCGGGCATAGAAGGCGAGTTCGGCGTTCTGCCCGGCCATACCCCCTTTCTGTCCGCGTTGAAAATAGGCTGCCTGCACTACAAGGCCAAGGGCGAAACCGTGTACGTCTGTCTGACGGGCGGTTTTGCCGAGGTGACCGAATCCAAGGTGCTTATCCTGGCGGACGCCGGGGAACTGGCCGCGGAAATCGACAAGGAACGGGCGGAGCAGGCCAAGAAACGCGCTCTGGAGCGCCTGGCCAAGGCCAAGTCCGAAGACAGCGTCAACGTCACCAGGGCGGAAGCTTCCCTGCAGCGGGCGATCAACCGCCTGGGCGTGCTCGGCCTGATCCGCTGACGCGTTGTTGTGTACATGACAAAAAACCGGCGGGGTGCGCACCCCGCCGGTTTTTTGTCGTCCTCCGAAAATCCTTCTACGCCATCGCATCCATAAGCAGGCCGGGCTGCAGCGCTTCTTCCCCCTGCAGCATGGCTTCGTACGGGTTGGACGGGCGCTTCATGCTTTCTTCCATGCTCTTGCGGGCCGCTTCGATGATGGAAAGGATGGAATCCGCCGCCTGCCGCGCGTTGTCCTGCGCGGTATTCAGCACCAGCCCGGTGCCCGAAATAGCCCCGTCCGGCCCGTTCACCGCGAAAAAAGTCTCGTTCTGGCCGTTCTCGAAATAGGCGTTCAGGCTCTCGTTCAGGCTGCCGTTCAGGTGTTCCATGAACCGGTCGCCGGAATCCGTGCCGAAGTTGCCGTCTATGAAGCGGGTCACGTCCAGAAGGGCGTTGCCCAGGCTTTCCTCGGTCACATCCCCGTCGCCTATACGCTTGTAGATCAGGGCCATGGCCGCGGTTCCGGCTTTTTCGCCGTGTTCCTTGGCCATGTAGGAAATGGTGTCCGCCAGCGAGCTTTCCAGCTTTTGCAGCTGTTCGGCCTTGGCGCTCTGGCCCGCCGTGGCGGACACGTCAGTGGCATCGGTGCTGTCCGCCGCTTCCACCGCGCTTTTGGGAGTGATGCGCCGCGTGATGTCCGAAGCGAACACGGCAGCGGTCTCCCCGGCATGGAAAACCCCATGCCCCGCGCTGGATGAAAGTGACCCGATAAACGACATAACCGCTCCTTATGCACGGCTTATCGGACGGCGCGCGCAAAAAGTTAGGGCTGAGTTTTAAATAGGCTCTAGACCATCAGGATATCACCTGGTAGGCTAGAAAAATGTTTGCAAACAGCAAGTTGAGTCGATACAAAGTTGGAAAAATTATTGAGTGCTTTTGCATCGACATAGACGCCACCAAAACCGCTCTGCTTCTGAAG
>JAVBNC010000123.1:0-39836 GCA_031551765.1 Desulfovibrionaceae bacterium
GCTCCCGGTCAAATCTGTTTTTTTTGGACAAAAAGACGGCACTGTGATTGTACGGTGCCGCTTACAACTGAGCCTCCCATTTTACCAAAGCCTGGGTCAGGATGGTATCCAGCCAGTCGCCGAATTTGGCGGCCAGGTTGGCGGCGTCTTCGCGGCCGTGGAAGCGGAAGTGGGAGGAGCCCAGGGGCTGGGTTTCCGTGCCGGGGCGGCGCTGGCCGTCCACGATATCCACGAACTGCAGGAAGGAAGCGGCGGCCATCAGGCCTTTGGATGTGGGCTCCACGCAATGGAAGGCGACGACTATGTCGGCGTGGCGCTCGCCTTCAATGCGCAGACGCACCCATTGGCGGTAGGTCTTGGCGTCCGGCTGGTAGGAAAAATATTCCCCGGTGGACGCGATGGGCCGCAGATAATAGTGCGCCGTGTCCGGCCCGCTGGCCGTGACCTTGCAGACGATTTCCTGCCCAAAGGGACGGAAGGCCGCCTCCATTTCCTCTTTCAAGGCGGTGAAGCGGGCCACGGCCAGTTCGCGCAACTCGTCCGCCTTGCGGAACGCGGGGGAATCTTTTTCCTTTTGCAGAAAAGCCTTGCGCTCGCGGAGCTTGTCCAGGGCCTGAGCGATAATTTGCGGGGTTTTGGGGGGATTGGTCATGGGCGTTCCATCTTGTTAGGGGTGTGAGCCATGCCTTCTAGTACGTGAAAAAAAGCACGAGCGCAAGGGGGAACAAAGCTGAAGGCGGCTTCAGGCCTGCTTAAGGCGTTCTTCCAGCGCGGCGTCCACGGGCGCGAGAAAGCTCTGCAACACGCTGTCCACGCGCACGGTGCCGGGCGCGGCCCCCTTGATGGGATGCACGTGCTTGGCCAGGGCGCAGAATACGCGGGCCTTGGCCTCACCACGCTGCCAGCTTTTCAGGGCCACCAGGGTGGCAGCTTCCAGCAGAGTGCTTTCCGGCACTTCCTGGGCGGCGTGGTCGCGCTTGAGGATCAGGTGGGTGCTGGGGCCGTCTTCCGCGTGGAACCAGAGGTCAAAAGGACGGGCGCGGCGCAGAATTTCCCGGTTGCCTTCGGCGTTTTTGCCGCGCAGCAGGAGAAAACCGTCGGAGGAGAGAAAAGCCTGGGCTGCCTTGTCGCTCCGCTGCTGGCCTCGGGCTGTTGAAGCGGGAGCGGCCGGGACTGGGGGAGATGCCTTGCCCTGTTGGCCGGGCAAGGGCTGGAGTTCCCCGGCGCGCAGGGCCGCGATACGCGGGGTCAGCATGGCCAGGCCCCTGGCGGCGCGGTCCGACTGGCGGAAAAGGGCGGCCATGTTTTCGCGCAGGGTCAGGCGTTCGTCCAGCGGAATGCGGCGGGCCGGGCTTTCGCCCTCGGCCTCCAGGTCCAGGAAGGGCTGTTTCGTCTCCTTGTCCAGGCGCCAGAGTTGGGCCTGGATGCTGACGGCGTCGCCGCGCCGGGCAAGCACGGCCGTAAGGCGCTCTTCTTCCTTCAGCAGTGTGTTGAGCAGACGGTTGCGGCGTTTGTCCTGGGCGCGGCCGGGGGCGGCGCGTTCCTTGCGCAGGCCTTCTTCCGCCAGGGCCAGGAGCTTGGGTTCGGACACGGCGCGCAGGGCGGCCAGCAGGGCTTCGCCGTCCTGGTCCAGGGGCAGGGCGGCCATGCCTTTGGGCGTCTGTTCCGGCGGCAGGGGCCAGGCGGAGAGCAGGGCGGGGACGCTCTCTCGGCCCCCCGTTCCGTAGGCGAAAAGGTCGCCGTCCCCGGCTTCCAGGTCCACCAGCAAGGCGGCTTGGTCCGGCGGGGAAAGCGCGGCCAGGGTGCGCCGCAAAAGGGGGCTGAGCGTGGGGTAGTCCTGCCAGGCCGGGCCGGAGAGCAGGTCCGGCAGGGCGGAAGGCTCCGGCCACAGCGCGGGCCGGGGAAAGTCCTGGGGCAGGGCGGGCAGGTAGAGCGCGCCTTCGCGCAGGTCCAGCATCAGGTATCCGGCAATCTGGTTGTTTTCGCCCGGCAGGGGCAGGGCCAGGCGGCGGCCCACCCAGTCTATGAGCGCCGGGCCGAGCCTGCGGTCTTCCGCGTGCTTGCGCAGCAGCATGACCCGGGCCGGGGGAAAGGCCGGGTTGGGCAGCGGGCTTTTGTCTGTAAGGAAAAGCAGCGGTTCCGCCTTGTGGCCGCGCAGCACCAGGGCGCGCTTGGCCTGGCGGGTAAAAATGCGGAACACCGTGACTTCCGGCAGAGGGGCGTGGATGCGTTCCACCCGCGCGCCGTCAAGAACGCGGGCCAGTGCGGGGGCAAGGCGTCGGAAAAGGTGGGCGTCCATGAAAAAGAGGATAAGCGGTTGTAAAAAGGCCCGCCGGAGTGTTCCCGGCGGGCCTGGAAGACCCTTGTGTGCGATTATTCGCCGCGCAGATGTTCGTCTTCTTCCTGCTTGCTCTTGCAGTTGATGCACAGGCGGGTCACAGGCCGGGCTTTGAGCCTGGGCACGCCTATTTCCTCGCCGCAGTCTTCGCAGGCGCCATAAGTGCCGTTATCCAGGCGGGTCAGGGCGGCCCGGATTTTTTTGATGAGTTTGCGTTCCCGGTCGCGTATGCGCAAGGTGAAGGCCCGGTCGGATTCCATGGTGGCCCGGTCCGCCGGATCCGCAAATATCTCGTTGTTGTCGGTCATATCCTCAAGGGTCAAGTCGCCTTGCTTGAGGGCTTCCTGAAGCTGTTCGTTCAGCAGATTGCGGAAGTATTCAAGGTCGTTCTGGTTCATGGGACACTCCTTCACAAACAATAAAGCCCATCACCTCATGTGAATCGCGCTTGTATACTTCAGCCGTGGAAAAAAGGCAAAGGAAAACACGGAATCGTGCCGACACCTCTTACTGTTCGCAAAAATAATAATACAACTGCCTGAAAAGACAATGGCACACCGTTAAATTGTGCCGGAATCCCAAGGAGAAATGTGGCTTTTGGCATACCAAAATGTCAGAAGGCATATGACGTTGCGGCTGGAGTGGACGGTAAAAGTCCACATTGTTCCAATGCAAAGACGCCGGGCGTATTGCCCGGCGTCTTTGCATTACGTGGAAGAAATGAGACTTAGAGCATTTACATTTTGAAATTACTCACCAACGCTCTCGAAAACTGTGACGCGATGTGCGCATACCGTAAAACTACAAAGCATACACGACACGCTTCGCGGGCATCCGCTTCGCGTCTGCCGAGCAATTTCAAAGAGAAATTGCTCTAGACCCTGGAAATGCCCCTGGCCTTGGCTTTGGCTTCGGCCTGGACTTTGGCTTTTTCCTCGGCTTCGGCCTGGGCCACCACGGTGTCGCCGAAAACCAGCAGCACGGGGCTGGCCACGAACATGGACGAAGCCGTGCCCACGAACACCCCGATAAACATGACCAGGGCGAAATCGTGGATAATGCCCCCGCCGAAAAGCAGCAGGGTGGTGATGACGATAAGCGTGGTGCCGGAAGTGAGCACCGTGCGCGAAAGGGTCTGGTTGATGCTGCGGTTGATGATGGAGGACAGCTTCTGCCCCTTCTCGTTATGCAGGTTTTCCCGGATCCGGTCGTACACGATGATGGTGTCGTTCAACGAGTAGCCCACAATGGTCAGCAGGGCCGCGATGATGGTAAGGTCGAACTCCTTGTTCATAATGGAGAACAACCCCACTGTTATGAGCAGGTCATGGAGAATGGAGACGATGGCCCCCAACGCGAAGATAAGCCGCAATTTCCAGCAGAGCACGACGGTCAGAATGGTGGCGGCCAGCACCAGAAAGGCCTTGCCCACGCCCACCAGTTCCAGCAGGTACATGCCGCCGGCCAGAGCGGCGGCCATAAGCACAGCCACTATCCAGCGGTGCTCGAAGCGGCCGGAAATGTAGATGGCTATCAGGAGTGTGGCGAAATACATGGCCTCCACAGCTTTGGACCTGAGGTCCGCCCCTACTTTGGGGCCCACGGATTCCAGCCGCTGCAGCTCCAGGGGGTTGCCCGGGGTGTTTTCGTCCAGCGCCTTCAGAATGTCGTCGCGAATTTGCGAGGGCTTGGCGTCCGTGCTGGAAACGCGGATCAGGTAAGTGTGGCCCCCGTCGTTGCCGAAGCTCTGCACCACCAGGCCCGGGTGGCCGATCTTTTCCAGCGCGGCCTTGATGGCGTCTTCTTCAATGGCTTTTTCGAATTTTACCTGGGCTATGGTGCCGCCCGCAAAGTCGATGCCGTAGCGGGGGCCGCCCCGCATGCCCAGGGAAACGGCCCCGGCCAGAATGAGCAGAATGGACAGAATATAGGAGATGCGGCGCATCCCCACAAAGTCGATGCTCAGGTTGTTCGGTATAAGATGCAGACCCATGGCGGCTCCTTAAATACTGAGCGGACGGCCTTTTTTGCCCATCCACAAGTCGTACACGATGTGCGACACAAAGATCGCGGTGAACATGGAGACAATAACGCCCAGGGTCAGCGTCACGGCAAAGCCCCGGATGGGACCGGTGCCGAACTGATAGAGCACTATAGCGGCAATGACCGTGGTCAGGTTGGAGTCGGTAATGGTCAGCGTGGCGCGGGAAAAGCCGGTGCGGATGGCCGCTATGGGGGTCAGCCCCTTGAACAGCTCTTCCCGGATACGCTCGAAAATGAGCACGTTGGCGTCCACGGCCATGCCCAGGGTCAGCACAATGCCCGCTATGCCCGGCAGGGTCAGGGTGCCGCCGAAAGCCGCCAGGCCCGCGAGAATGAACAGCACGTCCAGAAGCAGCATGACGTTGGCCACTATGCCCGACAGGCCGTAGTAGATGGCCATGAACACCATGACTATCAGGCCGCCGGTGACGGCAGCCATGACGCCCTTGTCAATGGATTCCTGCCCCAGGGAAGGGCCGACGGTGCGTTCTTCCAGCACGGAGACGGGGGCGGGCAGGCTCCCCGCGCGCAGCACCAGGGCCAGGTCCTGGGCCTGGGCCATGGTGAAGCGGCCGGTAATGCTGGCCGAGCCGCCGGAAATTTTGCCCTGGATGACCGGGGCGGAGTGGATTTTGCCGTCCAGCACAATGGCCAGGCGGCGCCGGATATTGTCGCCGGTGATGCGCTCAAAAAGCGCCGCGCCCCGGTTGTTGAAAGTCAAGGCCACATAGGGCTGGTTGTCGCGGGAATCCGGCCGGGCCACGGCGTTGGCTATGTATTCGCCGGTCAGCACGGCTTCGCTGTCCACCAAGAGGCTCTGTTCTCCGCCTTCACGGTCCTGCATGGGCAGCAGCACGGTGCCGGGGGGCAGAAGACCCCGGGCTATGCGGGCCTGGTCCACGTCGTCGCGCACCAGGTGGAATTCCAGGTGCGCGGTCTGGCCCACCAGGCGTATGGCCCGCTCGGCGTCCTTGATGCCCGGCAGTTGGATAATGATGCGGTTGTCGTCTGGCTGGGAGCGGATGTCCGGCTCGGACACGCCGAACTGGTCAATGCGGTTGCGGATGGTGGTCAGCGCCTGGTTCAGCGCCATGCGGGCCATTTCCGCCCGCTCCTGGGGCTTTAAAGTGACCGTGTAGCGCAGTTGCCCGTCGCTGGCGGTCTGGGGCGCGGACAGGGCGGTATGGGGGAAGAACTTGGCCATGTGCTCGGCCAGGGCGTCTTTCTGGTCGGCGCGGGCCAGGGTGAACTCCAGCTTTTCATTGGGCAGGAGGTGCGGCCGCAGGACGACAATGCCCTTTTCTCGCGTGCTGGAACGGATTTCCTGGCCGGTCTGGGTCAGGGAATTCTCTATGGCCTTGTCCACGTCCACGCCCAGCGTCAAGTGCATACCGCCCACCAGGTCCAGGCCCAGGTTGACGCGGGCGTCAGGCAGAATCTTGCGCAGGGGGCTGTTCTGCACCCAGGACATGCCGGGCAAGAGGTACACGATGGAAAGCGCCACCGCCAGAACCGTGACGATGAGTCGCCATTGCAGGCCTTCTCTCATAGATACTCCTGTCCGAACATGGTCCGCAAAACGCTCTGCCCGAAGCCCGGCGAAAGGTGCCGGCACCCGGGCAGGGCGTCATGAACACGGATGCGGCCAACCCCGCGCGGGGCGCCGCACCCGGTGTATGGTTGCTACTTCTTTTCCGCTTCAGTTTTGGGGGCGTCAGCCGGAGCCTGGGCCGGGGCTTCAGCCGGGGCGGCCGGAGCCTGCCCGGCGTTTTGGGCTTCCCCAGAAGCTTTGGCTTCCTCGGCGGGGGCGGCGCTTTCCGCTATGGCCTTGGGCTCTTCAGCGGGGGCTTCGGCCTTTTCAGCGGCCTTGCCCTTGGCTTTCTTTTCCGGCTTGGGCGCGGCGCCCGCGGCCTGCTGCTTGGTGGGCGCGGCGGCGATATACGGGCGGCCCACGGTCACCTTGGTTTCGCCAAGGTCCACCACCACCACGTCGTCGCGGGTTTCCACGATGCGGCCGTACAGGCCGCCGGCGGTAATGACGGCGTCGCCCTTTTTCAGGGCTTCAAGCATCTGTTTGTGCTCTTTGGCCTTTTTCTGCTGCGGCCGGATAAGCAGAAAGTAAAAGACGATGAAAATAAGCGCGAAAGGGGCCAGGCCGGTAAGCAGGTTGCCGTCTTGTCCGGCCTGCTGGCCGGCGCCCAGGGCGTAAGCGTTGGTGATCCAGAACATGCGTCCTCCGGATAAAAGTGCGCCCGAGGGCGCGGTCATAATATATAAAACGAAATTTCCTAACCCGGACTCGGGAAAAACTCAATGGCTTTCTGGCGCGGGCGGCGCGTTTGGAGGCAAAAGGGCTTTATTGTGATTGATCCGAGCCCCGCATGGGAGAAAGTCCGTATACTACTAATGCCAGCATCAACGCGGCCAGCGCTGCCCCGGAAAAAAAGGAAAAAGATGTGCCGCCCAGGAGCATGAGCGTGCTGAACAAAATGGGGCCCACGGTCTGGCCCAGGCGCAGCAGGGTGCCGTTGACGGCCATGACCACGGCCCGCTGCCCCTGCGGTGTTTCGCTGACCAGCATGGCGGAAACGTTGGGAATGTTCAGCCCCTGGCCGAAGCCGAAAAAGAGAACGGGCAGCACCACCATCCAGTGCGCGGTTATGAAGGGCATGATGCTCATGGAAATGATATAGCAGAGCTGGCTGGCGACGAGCAGTTTTTTGGGGGAAAAGCGCCGGGAAAGGCGTTCCAACTGCGAGGCGATCAGCGCAGCCCCCATGGAGGAGGCGATCATGGTGGCCCCGATGGAGGAGGGGCTGGACTGGAACACCGTATGGGCCATCAGGGGAAAGCAGGTGATGATGGGCCCGTAGAGCATGACGAAGGTGAGAAAAGTGACCCCGAACAGGGTGAGGTTGCGGGGCGTGGTGGCCACGGACCAGGATTCTTTCAGGTACTGGGCCATGCCTGTGTCGCCGGAAGGCCCGGCCAGCGGGGTGCGCAGGGTCAGCAGCAGCACAGGCAGGGCCATGAGCGGCAGCAGAAAAGCGCAGCGCCAGTCCACATGGGCCAGCGCGCCCCCTATGGTGGGAAAAAAAGCCGTGCCTAGGCTGATGACCGTGCCGTTGTATCCCACCATGCGCGTCAGCGCGGGGCCTTTGTGGGCGTCCGCGATTATGGTGTTGTTCAACAGGCCCAGAGGCGCGGTGCCTATGCCCTGGATAAAACGGAACAGCACCAGCAGGGGAAAGTTGGGGGCGAACGCGCAGGCCGCTCCCCCAAAGGCCACCAGCAGCAGGGAAGGGACGAGCACGACCTTTCTGCCGTAGCGGTCGGCCAACAGGCCCGCCAGAGGGGAAAACACGATGCCCGGCAGGGTGAAGGCGGTGATGACCAGGCTGGCGGAAGCCGGGGAAACGCCGAACACCTCGCTCAGGTGCGGCACCAGCGGCATGACGCTGTTGACGCCCATGATCAGGATCAGGGTCAGGGAAAAGGCGAGAAGGACGGGTTTGTCCCGCAAAAGGTCGTTCATAGGCGGTATTGATCTCGCTATGCCGGAGCGTGGCGCGCCGTGCGTCGACAAACGGGCCCATACCCATAACAAAGGGAAGCAACAGCCCTTATTTTTCCGCGTCCGTTTGCCCCTCTTCCAAGATATGGGCCACCCTGTGCCTGCGGTACAGCAGGTAGCCGAGGATGGAGGAAAGCACGAAAAGCACGGCGGAAAGGGCGATGCGCCAGAAGGGTTCCACCCGCATGCCGCTGCCCAGGATGGCGAAAATCAGGTTCTGCGGGATATAGCCCACGCAGGACCCGGTAATAAAGCTGAAAGCCGGAATGGAGGACAGGCCGCCCAAAAGGTTGGTCACCGCGTTGTTGCCCACGGGCAGGCAGCGCACCACCAGGGTCATGGTAAAGGGCGCGCGCGAAAGAAAGGCGTTGAGTTTGGCCAGCCGCCGCCCGAACAGGCGCATGACGAAAGAGCGGCCCAGAAGACGGGCGTAGGTGAAGCCCAGAGCGCAGCCCGTGCCGGTACCCAGCGTGCTCCAGAGAACGCCCCATTCCGCGCCGAAAGCGTAGCCGCCCAGAAAGCTGATGCCCTGCCGGGGCACGCCCAAAGCGGAAGCCACAGCCGTCAGCGCCACGAACAGAGCCACGCCGCTACGCCCCTGGCCCCGGATATGGCCGTCTATCCAGGCCGCGTCCAGGTGGGTGATGTCCAGGGCCTGCACCAGAAGAATCAACCCGGCCAGGGTGAGGAACAGCACGCCCCCTTTGAGCGCGAGCTTGGCGACGGCGCGGGCGGGAACGCTCATGGCCGGCCCGCGCGGCGGTGGTTGGAGGCGCGTTTGCTTAGGGAAGGGGTTCCGCCCAGCAGGCAAAGGGCGACCGCTACGGCCTGGCCCAGGGCCAGCACAAAATGGCGCTCCCAAAGGGCGAAAAGGAGTACGGCGCAAACGCCGCAAGCAAAAAGCGGCAAGGGGCCGCGCCAGGGGGTTGCCGCCGTGCCGGAAAACCAGCCCGTCCGGTACAGCCACGCCAAGGCCAGGGCCTGGACCGCGCAGCCGGAAAAAAGCAGCAGCCAGCGCATCAGGGGGCCTTACGTTCCTTGATGGCGTAGTTGACGTGGCGGGCCTGCATCCAGCGTATGGCTAAAAGGTCGAAAAAGGTCTTTCTGGCCCGGTCCCAGATGCCGTACTTGGAAACCCCGTGCAGCCGGGCGCGGTGGTTGACCTTGATTTCCGCCACTCTGGCCCCCTGCATTTTCATCAGCGTGGGCAGGAAGCGGTGCATGCCGGTGAACATGGGAAGTTTTTTGGCCATGTCCGCGCGCAGCACTTTCAGGGAGCAGCCGGTGTCGCGCACGTTTTCCCGCGAGAGGTAGTTGCGCACCGCGTTGCCCAGTTTGGAGGCCCAGCGTTTGGTCCAGGTGTCCTGGCGTTTGGCCCGCCAGCCTATGACCATGTCGTGGCCCTGGCCGTAAAGTTCGAGCATGGCGGGAATGTCCGCCGGGTCGTTCTGCAGGTCCGCGTCCAGGGTGACCAGCGTGCCGCCTTGCGCTTCCTGAAACCCGGCGGCAAAGGCGGCGGACTGGCCGCAGTTGGCCGCGAAAGCCAGGTAGCGCACTTCCGGATGCGCGGCGGCCAGCTCGCGGATGACGGAAAGGCTGGCGTCGGAACTGCCGTCGTCCACCAGGATCAGTTCCCAGGGCCTGCCGGTCCGTTGCATGGCGGAACGGATCTGGCCCACCAGCTCGGGCAGGTTGTCTTCTTCATTATAGACCGGGACGACGAGGGAGATTTCAGGAAGGGCAGAAGGCATGGGCGGCTGATCCTTGTTCAGATGCCGGAAGGGAGTCGAAAAATCCTAGATCGTCCATGCGCTGATAGACCTTGCGGCTGATCCAGGCATCCGTGGCCGCGTAGCGCACCTGTTGGGCGGAAAGTTCCCGGTGTTCCCAGTTGGAACACTGCGCGCTTTTGGAAATGCGCACGCCCATGAAGTTGGCGGCCAGGGTGCGCAGGCCCCGGGTTTCCAGGCCGCGCGCGCGGGCCACTTCGCCCAGGTCCACGACACCGGCCTCCGTAAACGGCGTTACGGTGCGCAGCAAGCGCATGTCGTCGCCAATGGCCACCCCGGCCTTGATGAGGGAGGGAGATTCCAGCACCGCAAGCAGTTGCGGGTGCAACGGCAGCCAGGTGAGCTGGAACAGAAAGACGATGTCGCTGCAAGCTATCTGGACGAGCGCGGGCGTGATGGGCTTGCCCTTGCGGAAGCAGGGCCTGCTTTCCGTGTCGAAACCCAGCACCCGTTCCTTGCGCATGCGGGCCACGGCATAGGCCAGCGTTTCCTCGTCGCGCACCAAGACCACGTCCCCGTCATAATAAAAGAGGGGGAGAATGTTGACGTCGTCTTTGGTGAACTTGCGGCTCAGGCCGGAGATTTCGTGCGCTGTTTCGTGCATGCGTGGGTCACAGGGGCTGTTGGCCGGACAAAAAGCGTTGTTCGTATCTGAATGCTTGTATCCCGTAAAGAGGTTGCGGACAAGAGGCCGCGGGCGTTTTCTAAGGCATTTTATTTTCACGGCGCGCGCCGGTTGTTACAGACCGGGCGCGCGCCGCGTAAACGCAAACCGTTTAGCGTGTGAGTTTGCGGAACTTGATGCGGTGCGGCTGGTCCGCCTCCTTTCCCAGGCGTTTTTTGCGGTCGGCTTCGTATTCCGAATAGTTGCCGTCAAAGAACCGCACCTGGGAATCGCCCTCAAAGGCCAGAATGTGCGTGGCGATACGGTCCAGGAACCAGCGGTCGTGGCTGATGACCAGCACGGTGCCCGCGAAGTTTTCCAGACCGTCTTCCAGGGCGCGCATGGTGTTCACGTCCAGGTCGTTGGTGGGTTCGTCCAGCAACAGCACGTTGGACCCGGACTGGAGCATGCGGGCCAGGTGCAGGCGGTTGCGCTCCCCGCCGGACAGCACTTCCGAAGGCTTCTGCTGGTCGGCGCCGATAAAGTTGAAGCGCGAGCAGTAAGCCCGGGCGTTGATTTCCTTGTTCCCCAGCTTGACGACGTCATAGCCGCCGCTGATGATATCGTACACGCTCTTGCCGGGGGTCAGAGATTCGCGGCCCTGGTCCACGTAGGCCACCTGCACGGTGTCGCCCAGACGCAGGGTGCCGGTGTCCGGCTTTTCCAGGCCCGCCACCATCTTGAACAGCGTGGTCTTGCCCGCGCCGTTGGGGCCTATAATGCCCACAATGGCCCCGGCCGGGATAATGCAGTCCATGCCGTCGATCAGCAGCTTGTCGCCCAGGGACTTACCCAGCTTTTCCGCCTCAATGACCAGCTTGCCCAGGCGCGGTCCGGGCGGAATGTAGATTTCCAGCTCCGCCGCGCGGCGCTCGGATTCATGGGAAAGCATGGCCTCATATGCGTTGATGCGCGCCTTGCTTTTCGCGTGGCGGCCCTTGGGGGCCATGCGTATCCATTCCAGCTCGCGCTGCAGGGTTTTCTGGCGCTCGGCCTCGGTTTTTTCCTCAGACGCCAGGCGCTTCTGCTTCTGTTCCAGCCAGGAGGAGTAGTTGCCCTTCCAGGGTATGCCCCGGCCGCGGTCCAGTTCCAGAATCCAGCCCGCCACGTTGTCCAGGAAGTAGCGGTCGTGGGTGACCGCGATGACCGTGCCGGGAAAGCTCTGCAGGTAGCGCTCCAGCCAGCCCACGGATTCCGCGTCCAAATGGTTGGTGGGTTCGTCCAGGAGCAGGATGTCCGGGTTTTTGAGCAGCAGGCGGCAGAGCGCCACGCGGCGGCGTTCCCCGCCGGAAATGACGGAAACAAGCGTGTCGCCGGGCGGGCAGCGCAGGGCGTCCATGGCCATGTCCAGCTTGGCGTCCAGGTCCCAGACGCCCTTGTTGTCCATCAGTTCCTGCACTTCGCCCTGGCGGGTGATCAGCGCGTCCATTTCCTCCGGGGACATGGGTTCCGCAAACTTGGCGTTGATGGCCTCGTACTCGTCGCGGATGGCGGCCAGCTCGGCCACGCCTTCTTCCACCACTTCGCGCACGGTGCGGGTTTCGTCCACCAGGGGTTCCTGCTCCAGGTAGCCGATGGTGTAGCCGGGGGAGACGTTGGTTTCGCCGTCAAAGGCCGTGTCCACGCCCGCCAGAATCTTCAATAACGAGCTTTTACCGGAGCCGTTCAGGCCCAGCACGCCGATTTTGGCCCCGTAAAAATAGCCCAGGGTGATGTCTTTCAGCACCTCGCGCTGGCCATGGCGCTTGGTGACTTTGTACATGGAATAAATGACTTTTTCGCTGTCGTTGCTCATGCCGTCCTCTGGATATGGTTGCGAAAAGGGGAGCCGCGCCTTTGCGCCGTCCCTTTTTGATGCGCATTATAGATATAAAGGATATGTACTTCTGATGGGCGTGAGCTATACTATGCGGTGAGGAGAAAGAAAAGCTCTGATCCGGCACGGGGGTTCCAAAACGGAAGCGGCGCCGGGAGCGGTTTCATTTTTACATGGGAGACACGCCATGAAACACTTATTGTTGATGAGCAGCTCGCGCAAGGGCAGCCTGGGATATCTGGAACACGCAGGGGAGCAGCTGGCGCTTTTTCTGAAAGGCAACGTGAAGCGGGCTCTCTTGGTGCCCTATGCCGCCGTGACCTACGGCTTTGACGAATACGAGAACAAAGTCAAGCCGGTGTATGAAAAGCAGGGGGTGGAGGTCGCCTCCATCCACCGTTTCGCGGACCCGCGCGCGGCCCTTAATGATACCGACGCGATCATCGTGGGCGGCGGCAACACCTTTGCCCTGCTGCAGCGCCTGTATACCCACGGGCTGGTGGAGGAAATACGGCACCGCGTGAACAACGGCATGCCTTACATGGGCTGGAGCGCGGGCAGCAACGTGGCCTGCCCCACCATACGCACCACCAACGACATGCCGGTGGTGGAACCGCCTTCTTTCGACGCCTTCAGCCTCATCCCCTTCCAGATCAACCCCCACTTTATCAGCGGCAAACCTGTCGGGCACAACGGCGAAAGCCGCGAAGACCGCCTGGCGGAATACCTGGTCATGAACCCCAAGGAAAACGTGCTGGCCTTGCGCGAAGGTAGCGCGCTGCTGGTGGAAGGCGAGACGGCCACCCTGCTGGGGGACCTGGACGCGCTGATTTTTCGGCAGAAAATGGAGACGGAAAGCATACAGCCCGGCGAACGCTTCGCCCTGAACCGCATCAACGGGTGAGGGCCGGTCGAATAAAACGGAAGCGGGCGGGCGTTTCGGCTCCCGCCCGCTTCCGTTTATAAAGGATATACCCCTAGATAATCCGTTTGCGGATGTGGGTGACCACCACTTCGCAGATGACCACCAGGGCGAAAATGCAGACCAGCACCAGGGAAACGCGCGGCCATTGGAAGAGGCTGAGCGCCATGTCCAGAGCCATGCCTATGCCGCCCGCGCCCACCAGGCCGATAACCGAGGATTCGCGGATATTGATGTCCCAGCGGAACAGCGCAACAGCCCAGAACGCGGGCAGTACCTGGGGCCAGAAGCCCTTGATGAACACGCTGATCCAGGGCGCGCCCGCGGCTTTCAGCGCTTCCACGGGGCCGGGGTGGGTTTCTTCCAGAGCTTCGCCCAGGAGTTTCCCGGTAAAACCTATGGAGCGCACGGCAATGGTGATGGTCCCCGCCAGCACGCCCGGCCCGAAAATAGCCACGAACAACAGCGCCCAGACCAGCACGCTGACCGAGCGGGAAGAGACCAGAATGAACATGCCCAGCCAGTTCAGGAAGCGGTTCTTGGTGATGTTCCGTGCCACCAGCAGGGCCACGGGCAGGGAGAGCACAATGCAGAGCATGGTGCCCATGGTGGCGATATGGATGGTGTCCATCAGCGCGGCGTGAATGCCTTCCGGGTAGTGGGCGAAATCCACGGGCCACATGCGGTTTAAGAGGTCCGCCACCTGGGCGGGCGCGTCGTAGAGGAATTCCGGGATCACGTCCACGTTGCGCACGCAGTACACCAGGGCCGCCAGGGAACCGACAAGCAGCGCCTGGCGCGAAAGCCGCTGTCTGGGAGTGAGCCGTTCCCAGATGCGCTCGGCAACCGGGGCCTTGGCCTCTGTGGTTTTGGAGTCGGGTGTCTGGCTCATTTGAACATTTCCTTCAGCTTGAGCGCCAGCCACTCGGACCACATGACCGAGACGATGATGGCGATAAGGATGGTGCTGACAAAGTCGTAGTCAAAGCGCTGGAAGGCCGCGAACAGGGTGCCGCCAATGCCGCCCGCGCCCACTATGCCCAGCATGGTGGAGTTCCGCAGGTTCACATCCAGCTGGTATGAGGAAAAGCCGATAAAGCGGTTCAGCACCTGGGGCAGCACCGCGAAAATGAGCACGCTCATGAAGGGCGCGCCTGCCGCGCGCACGGCTTCCACCGGTTTGAGGGAAATTTCCTCGATAGCCTCGGCGAACAGCTTGGCGATAAAGCCGATGGTGGCGAAAATCAGGGTAAGGATGCCGGGCAGGGGGCCAAAACCTACGGCTTTCACGAACAGGATGGCAAAAATCATGGGGTGGAAGGAACGGGTAATGGCGATGAAGGCGCGCGTGGGCCAGAACACCCATGCGGGCATCAGGTTCCTGGCGGCCAGCAGACCGATGGGCAGCGAGAGCAGAATGCCGAGAAAAGACGAAATGATGGCGATCTCAATGGACTCCATCAGGTCGGAAACCAGCACCCGCCAGCGGGCCGTGGCCGGGGGAAACATGTCGGCGATGAACTTAGCGCCGTTGTCCAGGCCCTCAATCAGGCGCTCCCAGGATATGCCCATATAATTGATGGCATAAATGCTGTACAGCAGCAGGCCCAGGTAGGCCAGGCGCACGGGCCAGTTAGGTGGAAAGGGATTGGGACGGGCTTTGGCGGTGCTCATTGCAGCCAGTCCTTGCCACCGTAAATGTTTTGCAGGTGGCTGTCGCTCAGTTCCGCGGGCGGGCCGTCAAATACGATGGTGCCGCCGCTCATGCCGATCATGCGCGAGGCGTAACGCTTGGCCAGGTTCACGTCGTGCATGTTGACCAGCACGGGCACCTGGCGTTCCTTGCCGATATCGCGCAACAGCTCCATAATTTCCACGGAGGTTTTGGGGTCCAGGGAAGCGGTGGGCTCGTCCGCCAGCAGCACCTGGGGCTGCTGCATCAGCGCGCGGGCAATGCCCACCCGCTGGCGCTGCCCGCCGGAAAGGTTGTCCGCCCTGACGGTGGCGAATTCGCCCAGGCCCACGGTGTCCAGCAGGTCAAAGGCCGCGTCTATGTCTTCCTTGGGGAACTTGCGCAGCCAGGCTTTCCAGGAAGAAATGTAGCCGAGGCGCCCGCAGAGGGCGTTTTCCATGACCGAAAGCCGGTCCACCAGGTTGAATTCCTGAAAGATCATGCCGATATGGCGGCGCGCGGCCCGCAAGGCGGCGCCGCCCAGGGTGCAGATATCCACACCGTCCACAATGATCTTGCCTTCCGTGGGTTCCACCAGGCGGTTGATGCAGCGCAAAAGCGTGCTCTTGCCGGTGCCGGAAGGGCCTATAATGGCGGTGATGTTCGTATCCGTGATGGAAAGGTTGATGTCGGAGAGCACGACCTTGCCCTTCACGTACTCTTTTTTCAGGTGCTCCACCACAAGATACGGCTTTTCAGCCCGGGAAACGGAACTCTGGGTCGTCACGGTCTACCTCTAGGGTTATGCTGGCTGCGCAAATAAAGCCTCCCCCCGGCACGGCGCCGGGGGGAGGAAGGGCAGTTTACTTTTTCTTCGCGGGCACGGGGGTGTTTGCTTCGCGCGAACGCTTGGCCGCGGCGGCCTTGTCTTCCGCCTCTTTCATGGCGGCCAGGCCCTTGGCGTCAAAGGATTCGCCGGTGGCAGTGGCAATAATGCGGATCAGCTCGTAATCCTGCTTGAAGGTCACGGGGAAGAAGCGGTCCGCGCCGCCAAAGGTCTTCACCATTTCCGGAGTGAAGCGGTATTCAAAGAAGGCTTCCTTGATTTTCTTCACCAGGTCCGGGTGCAGGTCGTTGGCATAGCCGAAAGAAGAGGTGGGGAAGATGCTGCTTTGCCAGATGATGCGGTAGTCGTCCTTATTGATGCGGCCGGCGCCGGCCATGCGGTTGAACACGTCGGAAGCCACGCAGGCGGCTTCGTAGTCGCCGTGGCCCACGCCCATGACGGACTGGTCGTGTTTGCCGGAGAAGGCGATTTCATAGTCCTTGCCCGGGGTCATGCCGTCCTTGGGGAACAGCGCCAGCGGGGCAAGGTGGCCGGAGTTGGAAGAAGGCTGGGTGTGGGCGACTTTCTTGCCCTTGAGGTCCGTCAGCTTCTGGTAGGGGCTGTCTTTCTTGACCACCACGATCAGGCGGTAGCCCTGGAACTCGTTTTCATAGCCTTTCACCGCGATGGGCACGTAGCCCGCCAGGTTCACGGCAAAGCAGGTGGGGCCAGTGGAAAAGCCCGCGATATGCAGACGGCCGGACCGCATGGCTTCCACTTCCGCGGAGTTGGAGTGCACGGTGTAGTAAATGACCTTTTTGCCGGTTTTCTTACTCAGGAAAGCCTGGAAGTCGGCAAAGGCGTCTTTATACACGGCCGGGTCTTCCACCGGCGTGTAGGTGAAGACGAGCGTGCTGGGATTTTTCCATTTGGACTTGTCTTTGGGGGTGTCGGCGGTCAGGTCATTGTCTTCGTCGCAGTACATCTTGTCCAGTGTGCCCCTGTTTTTGCAGTTGTCCTGGGCGGGGGCGGCAAAGGCGCTGCCCGCAAGGGCAAAGGTCAACAGGAGGCTCATAAGAGCGAGAACCCACTTTTTAGACATGGCAATCTCCTTCACGGTTGGCGTCATTGAAAGCAGCTGGGAAAGATAGGACCAGAGGCCGGCGCGCAGTCCAGGCTCTTGATACTACGCGAAATACCACATTTTTTTGTAAGGAACAACCGGGGCTGTGGATAGCCGCGCTATGTACGCCGGAGAACAGGTAAAACGTTTTTCATGCGGGCGTGGAACGGCCGCCGCGACCCGAAAATCGGGCTTCAGGCATGAAAAAAACGCCCCGGGGGGCGTTTTGTAACACAAAAGCAATAGTGCGGGGAAAAGGCGCTCATGCGCCGCGCAGTTCGGAAAGGTCTTCCAGCACCAGGGTGGGCTGGCGGTCCACATGGGCCAGGTCTTCACGCAGGCTTTCGCCGGAGAGCACCAGAATGCTGTCCATGCCCGTGTTGTGGGCCAGCACCATGTCCGTGTACAGCCGGTCGCCCACCATCACCATTTCTTCCGGCTTGTAGCGGGCCAGCAGCGGGGCCAGCACCAGGGGGTTGGGCTTGCCGAAGTTGAGTTCCGGCACGCGGCCCGTGGCTTTTTCATACAGGGCCAGGAAACTGCCGGTATCCGGCAGCGGGCCCTGCGGGGAAGGGCACACCGCGTCCGGGTGCGTGGCCCAGAAGCGCACTTCCGGCCGCTGCAGCAACAGGCAGGATTCCGCCAGCTTTTTGTAGGTAAGTTCCGTGTCGTAGCCTATCACCACCACCTGGCAGCGCTCGCTGTTGCCCAGGCGGAGCTTGGGAAGGCGTTCGCGCAGGTAGGCGACGAAGTTGGCGTTGCCCACGGGGTAGATTTCCTCAATGCCTTCCGCTTCCAGGCGGTCCGCCAGGGGCAGCAGCGGGGAAAGCATGCGCGGCAGAGTGGCCGGCACGCCCATGGCCGTGAGTTTGACAATGTAGTCGTTGAGATTCTTGGAAGTGTTGTTGGTCAGGAAATGGATGTCAAAGCGTTCCATGTTCCGGACCACAAAGTCCAGAGTGCCCTGTATGGGGCGGTCGCCCAGATAGACGGTGCCGTCCAGGTCAAATACAAAGCAGCGTTTACGGGTAATGTCCATGCTCTCTCCTTGGGGGGGCTGGCGGTACCTATAGCGTAAGGTCCCCCGGTCCGTCACCCTTGCGCTGTAAAATTTCCAGGCGAGGGGTAAACTTTCAGGGGTTCGTTCCGATAAGCTTAGCGTAAAGGTAAAAAGGAGGAGTCATGGCGGTCATTATGGGCAGCGCCGCGCAACAGTCGGCCAGGAATTTGCTTCTTGACGTTCTGCGTCAGGAAATCCGCCAGGGCAATGTCAGCAGCACCAGTGAGATGATAGGTTATTTTATGGACGGCCTGCGGGTGGCGGAAAGCTACAACAAGGCGGAGGCGTCCGTTCCCACGCGCCGCGTGGTCGCGCCGGAATTTTTGCAGGGTCTGATTTCCGACGAAAGCGCATAACCGCGCGTGAACCCACCTCCCCTTCCTCCGACTTGCTTACCTGACCAAACGCTTCAGACTGGCCAGCTCTTCCGGGGACAGGTAGGCGCCCCGCTGGTAGAGAAATCCCCGCTGGAGATAGTCTTTGCCGTAGCGGCTGAAAGCCAGAAGGTGCACGCCCTTGATGGGCGCGTAGGGCGGGTGGCCTATCACCATTTTGTCCCGGGCGTCGCGCAGGGCGGCGGACGCGCCGCAGGCATAGTTGTGCACGGGGTCCAGCAGCAGAAGCATGCCGGAATCGTACAGCACGCGGTTCAGGCAGAGCTGCTCGGCGAAATGGAGCACGTTCTTGTCCGCGCCGTACTCTTTGGCATAGACTTCGGCCACGGCTTCCGCCCAGCGCGCCCAGAGGGGGGAGCCGCCGTTGCAGGCGAAAAAGCCGGAATTCAGAATGGGCTTGCCGCAGAGGCGGTCAGCCGTGGCCGTATCGTACAGGGCGGAATACCAGCCGTGGGAGGCGTTGACGGCCGAGGACAGGTTGCGGTGCAGGCTGTAGCCGTAGTGATATTCCGGGCAGATGACCATGTAGTTGTTGGCGGCGGCCAGGGCGTCGGTAAAACCGGTGACGGCGTCCCGGCTCTGGACCCAGATATCTGTGTCGACCCAGACATAGCGGCCGTAGCCCGGCACGATGCGGGGCAGAAAGGGGCGGCAGAGCTGGGCGTCCGCGTAGCGGGGGAGCGCGGCGCTTTGCGGCAGGCTGATATACTCCTCCCGCGAAAAGGCGTGGGGCGTCACCTCCTGTTTGCGCAACCAGTCCAGAGAAGCGGGCTCGCAGCCGATATCGATGAAGTGCAGGTCAAAGACCAGGCCCGCGCGCAACGCGCCTTGCAGGCTTTCGCGCAGGGACAGGACCAGGCCCTTGGCCAGGGGCACGTAAGCTTCGTTGCAGGCGAAAACGACGGCTGTCTTCACTGGGCCTCCTGGAACGCCGCGTGCCTGGCGGACAGTTTTTCCAGCACCACGGGCCAGACCAGGTCCGGCGTAAGCAGGCGCATGCAGTTGTGGTGGCCCAAGGGACACTCCTGCGGGCCGTGCAGGCCGCAGGGGCGGCAGTCCAGAGAGATTTCCAGGACCGAGGCGTGCTCCCCGCGCGGAAAAAACCCCAGGCGACGCACCGTGGGGCCGAAAACCGCCGCCACCGGCGTGCCCTGTGGCCAGGCCAGGTGCATGGGACCGGAATCGTTGGTCAGGTAGCAGGAGAGGCGGCCCAGGCAGGCGGCCAGCTCCACCAGGGAAAGCGCGCCGGAAAGATCCAGCACCGCGTCCATGGCCCCGGCGGGCAGGCTTTGTTCCATAAGGCTTCGCACCTGGCGGGCGACGCTTTCTTCTCCCGGCCCGGCGAAAAGCATGACTTTGGCCCCTTCCGCCACGGCCCTGGCTGCCACGTCGGCGAAATATTCCGGAAGCCAGCGCTTGGTGCCCCAAATGGAGCCGGGGTGCACCCCCAGCACCGGGGCGTCAGCGGAACCGCGCAGCCCCTGAAAAAGCTCTTCGGCCTTGTCGCGCACCTCTTGCGGCAGAACGATGCGCGGCCATTTCTGGGCGGGAACGCCCAGCCCGAGGGGCAGCAGCAACTGCTCCAGCCGCTCGATTTCCTCCAACTCCGCGAAACGGCGGTCCACAGTGTGGGTGTAAAACCAGGCGTTGAGCCGGGGCTGTTTGTACCCGATACGGATTTTGGCGCTGCTCCAGCGGGCCAACAGCGCGCTGCGGGGGCTGGAATGGGCGGATACCCATAAGGAGTACCCTTCACGCCCCAAACGGCGGCCCAGGCGTAAGGTAGAGAGACCGCCAGCCTGCCCGCCGCGCTTGTCGTATTCAAATACCGCGTCAATGGCCGGGTGCGCGGCAAAGAGCGGGGCAAAGCCCCTGCGCACCCAAAAATGCAGGGCGGAGGCGGGGTAGGCCTCGCGCAGGGTCTGGATGAGGGGCAGGGTGAGCACGGCGTCTCCCAGGAAAGCCGTGTTCCATACGCAGATAGTGCTCACAGCGGTTCAATGTCCTTGCTATGCGGGGCAACGTCAGGGAAGGTAGTATCAGAATAGACGGGCCTGGGGAAGAAGAGAGGCTACTCCGGATCTTCCGGCACGGCCTTGAGCAGCGCTTCCATGGCCGGGTCCGCAGGGACTTCGCTGCCCAGCGGCAGCTCGCGCGCCGTGTAGGTGACGCCGGCGGCCCATTGAAAGGACGTGCCCGGCGCGGGCCAGCGCAGGATATCGATGACGGTGACGGCGCGGCCCTTGGTATCGGAACGCGCCCACAAGAGGCCGGGCCGCGCGGTGGATTCCTGGCCGGGAAAGCCCAGGCCCGGCCCGCCGCCCAGCAGAAGCTGGATAAAGCCGTCCAGACCCGGCAGGAGCATGCTTTCCGGGTACATGCCCCAGGGCGAGACGGCGATAATGAAATCCGCCTTGCGCTGCAGGTTTCTGGCGGCAAGCAGCGCGGCGTCAAGCTGTTCCGGCGTGGGCGTGCCTTCCGGGCCTTTACCCGGCGGGAGCAGGATAAGCCCTATGGTTTTGTCGTCCGCCGGAAAGGTGCGGCTGACGGGCGCGGCTTCCGGGGCAACGGCGCGCGGCGGCAGGGCCTTGGCATAGGTATTGAACCAGGAAGCGGCGGCAGGCGAAAGATACACGCAGTTATACCCGAGCCGGGAGTAAGCCTTGAGAGCCAGGGAGGCCAGCGTGGCCGGGTCGGCCTTGGCCGGGGGAAGGAGCCTGTCCGGCAGGAACTCCCCGGGGCCGGCAAAGGCCAGGGTGGGGGCGCCTTCGGCGCGTAGTCGGGAAAGAAGACCGGCCCGCCGGGCCAGACCGCCGGAGGCGTTGCCGCCTCAGGTGGGGCAGGGGTGCAGATAACCCGCGCTTTCCGCCGTGTACACGATGCGCAGCACCGGCCCATTCAAAAGCAGCGGCTTGGCCTGCGCGCCGCAAAAGGCAGCGCTCAGTCCTGAAAAAAGGATAGCGGCGCAGAGAGCGGCTGCATGGAGTGCGAAACGAAAGGGGCGCGCGGGCATAAGTAAAGACCGCTGCTGTGTGAGCGTCGTAAACGGCGCGGACAGCCCGGATCAGTCGTTAAGATATTCCTTGAGCTCTTTGCCGGCGCGGAAAAAGGGCAGGCGCTTGGGCTGCACGGTAACGGTCTGGCCGGTTTTGGGGTTGCGGCCGGTATACCCGTTGTAGTGCTTCAGCTTAAAGCTGCCCAGGCCCCGGATTTCCACGCGGTTGTCCGCTACCAGGGTTTTTTTTATACTGTCAAAAAAAGTGTTGACCACCAGAGTGGACTCTTCGACAGGCAGGATGCACTCATCAGCCAGGGCCTTAATGAGTTCGCTCTTGTTCATGGGTGACTCCCCTTATTTTTTAACCTGCCGTATATATGACAGATATTTGCCGCAAATGCAAGGGGAACTCCAGGTTTTTCGTCTGGTTGTATTTTTGCGTGCATTATTGAGCAACTGCAAAAGTATGCAACAGCATCTGTAGAGAGCGGGAAACACCGTTAGCAGAAGACTTTTCACAAAATGGTATCTCCTTGCACAAGAACCGGTATGGTGCGCTGGGCGAATATCGACAGATGTTGTCGGGATGACGATGGGAATGCCGCTTTCAGGCTTTTTCCAAAGACGGCTTGCGTGGTTGTTTCCCTCCTCTTGCTTCCCGCACGCATTTCAGCTAAGTTGCTATGGTCGCCGCCATTTTGGCGCACAATACCGGTACCGCGGGTCGTTCATGGATTCGTTTTTTTCCCCCCCCCTCCCGAAGGCGGAGGAAACCGGCACCAGCCTGCGGCAGGTGCAACGGTTTTTTACCGAGGGGCTCACTTTTGACTCGATCATGCCTTGGGCCATCGGCCTGGGCTGCGTTATTGCCGCGCTTTCGCTCGCCCTGCTGGTCATTGCCGTCATTCACCGCCGCCGCCCCTACGTGCCCCAGGACTGGATCACCGATTCCAGGGAAATCGCCGCGCTGCTTGAAGCCGCTTTGGACCAGCGCGCCAAGTTCGAGTTGCGTTTCAGCGCCGGGCAGGGCGGCCGCAGGCCCGCGCTCCGTTGCGTGGGCGCCCGGCTGGAAGGACGCTTTCTGGTGCTGGAGGCCCTTGGCCTGAAAAAGCTGTCCGAAAGCTGGGTGGGCCGGCAGATGGATTGTTTTTTCCAGGTCACCATCAAGGGGAACACGCAGTACCACGCGTTTCATTCCTCCCTGGAGAGCATCCGCAGTGTCAACGACTACTGCTTTATCCGCGTCGCCGTGCCGGAGCGCATAGAGTCACGCCAGAAACGCTCCTATCTGCGCATTGTCCCGCCGGAAGAATTTTTGCTCGGCGCGGCGCTGTGGCACAGCGAAGCCCTGCCCCCGGATTCGGAATATGAAAGCCTGGCCGCCTGGCCCAGGCCTTCGCTGGCCTTTCTGCCGGCCGTCACCAGCCAGATTCAGGTGCGCGACCTCTCCGCCGGCGGCGCCAGGATATATATCCCCCGTGATTGCCTGGCGGAAACCGCCCCGCACGTGAAGGCCACGGACCGGGTCATGTTCATGGTGGATCTCTGGGATCCTGACCGGAACAGGCGCATGCGCTGCTGGACGCTTTGCCGCGTGCAGAACCCCATGCTGGATTTTCAAACCCAGGGGCTGGAACTGGGCCTGCAATTCCTGGCTTGGGCCCGGCCCAGGGAAAGCGGGGAGGGCGGCCTTTTGGAATGGCTGCGCATGGCCCGCTCCGGGGAGATAGAGCCGCTGGGCAACTGGATCATGCGGCGGCATTTGGAATTGTTCCGGGAGGCGGAACAGGAACTCGGCAGTAGTCCCGCCAAGCCTCCCCTGGCGCGCGGCGCCGACGATTGAACAGGCGGGCTCCGGTTCCGCCGGGCGATCTTGCGTTCACCCGGTGAGACGGATACTATAGAACAAGTGCGCGCTCCGGATATGATGCGCGCCGGCGGCAGACCAGCAACGGAGGAGATACCCTTGGACGGAGGCCCGGACAGTAGTCTCTGGCAGCGCATTGCCAAATTTTTTCACGGGAAAAATACCGATACGGTGGAGCAGGCCATCATAGAGGCCAGCGAAGAGGGGGAGCTGCAAAAGGAAGAGGGCTCCATGCTCCTCAGCGTCCTGCACCTGGACGAGCTCAAGGTGGAGGATATCATGACCCCGCGCACGGACATCGTCTGTGCGGACGAAAACGTATCGGTGGCCGAAATAGTCGACCTCATCCTTTCCTCCGGCCATTCCCGCATCCCGATCTACCGGGAGAGCCGGGATAACATCATCGGCGTCATTTACGCGAAAGACCTGCTGCGCCACGCCATGGATCCGGCTCTGCGCGGCAATCCGGTGACGGAAATGCTGCGGCCGCCCTTTTTCGTGCCGGAGAGCAAGAACGTTTTGGACTTGCTGCACGACTTTAAATCCAGCAAAAAGCACCTGGCCGTCATTCTGGACGAGTACGGCGGCACCGCGGGCATTGTCAGCATAGAAGACGTGCTGGAACAGATCGTGGGCGACATTGAGGACGAGCACGACACCCCGCGCGAAGAGGATATTCGCCTGCTGGAAGGCGGCGGAGTACTGCTTTCCGGCCGGGCCTACCTGGAAGACATGGTGGAACAGCTGGGCGTGGTCATCACTTCCGAGGATGTGGACACCATAGGCGGCTACCTTTGCCACGTGGCTGGCCGCGTGCCCCAGGCCGGGGAGCGCTTTACCATGGCGGGCAACAAATTCACCGTGGTGGAGGCGGACGCCAAGCAGATCCGCTCCATCCGCATGGAACCGGCTGCGGAAGAGGCGGAAAGCGCCCCCGAGAACGGCGCCCCCGCCAACACCCCGGCTCCCTCGTGACCCCCGCGCCCGAGTGGCTCACGGTGCCGGAACGCAAGGCGCTGTCCCGCATCATTCTCTGCTTGGCCCTTTTGGGCGCGGGCGGGCTGTTCCTTGGCTTTTGCAACCCTGTCGCGCAGTTTCCCCCTCTCGCGCTGTGCGCGCCGGCGGCCATGTGCCTCATGGCCCGGCTCTCCCGTACCAACTGGAACGCGTTTCACGCCGGGTGGCTGTGCGCCGCGCTGGGCCAGTCCGCCTGCCTGTACTGGCTGGCCGTGCCCATGCACGATTTCGGCGGGCTGCCCTGGATTGCGGCCGCCGTTTGCGTGCTGGCCCTGGGGGGCTATCTGGGGCTTTACGGCGGGCTGTTCTGCCTGGGTTACAAGCTGATCCACCGCCACCTTCATCCCCTGGCCGCCAGCCTTTTGGCCGGGCTGCTCTGGGGCGGGCTGGAGCTGGCCCGTGGCTGGCTGTTCACGGGCTTTCCCTGGGTTTCCCTGTCCAGCGCTTTCGCGCCCTGGCCATTGTGGATACAGGGCGCGGCTTTGGTGGGGGCCTACGGGCTTTCCGCTGTCTACGCCGCCCTGGCCGCCGCCCTGACGGAAGCCGCGCCCCTGCGTTTCATTCCCGGCCGAACGGCGCTGCCCGTGCGCCGCAAACAGCGTCTCGCGGCTCTGGCCCTGGCGGTCCTGCTGTTCATCCCGCTCTACGTGTACGGCCTGCAGGCGTTGCGCGCGCCGCTGCCGCAAGGGGACGTGTTCCGCGCCGGGCTGGTGCAGGGCAACGTCAACCAGAACCAGAAGTGGGAACCCCGCTACCAGCAGCAGACGGTCAACCGCTATCTCTCTCTGTCCGAGCGGGCCGTGAATCCGGCCCTGGGCGTGGTCAAAGAGCCGGTGGATCTGCTGGTCTGGCCGGAAACCGCCATGCCTTTCTACTTTGAGGAAAACCGGGACCTGGCCGCCCAGATTACCGCTTTCTCGGACCACTTTAATGTGCCCGTGGCCTTCGGCGCGCCGGGCAAGGGGCGGCGGCCGGGCGGGGAAACCACCTACCACAACCGGCTCTGGCTCTACACGCCGGATAAGCCGGGCCTTCAGTATAAGGACAAGGTGCACTTGGTGCCCTTTGGCGAGTACGTGCCCCTGAGCATCCCCCTGCCGTTCATCGAGTATTTCATGCAGGGCCTGGATTTCAGCCCCGGCGAGAGCGAGCGCCTGCTGCGGCTGGGCGGTAAAAAGGCCGGGGTGCTCATCTGCTACGAGGCCATTTTTCCGGAACTGGCGCGGCAGCAGGCCCTGGACGGCGCGGCCGTGCTTATCAACATCAGCAACGATGCCTGGTTCGGCCGCACGGCGGCGCCTATGCAGCATTTGCAGCTTACCGCCATGCGGGCCGCGGAAACAGGCCGCTACATCGTGCGGGCCACCAACACGGGCTACAGCGCGGTCATCGACCCCAGGGGCAGAATCCTGACCCACGGTACGCTGTTCCGGGCGGAAACCCTGGTGGTACCGGCCGCGTTCCAGGAAAAGGACACCCTGTTCACCCTGGGCATGCCATACGTCAACGCCGTGCTGGTGCTCGGGCCGCTGCTTGCGTTGCTGCTCTGTTTTCTGCGGGAGCGCAGGACGCGCGAACTCGGGTAATTCGTTATACTTTTCCCGTTGACCAAAATGCGCTATACAGGGCATTAGTTCATGCTTCAATACAGCCGCGCGGCGGCCGCAACCGAAAGACGCCCCGCGCTTTCTTTATCCATGGTGATTGTATGCAGTATCTTGCCGAGCTCCGTTCCCAGTCCCAGACCCTGAACACCCAGTTTGACGCCCTCTGGGGGCGTCTTTGACCATACGGACCACCGCCGCCGCCTGGAGGAGATAGAGCGCCAGCTCGCCGCGCCCGGCGCCTGGGACAACCCCGAGGCCTTGACTCCGGTGCTGCAGGAAAAAAGCGCTCTGGAAGGGGAAATAGCCCGGCTGGACAAGCTGGCTTCCCTGCGCGGCGATGTGAATGAATGGCTGCTTCTGGCCGAGGAAGAGGAAAGCCAGGAAACCCTGGAACCGCTGTCCGAGGCTCTGTCCACCCTGGAAAAGGCTCTGGAGCAGGCGGAAATGGGCATGCTGCTTTCCGGCAAGGAAGACCAGCAGGCGGCCATTCTGGAAATCCACCCCGGCGCGGGCGGCACGGAAGCCCAGGACTGGGCGGCCATGCTCCTGCGAATGTACATGCGCTGGGCCGACAGCCACGACTGCGCCACGGAATACCTGGACTACCTGGACGGGGACGAGGCGGGCATCAAAAGCGTCACCCTGCGCATCAAGGGGACCAATGCGTACGGTCTGCTCAAGGGGGAGAAGGGCATTCACCGGCTCATCCGCATTTCGCCCTTTGACTCTTCCGGCCGCCGCCATACCTCTTTCGCCTCCGTGGACGTGCTGCCGGACGTGGGCCAGGACATCCAGATCGATATCAACGAAGGTGACCTGCGCATCGACGTGTTCCGGGCCAGCGGGGCGGGCGGGCAACACGTGAACCGCACCAACTCCGCCGTGCGCATCACCCACATCCCCTCCGGCATTGTGGTGCAGTGCCAGAACGAAAAGTCGCAGCACCGCAACAAAGACACGGCAATGGACATTCTGCGCGCAAGGCTCTATGAACGAGAGTTGCGCAAACTGGAAGAAGAGCGCAAAGGACAGTACCAGGAAAAGGACGCCATCAATTTCGGCAGCCAGATACGCACCTACACGCTGCAACCCTACAGGCTGGTCAAAGACCACCGCACCAACTGCGAAGTAGGGGATGTGGATGCCGTGCTGAACGGCAATCTGGACAAACTTATCAGGGAACACCTGCTCCACCGCCATGCCACACGAACAGCCGTCTGACCTTCTTGAGACGCCCGCGGTCCCTTCCCTGCTTCTGGAACTGAAGCAGGTGCTGGACGCCATACAGAGCGCCCCGGAACGCGGCGCGCCCCCTTCCAGGCTGGCCCTGGTCCGGCTGGTGGATGACCTGGACCTGGAAACCTGGCGCGCCCTCAGCGCCCGCCACGATCTGTCCCGCTGGCTGGCCCTGCCCTTGGGCAAAAACCAGAGTGAAGCCCTGCAGGACTTTCAGGAAACTCTGGAAGAGCTGCTGTACCAGCGCGACCACGACGTGCTGACGGGCCTGGCCAACCGCCGCCTGTTCGACCGCCAGCTGCACCTGGAACTGGAGCGCACGCAGCGCACCCAAACCGAGCTCAGCCTGATCATGCTGGACCTGGACGACTTCAAGCAGGTCAACGACACGCACGGCCACGTGGCGGGCGACCAGGTGCTTATGCGCCTGGGGGCCCTGTTGCAGAGCTCCCTGCGGACCTACGATGTGGCGGCCCGTATCGGCGGCGAGGAATTCTGCCTTATCCTGCCCGGCGCTTCCAGCCTGCGCGCCCAGGCTCTGGCCAAGCGCGTTCTGGAAGCCTTCCGCCAGGAACGTTTCAGCGTTTCCCCGGAAACCGCTTTCAGCGTCACCTTTTCCGCCGGGGTCGCCACGGCCCTCAGCCACCTGGAAGACATGACCCCCGCGGCTTTGCTGGCCCAGGCGGACGAGGCCCTGTATCTGGCCAAACGCCAGGGCAAGAACAGGGTGGCCGCCATAAAGCCCACCCGCTCTTTTTCCGACAACCCCGCCCTGGTCCGGGCGGCGGAGAAAAAATTTCTTTTTTCAGGGAGCGCGTAGCTCCTGCTCCCGGTCAAACGCGCCTTGACGTTTGACCGGGAGCAGGAGTGGGCCGCGAACGCGCGGCTCCCCGTATCTTTGCTTTCATAAGTCGAACATTTCGCCGGATTCTTTTTCCTTTTTCGGGCATTCCGGTAAAAAGCAACGCAGAATCAAATCAGGATTGGAACAGGACATGACCCCAAAGAACACCATGAGTATCGCCATTATCAGCGGCAAGGGCGGCGTGGGGAAAACCAATATCGCCCTCAACCTTTCCTATGCCCTGCACAGGGCCAAGCAGCGCGTGCTGCTCATGGACTGCGACCTGGGCCTGGCCAACCTGGACATTCTGCTGGGGGTCACGCCGGAACACACCATGGAGCAGTTGTTTCAGTCCGACGCGCCTATGGAATCCGTGGCCATTCATCTGGAAGAGGACGGGTTCGATTTTATTCCGGCCTCCTCGGGCCTGCACGGCCCCACGGACTACAGCGCCACCGTGAAAACGCTGTTGTTGGAGCGCCTCAACCCTTACGCCGCCAACTTCGATTATTTGTTCCTGGACGCGGGCGCGGGCATTTCCCCTTCCGTGCAGACCTTTGCGGCGCTGGCGGAGTTGCGTCTTGTGGTCATTACTCCGGAACCCACCTCGCTGACGGACAGCTACGCGCTGATGAAGGTGCTTTCTTCCCATCACGAGGTCAGAGATTTCCATATCCTGGTCAACCAGGCGGAATCACAGGAAGAAGAACGCACCGCCTACAAGCGCCTCGCTTCCGCCTGTGAGCATTTTCTCGGCTTTGTGCCGACGTTTCTGGGCGGCGTGCGCAGTGACCCCATGGTGGCGGAAGCCGTGCGCAAGCAAAGGCCTTTTATATTGCTGTCCCCTTCCTGCCGGGCTTCCAAGGACCTGATCGCCGTGGCCGCGAAACTGCACCGCCTGCACCAGGGCGCGCGTCAGGGCTTGGTGCCCGGTCAGGCGTTGCGCACTCCGGCGGAAGAAGAGGCCGGGGTGGCGTAAGCGCTTTTTATTCCCGGCGCGGTGTGGGGAAAATCCTTCCCTCTCCGGGCTGCCCGAGTCGCACCGGGTATTATTTTTATCATGAAAAACCACCGTGTTACCGGTGGTTTTTTTATTGCCCGCCGTTGTGGAACGAATGTTGAATTATGGTCCGCCAAGGAGCGAGACCATGCAGTTTTTTCCTTTTTCCTCTGAAGCATCCAGCCCCAGCGCGCTGAGCGGCGTATCCGTCGCGGCGAACAAGGGCTTTGAGCAAATAGCCGCCAACGGCGACGAGTTCCTCAATCAACTCAACGAGCAGCTTGCCGCGCAGGGCATTACGCCGGTGGTTTCCGAATCCGGCCCGCCCGCGGGGTTCCGCTCCGTCTCGCTGGACAAGGACAGCCTGAAGAGCGAGGACCTGGAAGTGCTGCGCGCCAGTTTGAAAAAGCGCGGTCTCAAGGACGAACAGCTCAACTCGCTTGAAAACCTGATTAATTCCGGCCAGCCCATGACCATGGGCGCGCTGGTCAATGCCCTGAGCGGCAAAAAACGCAACACCCCCGCCCTGACGGAAGAAGAGCGCCAGCAGCTGGGCAGCGCCCTGCGCAAAATGGGCTTTACCCAGGACGAGACCACCGAACTTGAAAGCATGATGGACCAGGGCAAGTCCGGCGCGGCCATGCAGGCCATCAACCGCAAGCTGCGCGCCATGGAGCAGGACGCCAGGCTCAGCCTGGACAAGGTGGAAGCGCAAAGCCTGGCCCGGGGCTTGGAGCTTTCGGACAAGGCTTCGCAAAAGATGATGGCGCTGTTCGGGCAAAACGAACAGCTCGACATGAACAAGGAAGGCCTTTCCGCCCTGCTGGCCCAGGCCAACAAGGAAGTGGCGGAAAAGAGCCAGGCCGCGCGCAAGCTGGCCAAGGAACTGCAGGGTGCCATTGACGATACCCTGAAAAGCGCCAAGTTCCGCGAAGCCACGGCTTCCGACGCCGACGCCCGCGCCAGCCGCAAGGCGGAGCGTTCTGAAACGCGTATCAACGACAAGCTGACAGCCAAGTCCAACAACCTGGGGCCGGAAGCCCTGGCCGAACGCATCCGCCGACTGGCGCAAGCCGGGGAAGAAGGCGACGCGGCGGAGCAGGAGCAGGACCTGGAAAGGCATCTTAAGGATATGGCGCACAAGGCCTTTGTGGCCCGCAAGGAAGGCGGCGGGGATTCTTCCGCTTCACGCGGGGAAGAAAGCCGCGTCCGGCGTTCCGAAAGCAGCGCCACCTTTGCCAACGTGGTGGCGGAAGGAATGTTTTCCTCCACTTCCGCATCCTCTTCCGGCGCGGCCGCCCGGCCGGAAGGCCTGAACGCTTCCGTGAGGCAGGAACTTTTTTCCCAGGTGGAACAAGGCATGCTGCGCGAGCTCTCCGACGGTTCGCACAAAATCACCTTGCAGCTCGCTCCGGAAAATCTGGGCCAGGTCAGCGTGATGCTTACCGTGCGCCAGGGTGAGGTGCGGGCCGTTATCCGCACGGATAACGAGGAGACCTCGGCGGCCCTTTCCCAGCAAATGGCGCAGCTCAAGACCAGCCTTGAAGAGCAGGGTCTGAAGGTCGCCCAATTGGAAGTGGAAACCCGCATGGCGGACAATGCTTCCGACCAGAACTGGGGCAGCGCGGCGCAGTACAACCAGGAGCAGGAATTGCGCGAGCAGGCCCGGTTCCTTCAGCTTTCCAAGCTGCGCCGGGAGGCGGGAAACGACTTGGCCCGCAATATGCAAAATACCTCTGTAAAGGCTGCGCTGCAGGAAGAAATTTCCGGCCTGCACATAGTGGCCTGATAAAGCGAACGAGAGGAAACGCATATGGCACTTGGAGCTTCAGCCGTACTCGGTAAGGCAGAGACCGATTTTTCGCAAGCGGCCGGCGTGGACCGCGTGGCGGCGGACAAGGGCACCTTCCTGAAGCTGCTTGTGGCCCAGCTTACCCACCAGGACCCGTTGAACCCCGCGGAAGACAAGGAATTTATCGCCCAGCTCGCCCAGTTCACCAGTTTGGAACAACTGCAGGGCATCAACGAAGGCGTGACCACGCTGAACACCAGCATGGTGCAGGGGCAGCTTATCAACGCCACCAGTTTTATCGGCAAAGAAATTCTGTCCACGGGCAACGAAATTTCCAAGTACGACACATATGCCAGCACGGTGTACTTTACGTTGGACGAGGCGGTTGCCAAGGGTCAGATCAACATTTTCGACCAGAACGGCAACCTGGTGCGTACCAACCCCATCAATGCTTCCAATGTCGGCGACTACCAGTACGACTGGGACGGCAAGAACAACAACGGGGTTACCGTGCCCAACGGCATTTACAGCATCATCATTTCCGCCCAGGACGCCAACGACAAGGCCGTCATGCCCAAGACCCAGGTTTCGGGCCGGGTCACCGGGGTGCAGACGGAAAACGGCGTGCACAGCCTGCGCCTCTTTGACGGCCGGGTGGTCAAGTTCACCGATGTCTCGGACGTGCGCGAACCGGCAAAGTCCACCGAGACGGACACGAGCACCAATACGAACACCGGTACAAACAATGATTCGGGGGCGTCCAGCACCCCTTAACCAACAAAGGCAAAATCCGCTTCACAGCGGACGGACAATAAAAAAAACGGCGCCCAACGCGCCTTCTCCCGGTAATCATGTGCGGATGCGGGAGTAAACAGGAGGTCGATCATGTCTCTTAGCGCAAGTATGTGGACCAGCGTCACGGGTTTGCTCGTGCACGGCGAAAAAATGAACGTCGTGGGCAACAACATCGCCAACGTGAACACCGTGGCCTTCAAAGGCTCCCGCATGGATTTTGAAGATTTCGTCAACCAGGACGTGTATTCCGCCGCCGGTCCCACCCAGGTGGGGCGCGGCGTGTCCATTGGCGCCATTTACGGCAACTTCTCCCAGGGCTCTTTTGAAACATCCACCGACCCCACGGACATAGCCATTTCCGGCAAGGGCTTTTTCAAGGTCAAGCCCAAGGATTCCAATGCGGAATTTTACACCCGCGCGGGCAACTTCCGCTTTGACGCGGACGGCTACCTGGTGGACCCCCACGGCTACGTGCTGCAAGGCTGGCAAATCCAGCGGGCCAATCCTTCGCTTGCCTCCACGGGCAGCGCGGCGGGCAGCGGCGGCATTACCAGCAACATCAACCTCAAGGGCAGCGGTGTGCCCATTGATATCAAGCTGGACGGTTTTACCTGCCAGCCCAAGCACACCAACAACATGACCCTTAACCTTAACCTGGACGCCACGGACGGCGGGGACAAAACCACGGACGCCACCGACCCGTTCTTTGCCCTGTTCAAAGACTGGGACGCCAGCAACCTGGACGCCCCGGCCCTGGGCACGGAAGCCTACGCCCACCAGCACACCATGACCATTTACGACGAAGGCGGCACGGCGCACAAAGTCACCATCTACTTCGACCAGGTGGCCAACAACACCCTGACCACCACGGCCGGTACGGACCCCGCACAGAGCCAGCGCTACTGGGAATACATCGTCACCATGGACCCGGCGGACGACGTGCGCGACTTTGACGCCGATCCGGCTGTAGTGGATGCCCCTGTGGATTCCAAGCGCGGCATCCTGATGACGGGCACCCTGACCTTTGACTCCTCTGGCCAGCTCAAGGACATGAGCGCGTACGTGCCCACCAGCGGCGCTACTATGGATAACCTGAACACCTGGGTGCAGGCGCCCATTTCTAGCAACGGCTACCCCATGTTCGCGCCCAACTTCTCCGGCCGCGAAGGCGGCAGCACCCCGTGGGGTTCCGCCGGTCTGAACCCCATCGCCACGCCTTACCTGGTGGAACTGGACCTGGGCCTGAAGAACAAAAGCAACACCTGGACCCAGCCCTATACGGCCATGGCCGACACTGTGGGCAACAACGTGGACACCATGAGCGGCATGGGCACCAACGCCGTGCGGGAAAACAGCTCCACCGTGAGCTTCACCTCTTCCTCGGCGGAACTGTTCGCCAAGCAGGACGGGTACACCTTCGGCTACCTTTCCACCGTGTACGTGGACCGGGACGGCATTCTGTACGGCAAGTACTCCAACGGCCAGAACCTGGCCCTGTACCAGATCACGCTGTACGACGTGCCCAGCAAGCACAACCTGCGGCGCGAAGGCGGCAACCTGTTCTCCGCCACCAACGAATCCGGGGACGTGGTTTCCGGCCCGGCCAACGCGGCGGGCTTCGGCAGCGTCTACGGCAACTCGCTGGAACAGAGCAACGTGGACCTGGCAACGGAGTTCGTGCAGATGATCACCACCCAGCGCGGCTTCCAGGCCAACTCCAAGTCCATCACCACCGTGGACACCATGCTGGAAACCGTCATCGGCATGAAGCGCTAAGCATAAGCTGAAACCGCGCGAACACAGGGAAGTGACCGCGCGGAACGAACACAAGGATGTGATCGACACAAAAAGGGCGGGCCGCACACCCCTCTTTACCCCCCGCGAGCCAGGGAAGGCACGCGGGGGGTGTAAGTTTTTGGCCGGGGAAGAGTTGCTCAGCGGGTGGCGTCCAGCTTCCAGCGGACCGTTTTTTCGGGCGGTACCTGCTCCCAGGAGCGCCGGTACACGAAACGCAGCGTGCCTTCACCCTGTGCGGTTACCTTGAATTTCCAGGTGCTCATGCCCCCCGCGCCTGGCCGGGAGGCGTCGGGCACGTGAATTGCCCCGCCAAGAGGCTCCAGAAACGCGGGTTGGTTGGCAATGGTCCAGCTGAAGCCTGTGGAAGGGTTCGCGGGCAGGGTGACCGTGACTTCCTGCCCCACGGACAAGGGCACGGTTTGTCCACTGCGCGCGGCATCCAGGGTTACCGGGCCCGGTGGTTCCGGGCGCGCGGCGGCGCAGGCCGCGAGCGCGAAAAGAGCCAGCAAGGCGGCATAGCGTAAGAGGCGCATGGGCAGCTCCTTTTTCAGGCGGTGGCGCTACAAAGAGTGCTGTCCATACCATAGGGCCGCATACGCTTTCAGTCCAGGAAAAGCCGGAATTTGGGCGGAAGGGGCGGGGACAAGCATTTCGCGCCGGAAAGCGGCAGGGTTACGGGCGGCCTGCGAGCACCAGGGTCATTAGCCCCATCGCGCAGGGTTGTTCGTGCAGAATCAGCGCCCCGGCGTCCGCCAGCGCGCCGCGCAGCCAGCCACCCGCCGCGAAGCGCCGGAAACGGCGATAGTGGTCTTTACCGGCCAGGCGCTCTATGGCGTGCGCGATAAGCTGGCCCGGCAGGTCCAGGTTGCGCTCCGGCATGCGCCAGTCCAGAATAACCAGGCGGCGGGCCACGCGCAGCGCTTCCAGCAGCAAGGGGAGAGACCCGGCCGGGCTTTCGTGCACCACCAGGGAAAGAATTGCCGCATCGAAAGAGTCGTCCGCAAAAGGCAGGGGCAGAGTCCCCCGCACCAGTGGCGGAGCGGAGGAAGGAGTTTCCAGGTGCAGAGCGTGTTGCGCTGTCCTCAGCATGGCCGGGGAGGCGTCCAGACCCACGGCTGAAATACCCAGCTCCCGCAGCTTCGCAAGCTGCGCGCCAGTGCCGCAGCCCAGGTCCAGCACGAGCCTGAATTTCCGCCTGCGGCAGAGGAGGGCCATGCCCCGCCGCAGGGAAGCCAGAGGCCGCCGGGTCAGCAGATCGTAGCCGCGCGCAAGGCCCTTGTATTCGTCAGGCCAGGAGTTCACGGCGGAAGCCCTGGGTAAAACGGCGCATTTCCGGGGTATTCGGCAGGGCGTCCACAATGGAGGCCAGGTGCCCGGCGCGCGCGGCCTGCTCGCGGGAAGCCTGGAAGTTGAGGTCGTAATACCAGCCGCAGAGCAGAAGCCGCAGGTCCGTGGTCGTGCGCAGTTGCGTGAAGGAAGCCAGACGGCGTTGCGCCACCGCGTCCAGCACGGCCGGGGTGTATGCGTGGCTGTCCGGCAGGTGCAGCACCACCACGGGGTCCAGACTCGCGTTTAGGCCCAAGTTGCCGCGCATCACGCGCAGAATGTCCAGCTTGTCCGCGTCGCGCACGGCTTGGGTTATGCGGCGCATGTCCTGCGGGATGGCGGACGGCAGGCTGAAACGGTTGTGCAGAAGCGCCGCCGTGAGCACGCGTTGCCGGGTCTCCCGGTTTTCTTCCGTCAGAAAAATTCCGCTCTTCAGTACCTGGCAAGCCAGATGCCCGTGGTTGCAGGAACGCGGGTCGCTGAAGGTCTTGTAGCGCGAAAACTGCGGAAAGCGTCCGATATCGTGGTACAGCGCGGCCAGCAGCAGCGCGCGGCGCATATCCGGCGTTCCGAAGCAATCTTCCTGGTCCGCGACGCGGCGGGCATGCTGCAGCACGCCGAAAGTGTGGCGTTCCTTAAGCTTCAGGTGGACGTCATGGTCCGGCTCCCCGGTACGGAACGAGCGGGCGTAGGCCAGGAAACGCTCTTTATGTGCCGCGCAGGCCAGGGGAACAGCGTCAACAAGGTCATCACGATAGGACATGCCACGTCCTAATCCCGAACCGCAAAAAAAGAAAGCCTGCCTTTTATCCGCTCCGGGGCCGGTACGATGCGCGACCGGCAAAGCCGGATCGCGCCCGGCCCCTGCGCTCAATGGCCCTGGCGGGCCTGGCCTGCGCTTCGCTCCGGCCCCCTCCGGGGGTATAAGGTTTCTCCTTGCCTCCGGGCGTCGCGTCACCACCCGCTCCCTTCGTCATTGAGCCCTTAGCCTGTTCCTGGTATCATCATTTTTTTATCCACATTTTCCGTACACGAGCATCCCATGTCAGACTTTGTGCATTTGCACTGCCATTCGGAATTCAGCCTGCTGGACGGGGCCATCCGTCTCAAGGATTTGTGCGCCAGGTCCAAAGACTTCGGCATGAGCGCCGCGGCCATCACGGACCACGGCAATTTATACGGGGCCATGCCCTTTTACCTGGCTGCCAAGGACGCGGGCATCAAGCCCATTATCGGCTGCGAGGTGTACGTCTGCCCCGACCACACGGACAAAAGCCCGGAAAACGCCCGGCAGCGGCACCACCTGATTCTGCTGGCCCGGAACGGGGAAGGCTACGGCAACCTGATCAAGCTGGTCTCCCACGGGGCCATGCACGGCTTTTACCACCGGCCCCGCGTGGACAAGGCCCTGCTGGCGCAATACGGCGGCGGGCTGATCGCGCTTTCCGCCTGCCTGGCCGGGGAAATTCCCAAGGCCATCCGTCGCCAGGGCATGGACGAGGCCCTGCGGGTCACGGAAGAATACAAGGCCCTGTTCCCGGAGCGCTTTTACCTGGAACTGCAAAGCAATGGCCTGAAAGAGCAGAACCTGGTCAACGAAAAGCTGTTGGAGCTGGCGGAACACGCGGGCCTGCCCATAGTGGCCACCAATGACTGCCACTACTTGAACAAGGACGACGTGGAAGCCCACGACATCCTGCTGTGCATCCAGACCCAGGCCAAGGTAGACGACGAAAAGCGGCTGCGCTTCGAGACCAAGGAACTGTACTACAAAAGCCCGGAAGAGATGGAGCGGGACTTTAAGCACCTGCCGGAAGCCCTGGCCAACACCGGGCGCATAGCGGAACAGTGCGGCGACTACGGCTTTGATTTCAAAACCTACCACTTCCCCATTTACTCCCATGAGCCGGACTTCAAGCCGGAAGAGGAATTCTGCCGCCTGGCCCGTGAAGGCCTGGACAAGCGCCTGGAATCCATCCCCTACAAAGTGGACGTGGCTCTGTACAAAGAGCGCCTGGAAATGGAACTGGACGTCATCTGCCGCATGCAGTTCCCCGGCTACTTCCTGATCGTGCAGGACTTCATCAACTGGGCCAAGGACAACGCCATTCCCGTGGGGCCGGGCCGGGGGTCGGCCGCCGGTTCCCTGGTGGCCTGGGCGCTGCGCATCACCAACCTGGACCCCATCCCGTACAACCTGCTGTTCGAGCGCTTTCTGAACATCGAGCGCATCAGCATGCCGGATATCGACGTGGACTTCTGCGAACGCAAGCGCCACGAGGTCATCAAGTACGTCGGGGAACGCTACGGCGACGATTCCGTGGCCCAGATCACCACTTTCGGAAAAATGAAGGCCAAAGCCGTGGTGCGCGACGTGGGCCGGGCGCTGGGCATGAGCTTTCAGGAAACGGACCGCATCGCCAAGCTCATTCCCAACGACCTGAAAATGACCGTGAAAAAGGCCCTGGACGCGGAGCCGGACTTAAAAGCCCTGTACACCGGGGACGCGGCCATCAAAAAGCTGATGGACGTGTCCATGAAGCTGGAAGGGCTTTCCCGCCACGCGTCCACCCACGCGGCCGGGGTGGTCATTTCCGACAAGCCCATGAGGGAATATTTGCCGCTGTACCGGGGCAAGCGCGACGAAACCGTGACTCAGTTCGACATGAAAATGGTCGAGAAAATCGGGCTGGTGAAATTCGACTTCCTGGGCCTGCGCACCATGACCCTGATCCAGGATACCCTGGACGCCATAGCTTTGCAGGGCAAGACGCCGCCGGACCTGGACACCCTGCCGTTCACCGACGCGGACACCTACAAGCTGTATGCGGCGGGCGACACGGACGGCGTGTTCCAGGTGGAAAGCTCGGGCATGCGCCAGTATCTGCGCCAACTGCGGCCCACGGTGTTTGAGGACATTATCGCCATGCTGGCCCTGTACCGGCCCGGCCCGCTCAATTCCGGCATGGTGGACGAGTTCATCAAGCGCAAGCACGGAGAAGTGGCGGTCACCTACCCCCTGCCGGAACTGGAAAACTGCCTCAAAGACACCTACGGGGTCATCGTCTACCAGGAACAGGTCATGCAGATCGCGCAGATCGTGGCCGACTATTCCCTGGGCGGCGCGGACCTCTTGCGCCGGGCCATGGGCAAGAAAGACCCGGCGGCCATGGCCAAGGAACGGGCCACGTTCGTGTCCGGCGCGGAAAACAAGGGCGTGCCCACGGACACGGCCAACAGGATCTTCGACCTGATGGAACAGTTCGCGGAATACGGCTTCAACAAGTCCCACTCCGCGGCCTACGCGCTAATTTCCTACCACACCGCCTACCTCAAGACCCACTTCAAAACCGAGTTCATGGCCGCGCTGCTCACCTCCGAAATGGGCAACCAGGACAAGCTGCTCAAGTACGTGGCCGCCTGCAAGGATATGGGTATTCCTGTGGAGCGCCCCTCCGTACAGGAAAGCCGCCGCGAGTTCGCGGTTAAGGACGGCCGCATCATTTTCGGCCTGGGCGGGGTCAAGAACGTGGGCGACGAAGCTATCCGTGAAATTATCGAGGCCCGCGAGGCAGGCGGCCCCTACGCTTCGCTCCTGGATCTCTGCCAGCGGGTGCAGTTGCGTAAAGTCACCAAGCGCGTGCTGGAAAGCCTGATCAAAGGCGGGGCCTGCGACTGCCTGGGCTGCACGCGCGCTTCCATGATGGCCGCCCTGGACCTGGTGGTGCAGCGCGCCCAGAAAAAGCAGAAGGAAAAGGAGTCCAACCAGGTTTCCCTGTTCACCCTGGTCAAGGAAGAGCCGCAGCCCCTGCGGCCCGGCGTGGGCTTTGAATGCCCGGAAGAGGCCGTGGGCGAATGGAACGACGAGGACAAGCTGCGCTTTGAAAAGGAAGCCCTGGGCTTTTTCCTCACCAGCCATCCGCTGCAGCCCTTCCGCAAGGAAATGGCCCGCCTGGGCCTGACCCCGCTGGAAGAGTGCCGCGATTTTTCCGCCGACATCTCCCTCAAGTGCGCCGTGCTGGTCACCCACGTCAAGGAACTGCTCACCAAAAAAGGCCTGCGCATGGCCTTTTGCCAGGTGGAAGACCTGACCGCTTCCGGCGAGTGTATCTTTTTTCCGGAAGCCTATGCCGCGCACCGCGGACTGATCAACACCGACCAACCCCTGTACCTGGAATGCCGCATCAGCGACCAGGCGGGCGGCTCCCAGTCCAACGGCAGCGACGAGGACGACGAGGACGCCCTGCGCGAAATCAAGCTTATCGCCCAGAAAGCCTCGCCGCTGGCGGAAGTTTGCCGTTCCAGCGAAGAGCCGGTGCGCCTGGACCTTACCCCGGCGGAAACCACGCCGGAGCGTCTGGCGGAACTGCGTCTGGTATTGGAAAAGCACAAGGGTTCCGTGCCCGTGCAGGTCTATTTCCGGGACAGCACGTTGCGCTGCCGCCTGGAGCTTTCCCCGCGCTACACCGTGCAGCCCGGCCTGGAGCTGGAGAACGACCTGGCCGTGTGGGCTGATAGAGCGGGTGGAGACTAGAGAATTTTAACTTTGAAACACAGTATGCCCACACGACTCAAACCAGCCCTGGGCGTTGTCAGCCGTGACGGCGTTCAGGGCTGTAGCAGCGGCAGCAAACAACTCTTCTTCTGTTCGTGGCTTTATGGATGCCTTGCCTGATGCCGAGGAGCTTCTGGCGGACCGTGGCTATGACGCCGACTGGTTCCGTGACGCCTTGCTCGCCAAAGGCATTACACCTTGTATCCCTCCCAAAAAGAACTGGAAGACGCCCCGCATCGTCCAGAAAGGAACGTTGCGGGGCGTTTACGTGTTCTTGGCTACGCGGTTATTCGGCCACGCGCTGTCCGGGTATGCCCACCAGTTCCAGCATGGCCATGGCCGGGCATAGGCGACAGATGGTGTCCAACGGTGACGAGTTTCATAAATTGTAAGCATCAACTGACCAATTTCGTCCGGTGTAAGGAGGGTGTACGGAATTTTGTGTAATCGGCCAATCATGTTACCCCGCTTATCGGAGGACGGACGATGGTCGACCCCAAAGGCATACCCGACGAATTGATTGACGCTCTGCTTGCCAATTACGAAAAGCAATTTATACACAAAAAATGCGAATCATCTACCACCGCCCGAGGCGGTGGTTTGAATGTGCCCCCTCGAAGGGGGCTTTACCACCGGGTAGCCGTTAGTTTTCTTGTGTTTGAGCGCGATGACGCAGCCGCCAGCTTTCGTTGCCCGTCTCTATAATTTCGCAGTGATGCGTTATGCGATCGAGAAGTGCTGTGGTCATTTTACCATCACCAAAAACTTGCGGCCATTCA
>JAVBNC010000103.1:0-9680 GCA_031551765.1 Desulfovibrionaceae bacterium
GGTGCCCGTAATTGTACGGGGCTGCTATCATCAACGAGACACGCCCCATTAACCCTGACAAAGTTTTTAGGGAACGGGGATGGGATCCAAGGGAAGGGGAACACCCCATTTTCAAAAAAGGGGTTTTCCCCTTCCCTTGGATCCCAGCCCCTTTCCCTAAAAACTTTGTCAGGGTTAATGGGGCGTTTCTCGTTGATGATAGCAGCCCCGTACAATTACGGGCACCGCCTCTTTTTACTCATCAATACAGCACCCGACAGTATGTGAGCGCCGTGGCGCGACAATTCCGCAGGATAGCGGAATTGCCCGCCGGGGTCCTCCCCGGCGCCCCGGAGGGGTGAGGGCCAGGACGGCCCGAATCAACAGAACGGCAGACGCGCACCATTTCCCATAGTCACCCTGAAAGGGGTCCAGGGGCGCCAGCCCTTGGCGGGTGCAGGGCAGAGCCCTGCTTCGACTCTTCATTGGCTTCGACAAAATTGCCTTTACGAACTCTCCAGCGCGGCCTTCCGTTCCTCGAACACGGCCAGCTTGCTCTCCAATTCGGCCAGATCTTCCATGATCCGCTCGGCCCTGGCCTGTACGGCGTGGAAGTGCTTGAGCAGTTCGGTGGCGCGGGCGCCGTCCGCGTACACGGCGGGGTCGGCCAATACGGACTCGGTTTCGGTCTGGTCGGCCAGAACCTTTTCCAGCTCCCGCTCCAGGGCGGCGTAGCGGTCTTGCAGGGGTTTCATTTCCTTGTACAGGGCGTTGCGCTGCTCGGCCTGCTCGCGCTTGAGACGCTTTTGGTCTTCGCGGGACAGGCTGGACGTCTTGGGGCTGTCCGTGGCCGGGTCCCGCCGCTCTTCCGGGGTGAGGGAAACTTGCAGGGCGCGCCGGGCTTCCGCGTACTCCTCGAACCCCCGGTCGTAGTGGGTGAAGCCTTGCGGGGTGAGCTGCCAGATGCTGTCGGCGGCCTCGGTAAGCAGGTAACGGTCGTGGGCCACCATCAGGATGGTGCCGGGAAAGTCTTCCAGCGCTTCCACCAGGGCTTCGCGGCTCTCCAGGTCCAGGTGGTTGGTGGGTTCGTCCAGGACCAGGAAGTTGCAGCGCGCGAGGAAGAGCGAGGCCAGGATGAGACGGCTCTTTTCCCCGCCGGAAAGCGTGCCCACCACCCGCTCGAAAAATTTCTGCCCCAGCAGGAAGAGGCCAAGCACGCTCATCAGCTCTTCTTCCGTGCTGCGCGGGTCGGAAAGGCGGCGGATTTCGCTCAGCACCGTGCCCGCCGGGTTCAGAACTTCCAACTGGTGCTGGCTGAAATAACCCAGGCGCACCTGCTGGCCCATAAGCACGGTGCCGCCGCCGCGCTCCAGCTGGCCCACCACCAGCTTGAGCAGAGTGGACTTGCCGCAGCCGTTGTGCCCCACCAGGGCGATTTTCTGGCCCCGGTAGAGGGTGAAGGACAGCGTGTCCCACATGCGGCGGCCGTCGGGAAAGGCGAAGGCCAGATCCGCCACGGAAAGCACGGTGCGTTCCGACTGCGGCGTCGCGGGCCAGGAAAAATCCAGCTCCTTACGCTTGGCCGCGGGGGCCAGGCCTTCCAGCTCCTTTTCCAGCTTCTTGGCCATTTTCTGGCGGGACCCGGCCTGGCGGGCCTTGGTGGCCTTGGCCCGGAAACGGCGCACAAAGGCCATTTTGCGCTCGATTTCGTCCTGCAGGCGCGTGGCCTCGCGGGCGCGCTGCTCTTCCGTTTCCTCTTGCAGAGCGATGAGCTGGGTGAAATTGCCCTTGCGGAACAGGGGCTTGCCCGCGCCCAGGTAGAGAATGTGGGTGCTGACCTTGTCCATGAACACCCGGTCGTGGGCCACAAAGACCAGCACGCCCTGGTAGTCCAGGAGAAAGGACTCCAGCCATTCCACGGCTTCCAGGTCCAGGTGGTTGGTGGGCTCGTCCAGCAACAGAATGTCCGCCCCGGCCGTGAGCACCCGGGCCAATTTCGCCCGTTCCCGCCAGCCGCCGGACAGGGTGCGCAGGGGCTGGCCCCACTTGTGCTCAGCAAAACCCAGGCCGGAAAGCACGGCCTTGGCCCGGTGTTCCGGGTTGTAGCCGTAGATCTGCTCCAGTTCGGCCTGACGCAGGGACAGGCGGCGCACGGCGGCCTCGTCGTTGGAAGCGGCGGCCTCGTCCCAGGCGGTCCAGAAGTCCGTCCAGTCGGGCAGCACGTCCAGGACGTAGTTGAGCAGGGTGGTATCGAGCGATTCGCTCATTTCCTGCTCCACGTAGCCCAGGCGGCAGCCCTTGGGCAGGGGCACGCGGCCGGAATCCGGCGCTTCCGCCCCGGCCAGCAGGCGCAGCAGCGTGGATTTGCCGCTGCCGTTGGGGCCGCACACGCACAGCCGCACCCCGGATTGCAGTTCCAGGGAGAAGTCGGACAGGATATCCCGGCCGCCGAAAGATTTACTGAGGTTTTGTATGGACAGGCGCATGACGTATCAGGGGTTCAGGGCGAATAGAACCGGGGATATGTACACTGCCACGCGCAAAATGAAAAGCCGCATCAACGGCCGCCCAAAATTTGAAGGCATCCCTTAATAAACTCCGTTTCCCACCCCCTAATGAAGTTTTTTGAAGGAGGATGGGGGTACGGGGGAAGGAGGAAACTTTTTTCCAAAAAAGTTTCCTCCTTCCCCCGATTCATCTCTTACATTTCCACGAACTCCGCAGTGATTTCCTTGACCGAGGCCACGCCCGCTATGGTCATGTCGCGGGCCAGTTCGCGGCGCAGGCGGCCGTAGACGGAGGCCACGCCCTTGGCCCCGCCCAGGCCCAGGCCGTAGAGCACGGGCCGTCCCAATGCCACAGCGTCCGCGCCCAGGGCCAGGGCTTTGAACACGTCCGTGCCCCGGCGTATGCCGCTGTCCAGGATAATGGGCACGCGCCCGGCCACGGCCTTGGCAATGGCGGGCAGCACGGTAATGGACGCGGGTACGCCGTCCAGCTGGCGGCCGCCGTGGTTGGAAACCTGAATGGCCGCCACCCCGCTTTTGAGCGCGCGGTCCACCATGTCCGGGCTGAGCACGCCCTTGAGCACAATGGGCAGGTCGGTGTTGTCGCGGATAAAGGCCAGATCCTCCCAGCCCAACGTCTTCTTGAGACCCGCGCCGCCCATGTTGGGCCTGGGCAGGCTGGGCGCGGCCCCGGCCTTGTCCGCCTTGTCCGAACCGCCCCGGGCAAAGGCGTCGATGGTAAAGACCACGGCGGAATAGCCCGCCTTTTTGGCCCGCTGCAACAGGGCCTTGGACGCGGCCGGGTCACCTTCCGCAAGATAGAGCTGGAACCACTTGGGACCGGACGTGGCCGCCGCTACCTCCTCAATGCTGTAATTGGCGGCCGTGCTGACGGCCATCAGGGTTCCGGCGGCGGCCGTGCCGCGCGCGGTGCCCAGTTCCGCGCTTTTGTGGACGAAACCGTGGGCTCCCATGGGTGTGGTGATGACCGGAAGGGCCAGCGCGCTGCCCAAGAGGGTGGTGCGCAAATCCGGCGCGCTTTTGCCGGAGAGATAGCGGGGCAGAATGCGGATGCGGTCAAAGGCCAGCGGGTTTTCCTTAAGAGTCCAGGCCTTTTCCGACCCCCCGGCAATAAAAGCGAAAGCCGTGGCGGGAAGCGTCTTTTCCGCCGCTTCCTCCAGGTCCGCCAGGAGCGAATCGGGCAGATCCCGTTCGGCGGAAGGCGCGTTGTAGGGCGCGGCGGGCTTGGGCGGCGCGGGTGTTTTGGCCTGGGCTGGAGAAGCCAGCAAAAGACCGGCGGCGGTACCGGCGGCAGCGGCGGCGGTAATGAAATCCCGGCGTTTGATGGCGGATTCCATGGGATACCCCCTTCTGGAACAAGGTTGCGGAGCGGGGAGGCTCCAGAGGAAAAAGACTTTTCCACCTATACCCTGTGTAGAACAGAAAGAGGGACGGCACAAGACCGTGAGACCCGGCTTACCCCTGCTTTACACCCGCCGCCAGCACCCGCCCCGGCCGCAGCTTGCGCAGGGCCACGTGCAGCGCCAGGGTGAACAGCAGACAGCTCAGCGTGGGGCCGATGGGCGAGCCCCAAATATTGAACGCGGTATGGGAGACAATGCCGCAAAGCAGCGAGGCCAGGCCCGCGGCGTCCGCCTGCTTTTCCCGGCTGTCGTTGCGCAACAGGTAGTAGTCGCTGAATAAAATAGCGGAAAGCGGCGCAAAAATGGCGCCGATCATCTCCAGAAAGCGCATGTACAAATTGCTGTCCAGCACCAGGGCCAGGGCCACGCCCAAAACCACCACCACGGGCACGCTGCGCTTCACGGGCAGGGCCGGGTGCACGTTGCGCGCGGTCATGATGGCCGAATACACGTCCAGAAAGGTGGAGCAGATGGTGGACAGGGCCGTGACGGACAGCGCGGCCACGCCGAACCCGGCGGCCAGCAGCATGGGGATGGGGTCCGACCGCCCGGTGATCAGCGAACCGGCAAAGCCCAGGGAGTACATCCACAGGCTCCCGCACAAATAGCCCAAGGGCGGGGCCAGAAAGGCCGTGCGCGCGTTCTTGGCCCGGCAGGCGTAGTCCGCCACCAGCGGCACCCAGCTGAGCGGCATGACCAGGGAAAGCTCAAAAGCCGCGCCGAACCCCATGGGCGCGACACCGGGCGGCGCGGAAGGGAGGCTCCCCCCGCTTTTCTGCCCCAATACCCAGGTCATGAGCACGGCCAGGCAGAGCAACAGCCCCACAGCCGCCATGTTGCCCCAGTGCTGCCCCTGGGTTTCCCACAGCGCCCACAGGGCGACCAGGCAGCCGATAACCAGCACGGCCGGGGTCTGGACACCGGTCCAACCCCAGGCGCTCTGCGCAATGCCGCTCACGGCCTGGCCGCTGAAGCGCAGCATCACGGCCGTCCAGCCCAAAAGCTGGATGGTGTTGGCCAGGGAAAGCAGCCAGGAGCCCTTGTGCCCAAAGGAAATGCGCGTGCACACCAGCGAGGGCTTTCCCTCGCGGTACCCCAGGTAGCCCATCAGCCCCAAAAGCAACCCGCCCAGCAAATGCCCGGAAACCAGGGCCACCAGCCCCGTGGACAGGCCAGCCGGGGCCATCAGGCCGCCGGTCTGCATTTCCGCCACGGTAATGGCCGCGCCAAACCACAACGTGGCCAGGGGAAGAAAACGGTACGAACGGGATTCCATAGCATGCTCCAAGCATGGGGCTATTTTTAATTGGTTGTCGAAGCCATCTAAGAGTGAGCGCAGGGCTCCGCCCTGCACCCGCAAGGGGGCTGAGCCCCCTTGACCCCGCGACAGGGGGGCTATTTCGCGCGCGGTGGGTATGTGAGCGAGCGCGGACACAGGGGAAGCGCTTCGAATAATTTGTACCGTCGCCAATCACCCTGAATGGGTTCCAAGGGGCGCGCCCCTTGGCGAGAGAGTCCAGAGAGGGCAGCGCCCTCTCTGGCCGCCGGAGGCATGCTCTCGATTGGCTTCGACAACTATGCCTTTCCAACTTTTGCGGCGAAATAGGCGTACACGCTGCCGTCGCCGGTCAGTTCCGGGTGGAAGGCGGTGACCAGAATTTTGCCCTGCTCGGCCATGACCGCGCGGCCGTCCACGCTGGCCAGGACGCGCACGCCCGGCCCGGCGGATTCGATGAACGGCGCGCGGATGAACACGGCGCGCACCGTTCCCAGGCCCGCGACGGGCAGGTCGGTCTCGAAACTGTCCACTTGCCTGCCGAAGCCGTTGCGTTCCACGCGGATATCCATCAGGCCCAGGGGCCGCGGCTCGGCGGCCGGACCCGCGACCTCTGTAGCGCAAAGGATAAGCCCCGCGCAAGTGCCCAGCACGGGCCGCGTCCGGGCGAAATCCCGGATGGGGTCCGCAAGGCCGTAGAGCCGGATAAGCCTGCTGATGGCCGTGGATTCCCCGCCGGGAATGACCAGGGCGTCCACCCCGGCCAAATCCGGCGGGCTTTTCACGGGCAGGCCCGCCGCGCCCACGCGGGCGGCCATGTCCAGGTGCTCGGAAACCGCGCCTTGCAGGGCCAAAACGCCGATGCGCACCATCTTACCAGCCTCTCTCTTGCATGCGCTGTTCGCGAGGCAGGCCCGCGATTTCCAGGCCCTTCATGGGCGCGCCCAGACCCTTGGAAAGCGAGGCCAGCAGCGCATAGTCCTCGTAGTGCGTGGTGGCGCTGACAATGGCTTTCGCGAACTTTTCCGGGTTGTCGGACTTGAAGATGCCCGAGCCCACGAACACGCCGTCCGCGCCGAGCGTCATCATCAGCGCGGCGTCCGCCGGGGTGGCCACCCCGCCCGCCGCGAAATTGACCACGGGGAGCTTGCCCAGGCGCTTCACTTCCGCCAGCAGCTCGTAGGGCGCGCCCAGTTCCTTGGCGTAGGCCATCAGCTCGTCGTCGTTCTTGGAGCAGGCGGCGCGCACTTCCGCCGTCACCCGGCGCATGTGGCGCACGGCTTCCACGATATTGCCCGTGCCCGGCTCGCCTTTGGTGCGCAGCATGGAAGCGCCCTCGCCCACCCGGCGCAGCGCCTCACCCAGGTCCCGGCAGCCGCAGACAAAGGGCACGGTGTAGCCGCTTTTCAGGATGTGGTACTGCTCGTCCGCCGGGGTCAGCACTTCGCTTTCGTCAATGTAGTCCACGCCCATGGCTTCCAGAATGCGGGCCTCGCTGATGTGCCCTATGCGCGCTTTGGCCATGACCGGAATGCTCACGGCCTTCATGACTTCTTCCACAATGCCGGGGTCCGCCATGCGGGCCACGCCGCCCGCCGCGCGGATGTCCGAAGGCACGCGCTCCAGAGCCATGACGGCCACGGCCCCTGCCGCTTCCGCAATTTTCGCCTGCTCGGCATTGACCACGTCCATGATCACGCCGCCCTTCTGCATTTGGGCCATGCCCCGCTTCACAATTTGAGACCCGATGATTTTTTCCGTCATGACGCCGCTCCTTCGTTTTTTTACGAAAATAGTCCCCCAGGGCGGCATAAAAAAGATCCAATTGGACTGTTTTTTTCCCATCCACTTTGCTATGCTTTTTTCCGACAAGGACGGACTCCCATGTGGACGCTTCCCCCCCGGCAGGGCAAAAAGGCGCTGCCGCTGTACAAGCAAGTGGTCGCGCTTATTGAGCGGGCCATTGAAGACGGCCTGCTGGCCCGGGGCGAACGCCTGCCTTCCGAGCGGCGGCTCTGCGGCATGCTGCGCGTGAATCGCTCCACCATCATCCACGCCCTGAATGACTTGACCGACCGGGGCGTGCTCTTGCGCCGCCAGGGCAGCGGCACTTACGTGAACCACGAAAAATGGGGCCTGCAGCAGTACCCCATCGTGAACTGGCAGCCGCCCGTGGCCCTGCGTTCGCCGCATGGCGGCGAATACGCCGCGCGTCTTGAGCGCTTCCGGGAAGAAGCCCGGCGCGACCGGTCGCCGTACCGGGACCTCACCGGCAGCGACCTGCCGGCGGACCTGCTCCCGTCCGTCACCATGCCCGCCGGTTCCTGGCAGGAGCTTTTGCGCCAGGAGCTGGACGAGGAAGCCTCGCTCACCGGTCTGCCCGAATTCAAGAAAACCGTGCGGGACGAACTGCGCCGCACCCTCGGCCTGCACGCGGAGCCGGAGGAGATTCTCGTCACTTCCGGCGCGCAGCAGGCGCTGTTTCTCATCACCCAATGTCTGCTGCGGCCCGGAGACGCCGTGGGCATTGAAGCGCCTTCGTACTTCTACTCCCTGCCCGTGTTCCAGGCCGCCGGGCTACGACTCTTCCCCATCCCCACGGACGAGGAGGGCATCTCCCCGGACGGCCTGGACGCCGTGGCTTCCCGGCGCGGCCTGAAGATGATTTTTCTCAACCCCATATTCCAGAATCCCACCGGCCACGCCATGGGCCCGGCCCGCAAGCGGGACATTCTGCACTACTGCGCCGCGCGGCACATCCCCATTGTGGAGGACGACGCGTACAGCCTGCTCGCCTTTTCGCCGCGCACGGACACCACGCCCATCAAGCGCCTGGATGCCGAAGGCCACGTCCTGTACCTCGGCTCCCTGTCCAGCTACGTGGGCAAGAACATCCGCGCCGGATGGCTGCTGGCCCCAAAAGGCGCGCTGCGCAAGCTGGCCGAAGTGCGCCGCCAGATGGACGCGGGCCTCAGCGTGCTGCCCCAATTGCTTGCGGGCCACTATCTGCGCACGGCCCATGCCGCGCATCTGGCTTTTCTGCGCACGGAACTCGCCCGCCGCGCCAGGGCCCTCCAGGCCGCGCTCTCAGGCGAAATAGCCCGACTCGCGACCTGGTCCCCGCCCCAGGGCGGTTTTTACCTCTACCTCCACCCCCGCCGGGACGGCACGGGCGGCGAGCTTCTGGACGCCCTGCTCCGTCACGGCATGGTCCCCGCCCAGGGCAGCGACTTTGGAGATGCCGAGGGCCGCTTCCGCCTGAATTTCGGCCAGTTCCGGCCTGAAGATCGGGCATGAAAAACGCCCGGAGATCTGAAACGTCTCCGGGCGCAAAGGCCGCTGAAAGCAGTTTTGTCGAAGCCATCCAGGAACGAAAGCGGGGCTCGATGCGGCACGTCCTGTGCCGCCCCCTTCGGGCGTCGCTACGCTCCGTGCGCAACCGCTTCCTGCGGTTGCGAGATCCCTGCGCCCGCAAGGGGGCTGAGCCCCCTTGACCCCGCGACAGGGTGACTGCGCAGGATTTGCAGAAGACTCCGCGTCCGGAGACGCGGCGCGCGCGGGTTACAACCCTTTGTGCGCCTTATACGCCTGCATGGTGTTGGCCAGAAGCTGCGCAATGGTCATGGGGCCCACGCCGCCGGGCACGGGCGTGATGGCCCCGGCCTTCTCGCTCACCGTTTCGTAGTCGCAGTCGCCGGCAAGGCCCGTGTCCGTGCGGTTGATGCCCACGTCCACCACCACCGCGCCTTTCTTGACCATGCCGCCGCCTATGCAGCGCGGCCTGCCCATGGCCAGGAACAGGAAATCCGCCTCCCGGCACACGGCTTCCAGGTCCGGGGTGCCGGAATGGCACACCGTGACCGTGGCGTTGGCGTCCTTGCCCGGCGCGCCCAGCATCAGGGCCAGCGGTTTGCCCACAATGTTGCTGCGCCCCACCACCACGGCCTTTTTGCCGTTGGGCGACAAATTATAACGCCGCAAAAGCTCCATCACCCCGGCGGGCGTGCAGGGCCGCAGCCCCGGCAGCCCCAGAGTCAGCCGCCCCATGTTCACGGGGTGGAAGCCGTCAACATCTTTATCCGGCGCAATGCGTTCCAAACAGCGCTGGCTGTCCAGCCCCTTGGGCAGCGGCAGCTGCAGCAGAATGCCGTCTATCTCTTCCCGGCCGTTCAGTTTGTCGATCAGCCCTTCCAGTTCGCTCTGCCCTACGGACGCGGGCATGCGGTGCGTTTCCGACAAAAATCCCGCGCCAATGCAGGCCTTTTCTTTATTGCGCACATACACCTGCGAGGCGGGGTCCTCCCCCACCAGAATGACCGCCAGGCCCGGAGCGCGGCCCGCCTTGCCTTTCAAGGCTTCCACCTGCTCCTTCAGTTCCGCGCGCATGGCCGCCGCCGTCGCTTTGCCGTCTAAAATGATCATGAGGGTGTGCTCTCCTGTAGGCCGGGGGAAAGGGGGAACCTTTCTTGGAAGAAAGGTTCCCCCTTTCCCCCG
>JAVBNC010000090.1:0-11682 GCA_031551765.1 Desulfovibrionaceae bacterium
GGGAAGGAGAAAACTTTTTTGCAAAAAAGTTTTCTCCTTCCCCCGGCTCTATTTCTTCAGCCACGCGGCCGCGCGGGCTTCCAGTTCTTCAGAGGGGTAGCTCGGGGTATCATAGCGTCCGGCAAGGGCGCGCTGGCGGGAGGCTTCCGCAAGCAACAGGGCGGCGGCCACGGAGACGTTGAAGCTCTGGATCATGCCGTACATGGGGATGTAGATTTCGCCGTCGGCCAGGTCCGCCAATTCCTGATCCACGCCGCTGTGCTCGTTGCCCATGACAATAGCCGTCGGCAGCGTGAGGTCGTAGTCCGTGAGGGGCCTGGCCCTTTCGGAACAGCTGGTGGCGTAGATGCGCATGCCCTGGCCGCGCAGGGCCTGCACCAGCTCTTCCGCGCTTTTGTGGCGCACGGATTCCACCCACTTGCGTGCCGAGGCCGAACTCTTCTCGCCCAGCACGGGAAAGGCGGTGCGGGTGTAGTAAAGATGGACGCGGGCCACACCGAACGCGTCGCAGCTGCGGTAAATGGCGGAGACGTTGTGCGGGTCGTGGATATTGGCCAGCACCAGGGTCAGATCGTTCTGGCGCAGGGACAGGACGCGCCGTATTTTCGCCTCCCGCTCGGGGGTCCGCTGCCGGGGTGCCGTGTTTTTGCTCATGCTGTGCGCCCAGTGAAAAATTCGTTTGCGGGAAACACCATAAAAACGGGACGGAAACGCCCGTTTCCGGGATCGTTTTCTCTTTGCGGCAAGCCGCCGCGCGAAGGGCGGCCGTCTGCTTCGCCTTGTTAAACGGGAAAAAATGCTATACAAGGAATGCTTTACAGGCGCAATCCCGTTTTTCCCTACCCATTTTCGCCAGGAGGCCAATGCACATGACCCCCATCCGCACCTTGGGCAGTTTCTGTCTTCTGCTCCTTGTGTTCACGTTCCTGCCCGAGACTGCCCACGCGGCGCACCTGGACGGTTCGAAACTGGGGGTCATCTGGGTTGTTCCCTTTGTGTGCATGCTGCTTTCCATCGCCATTTGCCCGCTGGCCGTGCCCTCTTTCTGGCACCACCACTTCGGCAAGGTGGCCGCGGGCTGGGGCCTGGCCTTTCTGCTGCCCTTTGCCGTGGCCTTCGGGTTTTCCACGGCGCTGTATGAATTTCTGCACGCCATGCTCTCGGAATACCTGCCGTTCATTATTCTGCTTTTCGCCCTGTTCACCGTGGCCGGTGGCATATGCCTGAAAGGCTCCCTGGTAGGCACGCCCATGGTCAACAGCGTCCTTTTGCTGGTGGGCACGGTGCTGGCCAGCTGGATGGGCACCACGGGCGCGGCCATGCTGCTTATCCGCCCGCTGCTGCGCGCCAACGCGCACCGCCGCTACCAGATGCATTCGGTCATCTTCTTTATCTTCCTGGTGGCTAACGTTGGCGGTTCCCTTACCCCCCTGGGCGACCCGCCCCTGTTCCTGGGCTTTTTGAAGGGCGTGCCCTTTTTCTGGACCCTGACCCACCTGTTTGTGCCCATGGTCTTTGTGGCCGTGATTCTGCTGGCCGTGTATTTCGCCCTGGACACGGTGCTGTACGCCAAAGAAGGCAAGCCCCGCCCCAAGGATGAAAGCGGCGAAAAGCTGGCCCTGGAAGGCACCGTCAACTTCATTCTGCTGGCGGGCGTCGTGGGCGCGGTGCTTTTGAGCGGCATGTGGAAATCCGAGGCGGGCTTCAGCGTCTACGGCGTGGAAGTGCTTTTGCCGAACATCACGCGCGACATCCTGCTGCTGGTCATCGCTTTCATTTCCCTGCGCGTCACGGCCAAGGAAACCCGGGTCCTGAACGACTTCAACTGGGAGCCCATCCTGGAAGTGGCCAAGCTCTTTTTCGGCATCTTCATCAGCATGATCCCGGCCATCGCCATTTTGCGCGCCGGGGACAAGGGCGCGCTGGCGGCGGTCATCAACATGGTCAGCCAGAACGGGCAGCCGGTGAACTCCATGTACTTCTGGCTTACCGGCGCGCTTTCCAGCTTTCTGGACAACGCCCCCACCTACCTGGTGTTTTTCAACACAGCGGGCGGCGATTGGCAGCAACTCACCGGCGCCATGGCCCCGACCCTTACGGCCATTTCCGCGGGGGCGGTGTTCATGGGCGCCAACACATACATAGGCAACGCGCCCAACTTCATGGTGCGCTCCATAGCGGAAAACCAGGGCGTGCGCATGCCCAGCTTTTTCGGCTACATGGCCTGGTCCGGCGGCATCCTGGTGCCCACATTCATTCTGGTGACCTTCTGTTTTTTCTGATGTAAACTTCGGAATCAGGCATTTCCGCCCCCCGCCGTGGAAGACGCCTTCCCGGCGGGGGGCGAACCACTTTAAGGAGCATAAATATGGACAGAGAATGGGTCATGGGTGTGCTGGAGCACCTTTCCACCATCGGCAGGACGGAACAGGGCGGCTCCAACCGCCTGGCGTTCACGGAACCGGACCATGAAGCCAGAACCTATTTCAAGGGCCTGATGAACCAAGCAGGCCTCAGCGTGCGCGAAGACCCCTTCGGCAACATCATCGGACGGCTGGAAGGCTCCGACCCCAAAGCCCTGGCCGTGGGCACGGGCTCGCACATCGACACCGTCCCCAACGGCGGGCATTACGACGGCATGGTGGGCAGCGTCGCTTCCCTGGCCGCCGTCATGCGCCTGAAAGAACGCGGTCCCCTGCGCCATCCCCTGGAGCTGATTATTTTCCAGATGGAGGAATCCAGCCGTTTTTCCCTGTCCACCTTCGGCAGCAAGGTCATGGTGGGTTCCGCCAAGCTGGACCTGGCCGCCAAAGCCAAGGACAAGGGCGGCGTCACCTTGCCGGAAGCCATGGCCGCCCAGGGCTATGATTTCGCCAAGTTGCCGGAGGCCGTGCGCAAAAAGGGCGAGCTGGCCTGTTTCCTGGAAATGCACATCGAACAAAGCCCCACCTTGGAGCAGAAAGACCTGCCCGTGGGCATTGTGACGGCCATTGCCGCGCCCATCCGCGCCCATATCGTGGTGGAAGGCAAGGCCAGCCATTCCGGCGGCACGGCCATGAACAACCGCCTGGACGCGCTGGTGGCGGCTTCCGAACTGGTGCTGGCCGTGCGCACCGTGGCCAACCGCTTCGCGCGCAAGGAAATAGTGGGCACCGTCGGCAACCTGGCGGTGCACCCCGGCGCCATGAACGTGGTGCCCGGCAAGGTGGAACTGTGGCTGGACCTGCGCGGCACCAACCGCGCCGTCATGGACGAAGCCTACGAGGCCGTCAAAACGGCGGCGCAGGGCATAGCCGCCGCCCACGGAACGCCCGTCACCTTCAACCTGCTGGGCGCGGACAACCCCGTGACCATGACCCCGTCCATTATCGAGCTGATGGAAAACGTGAGCCGGGACCTGAACATTCCGGCCATGCGCATTGTCAGCGGGGCCGGGCACGACACCATGAACATGGCGGAAATCACGGACACGGGCATGATTTTCATCCGCAACCGGGACGGGCTTTCCCACCACCATGACGAGTACGCCGCCCCCGAGGACGTCATGGCCGGGCTGGATCTGCTGACGGAGACTTTGTACCGCCTGGCAAAATAGAGCATTTTACACTTGAAATGCTCGCAAGGGTTTGTCCTCAAATCCTTGCCGCCAAATAGGCGTAGGCGGGTTTGATGCGGCACATCCTGTGCCGCCCCCTTCGGGGGCGCTGCGCTCCGTGCGCTTCGCATCCTGCCTCGCGACAGCCCGCCGTTAAGCTACTATTTGAAGCGAAAACGGCCCGATAGACAACGCTATCTCCCTGGTATCAAGCCGCTTCCGGCGAGGAAGCGGCTTTTTTTCGCCTGACCTCTTGCCAAGCCATCTCGCGAACCTATTTTCTGGGTACAAAAGGATTACAGGACAACCGGAGGAAAGGCCATGTTACAATTCAGCACGTTCTTCGTCACGGTCGCGGCCGTTCTTACGGCAAGCCTGTCGTTGCAACTGGTTGCGCGCAAACCCGTGAAAGTTCCGACCAAGACATAGCTGGCAAACCGTCCGGTCGCGCGGCCGGAGCGGAGTACATACAGAAGGGGTGCTTAGGCGCCCTTTCCCTTTTTGGAGAAAAATCCGGGCCTGTTGAAACGCGTAACGGCGAGTTGTGCCCGCCGTTACGCATGGCGCCGCAAAAACGCGGCGCTGTTCATTGCACGTTCTACCCCAGATGCTTTTTCAGCAGTTGGTTGACCAGGGCGGGGTTGGCCTTGCCCTTGGTTTTGCGCATGATCTGGCCCACAAAGAATGAGAGCAGCTTGGTTTTCCCGGCCTTGTATTCCGCCGCTTCCGTGGGGTTTTCCGCCACGGCTTCGGCCACGGCCTTTTCCAGCTCGCCGCTGTCGGAAACCTGGGCCAGGCCGCGCTCGCGCACCATTTGCTCCGGCGAGCCGCCCTTTTCAAACAGTTCCCCGAACAGATCTTGGGCGATTTTGACGCTGATAAGGCCCTCATCGATGATGCGCGCCAGCTCCGCCATGCCTTCCGGGCTGATGCCCGCGTCCGCCAGGCTCTTGCCGGAAGCGTTCAGCTCCCGCAGCAGCTCGCCCTGCATCAGGTTGGCGATACGCTTGGCGTTTTTGTATTGGGCCAAAGCGGCCTCAAAAAAGTCGGCCAGGTCCTTTTCCGCCGTCAGCAGGTCCGCGTCCTGAACGGAAAGGCCGTGCTCGGCCATGAAGCGGGCGTGCCGGGCCGCGGGCAGTTCCGGCAGCTCGCCCCGCCAGCGCGCCAAATCTTCTTTATTCACGATGACCGGCGGCAAGTCCGGGTTGGGGAAGTAGCGGTAGTCGTGCGCCTCTTCCTTGCTGCGCATGCCCAGGGTCACGTTTTTCACGCTGTCGTAGAGGCGGGTTTCCTGAAACAGGGCTTCGCCTTCGGCCAAGCAGTCCTTCTGCCGTCCGATCTCGTACTCGATGGCCCGCTGTACGTTGCGGAAGGAGTTGAGGTTCTTGATCTCCACCCTGGTGCCGAATTTCTCGCTCCCCTGGGGCCGTATGGAGACGTTGGCGTCGCAACGCAGGCTGCCCTCTTCCATGTTGCCGTCGCAAATGCCCAGGTAGAGCAGAATGGAACGCAGGCCGCGCAGATAGGCCACGGCTTCTTCAGCGCTGCGCAGGTCCGGCTCGCTCACGATTTCAATAAGCGGGGTGCCCGCGCGGTTCAGGTCCACAAAGCTGACGTTGCTGCCGCTGGAATGGATGTTCTTGCCCGCGTCGTCTTCCATGTGGATGCGGGTGACGCCGATGCGCTTGTTCTTGCCGTTCACGCGGATATCCAGGTGCCCGTGCTCGCAAATGGGCGGGTCCAACTGGGAAGTCTGGAACCCGGCGGGCAGGTCGGGATAAAAATAGCTTTTGCGCGAGAACACAGAATATTCGTTCACCGTGCAGCCGATGGCCATGCCCATTCTGGCGGCGTATTCCACGGCCTTCTTGTTGGTGACGGGCAGCGCGCCGGGCATGCCGGAGCAGATTTCGCAAACGTTTTCGTTGGGTTCGGACCCGAACTTGTTGGCGCAGGAACAGAACATCTTGGATTCCGTGGAAAGCTGCGCGTGCACCTCAAGGCCGATAACGGCTTCATAGGAAGGCATGGGAGTATCCTTTACTTGGTGACCGGGCTTCCGGCGTAGAGTTCCGGGTTGAGGGCCGGGTCGTTGTACATCTTGAACTGGTAGTATGCTTTGGGTTGCTTGGTCCCGGCCGCGAATTCCGCCGCCAGGTCCAGCACGGCGCGGATCAGGTCTTCGCGCTGTTCCCGCAGCGTGGCCAGCTTGGCGGCGCAGGAAGTCTTGTGCCCTTCATCCGCGTCGTCCCGGCGGGTCTGCTCTTCCATATGGTACAATTTAAGGGCCAGAATGGACAAGCGGTCCACGGCCATGCCCAGGGATTCCGTGTTGTGCCGGGGCCGCTGCCCCGCGGCCAGAGCGGGCGCGGCCAGCATGCGCACCAGGCATTCGTCCACTTTTTCCATGAAGTCGTTGCGGCGCTGGTTGTAGCCGTCTATACGGCGCTTGCAGTCCGCTATCACGGCATCGTCCACGTCCCGGCGGCGGGCCGTGTCTTCCACGTGCCAGAGGCGGTAGTTCATCAAGTGCTGGCAGCGCGAAAGCGCGCGCAGCAAATCCGGCGCGAAAGGCCCCGCCGGGCGGGGCGTTTCCTCTTCCAGGCCCGGCTCTTTCCTGTGCCAGGCGGCCACGGCGTCCGACTGGGCGGCAAAGCATTCCAGAAGCAGAGCTTCCAATTCCTGTAGCTGATTCATGAAGTTCCTTCAGAGCAGTTTCGCTTTAAGATTGTCGCTTAACGGCGGGCAAAGCCCGCCTACGCCAATCTCGCGGGCCTTGTTGCACTGCGTTTCGCAAGGCCAGAGCATTTTATCTTACTAAATAACTTTAATGACAAAATGCTCTATAGACGCGCGTCAAAATATTTGCCCACCCCGTATTCCCGGCGGCGCGAAAAACGCTCCGGCGCGGGGCCGATAATCTGCAGTTCCGGGTGGTTGCGCTGCACGTCCAGGGCGATCCGCATTTCCTTGGTGCAGCCGGTGGAAAAGGTGGCGTCCTTGCCCAGCCAGGCGGCGGGCACCTTGCGTTCCAGCAGCCCGAAGCTTGTTTCTATATCCTCTACGGTCTGAAAACGCCAGACGTCCAAGAGGCCGCTGCGCTGCACCCGCTCCCACATGAACATCAGGTCGTCGCCGTCCATGCCTTCGGTAAAGTGTTCGGCCGGGTTGATGATAAAGGTGTTTTCCATGCGGTTCCGCAAATGCTCCACAAAAACGCTGACCAGGCGCACGGCCGTCTGGGTCTGGCCGGGTATGGAGCCGATGACCGCGCTGTAGAACATCACGGACTTGCCTTCCCGCCGGGCCTGGGCCATGGAGTTGATGATCTTGTCCGCCCTGGCGATAAGGTCGCTTTCCATGAACTTGCGCGTCCAGGGAGCCTTGGCCTTGCCCCGCATATGGTACACGCCGTCGTCGTCCCGCCAGAAGCAGACGATGTCCCGCGTGAACTCGTGGCTGGTGCCCAGCAGCACATGGGCGTTGCGCCTGCCCTTGGCCATGACCAGGTCGCATTCTTTCCAGCAGCGGGAAAAGGTGACGCTGGAACGGTAGAAATTGAGCTGCTCGGACGTGCCGTCGCTGATAATTACCAGGCGTTGCTCACGCAGGTGGCGCAGCAGGGTGTTTTTGCTCACCGTGTCGTTGTGCAGGAAAAACATGCCCTCCGTGCCTTCGCGCAGCACGGGGTCCGTGTCCAGGTCCCAGAGGATGGGCGTGTTGAAGTAAAAGGCGTCCTTGAGGGCCAGCACCACCTGGTGCCCTTGCCGCAGCAGCGAGCGGACCACGGCCAGGTCCGCCACAAAGCCTCCGGCCAGGTCCGGCATGTACAGAATTTTCTTGCGCGGGGAAGATTCCGGCCCCAGCGCGGTGTGCAGGCATTCCGCGCCCGGCCGGGGGTCCGCCAGCTCCTGTTCCAGGGTCAGCGGGGAAACATCCCCTTCCCAAAGCTGGCGCATGGTGGAAAGACGCAGCAGCCGGGCCAGTTCCAGAAAATCCAACTCCCAGCGCCGCTCCGCGATGGTGGAAGCCCTGCTGCCGTGGGGGCAGGTTTCCAGCAGCGCCAGAAACTGCGGGTTGGTCAGAATTTCCGCCATGCGGGCGTTGGCTTCGCGCTTTCTGTCCCGGAACGGGTCCAGAATGCCGGTCTGGGTCAGCACAATGTCCATCAGCCGTTTGATGAGCCGGGACGGCAGGATCATGCGTGAGTCCAGGTACAACTGGAAACGGTAGCGGCACAAATGCAGAATGCGGCGCTTGGACGCGCTGGAAATACCCGCCCCGTGCACCAGCGTGGCCACGAAACGCCAGGCCTTGGCGTATTCCCGGCGCAAGTCATCGGAAAGCTCCCCCTGGTAGAACTGACGGAACAGCTCGTCCGAACAGGGCACGTACAGCTGGTCCTCTTGCAGCGCCACCACAAAACGCAACTGCTCCGGAGAGGCCACCAGCGTGGGGCTGAAATGGTACTCCAGGTTGTTTTCCGTCATGAAGTGGTGCAACCAGGCTTCCTGCGCCGGGTCGCTGCCCAGGCGGATGTCTTTGGCGCTGGTGAATTTCGGCAAGGGGGGCATGGCAACTCCGTCGGGTGCTCAGAAAAACTTCAGCGGGCGTCCGTTCGCTCAGACCAAGCCCACCTGCCGCAGCTTGGCAAAGTAGTCCGCTTCCTCGCCCAGGCGGGCAAAGCACACGCCTTCTTCCTTGCCCCGCACTTCCAGGGTATCACCCTGAAACAGGGGGAAAAGCTCCTGCCCGTCCACGGTCATGAACAGTTCCGGGCCGGATTCGCGCACCGTGACGCTCACGGTCTTGCCCCCGTCCAGCACCAGGGGGAGAAAATTGCTCATAAAGGGACAGATGGGCGTCAGCGCGTAGGCGTTCAGCGACGGGTACAGCAGCGGCCCCCGGGCGGAGCCGGTGTAGCCCGTGGACCCGGTGGGCGTGGACACGATAAGCCCGTCCGCCCGCAGGGAAGAGAGAAACACCCCGTCCACGCTGATATCCAGGCCCACCAGCCGGGCCAGCGCCCCCCTGGTGACCACCACGTCGTTGACGGCCAGGCTGGCGGCCACCTCTTGCCCGTCCCGCAGCAGGGTGCAGGAAAGGCCCAGGCCCCATTCCAGGCGCGCGCCTTCTTCCAGCAGCCGGGTAAAGCCCTGCTCCCAGTTTTCCGGGCGCAGGTCCGCCAGAAAGCCCACCCGGCCGAAATTGACGCCCAGCAAGGGCCGGGGCTGGGGAAGCTGGCGGGCCACCGCGATAAAAGTCCCGTCCCCGCCCAGCACCGCCACGACGTCCGCCGCCAGCAATTCCGGGCAAAGAATGTCTTCCGGCCCGCCGAAAGAACAGAACATCGCGCCGACGCCCCGCTCCCGCAGCCAGCCGCGCATGGTCAGGCCCAGGGCCTGGATTTCCGGCCGGGCCGCTTTGCCCACTATGGCCACGGATTTGACGGCGTGTCGCATGGCTGCCCTCAACCGAGCTTGATATCCAGAGGCGACGACGCGGGCCGCGCGGGGGCCGCCCTTTTTGTTTCCACGGGCGCGTCCATGTTCAGCAGGTCCGGCAGCGAAGCCCCGCTATGGGCGGGCGCTCCCGGCCGCTGAGCGGGCTGGGCGGAAGGCCGCGCCGGGGCCGGGGACTGCATTTTAGCGGCGTGGTTTTCCAGCATGGCGGCCAGATCGTCTCCCCCCCCGAACAGAGAGGCGGGCTTTTCCGGACCGTTCCCTTTGGCGGCAAGGCCCTGCTCCGCAATGCGCTGCTCCAGCTCCACCAGGCGTATCTGCATGTGGCTGTATTGTTCCAGCAGCACCTTCTGGGTGTTGTCCTGGCTGCGCAGCACAAAGAGAAACATGAGCAGGGTTCCTGCAAAATTTAGAATAATAAGCACCATCAAGGCGGTATTGGGGTCGCTGAACATACGGATTCTCCGCTGAGGGCGGCAAAAGACGCCGGAATGAAACGCCTTCCGGCCGCCCGTTCTCTGTGAGGGGCTACCATAAAAACAACCCTGCAACAAGAGCGTTACGGCCTTATGAGCCCATGCCGGGCTTGCCTTTTTCCTCCGGCCGGGGCAGAACAGCGGAAAATCACGCGGCGCGGCGGCAAAAGCCGCGCCCAAGCCCGCAGCAAGGTTCGCATGGCCGCTCCATCCATAAAGCCCAAATTGCTGGTGGCCGACAAAAACGGCCACATTTACGATCACCCGGACCTGCTCATGATCTGCCGCCAGGGCCACGAGCTGACCCTGCCCCGGCCGGACGAACTCATGCCCCTGCCGGAAGAAAGCGAGCTGTTCCTGCTCCCCGACCGCCGCGCCCTGGGCCTGAACCCGGAAACCGGCCAAGTGGAAGAGCAGGAAGACTTGGCCGTGGCCGCCTTTGTCTCCCCGGCCCACACCCTGACGGCCCACGCCGCCTATCTTACGGGCGAAGGCGCGCCCACCCTGCCGCTGTTCGCCTATGGAGCCGTGGGCTTCGCCAACAACCGCTTCTACGTCTGCGCCAAAAAGGTGGACGACGACCCGCGCCAAATCTTCACCGGCGTTTCCCGCAAAACCATGGAGCAGAAAGCCAACGCCCTGATGCGCGCCTACCCGGACAACCGGCTCATGCAGCACCTGATGGCCAAATGTGCCTTGACCTACGCCTGCCCGGCCGCCCGCAACCTGTGCCTGGGCCGCTACGAAGCGCCCCTGCCCGTCTCCAAAAGCTGCAACGCCCGCTGTATAGGCTGCATTTCCGAGCAGGAAAAAAACTCGCGCATCTGCGCCACCCCGCAGAACCGCCTGACCTTTACCCCCACGGCCGGGGAAATAGCCGAGGTCATGCGTCACCACGCCCGCAACGAGGTCAAGCAGCCCATTTTCTCCTTCGGCCAGGGCTGCGAGGGCGAACCGTTGACCGAAGCCCCCCTGCTGGAGCACGCCATACGCCTGTTCCGCGAAAGCGGCGGCCGGGGCACCGTGAACCTCAATTCCAACGCTTCCATGCCCGAAGCCATAACCGCCCTGGCCAAGGCGGGCCTCAGCTCCCTGCGCGTCAGCCTGAACAGCGCGCGGGAAGAAACCTACTCCCGCTATTACCGCCCCAAAGGCTACACCCTGGCGGACGTGCGTCAGAGCATCATTAATGCCAAGGAAAACGGCGTGTTCGTTTCCCTCAACCTGCTCTTTTTCCCCGGCGTAACGGACACGGAGCTGGAAACCGAAGCCCTGGCCGAACTGGCCGCCGACACCAACACGGACTGCATCCAGCTGCGCAACCTCAACATCGACCCGGAAATGTACCTGGAACTGCTGAAAGGCGTGGAAACCGGCCCCCGTCTGGGGTTCGCCAATTTCCGCAAGCGCATAAAAAAAGCATGCCCCGAACTCAAGTTCGGCTACTTCAACCCGTTCGTGGACGAAAAGAAATCTGAGTAGTCGAAGCCCATTCAGAGTCGAGCCCGGGCGCTGCCCTGCCCCCAACCCTTAAGTGTGCGGGCAGGGCAGAGCCCGTGCCCCTACAGTTGTTGGTATAAATGCCTTGCCGATTTTTGGAGCAGTTTCAATAGAATGGCAGGGCGAGGATTGTTTGCATTATCTACCTCCCTCTCCTTTAGAGAGAGGGTTGGGGTGAGTTGCATTAAAACTTCACACGTACATCTACACCGCAGGTAAATGGTTTTCCGGCTTGAGCAAATGTGCTGCCCATCGAATTGAAATAGTACGAAATATAGTTTTCGTTTCCGATGTTTTTTGCCCACAGGTCGAGTGATACTTTATTCATCACAAATGATGCCTTGCCGTTGACTGTACCGTAAAATGGCTGCGAGGCTGTATTGGCTTCGTTCCAATAAATGCTGCCTAATGCTGTATATTGTGCATTAAGTACTATTTTTTGCAAAAAATCGGCTTTTACTGGGATACTGTAATTGGCTGCTGCCGAAAATGTATTGCGAGGTACCATCGACAGGAAATTGCCCGAATAGTCTATTTTATCTTTCACATTATACATATAGTCTTTAAAGGTAGCATGGGTATATCCGTAAGTCAATATAAAGTTCAGATTATGATTGGCATTGAGTTGAACCGTACCCTCAAAACCTTT
>JAVBNC010000165.1:0-18274 GCA_031551765.1 Desulfovibrionaceae bacterium
TTAGAGCATTTCAACTTTTAAATTGTCTATGCGGATGAAATGCTCTGGCGTTGCGGAACGCAGTGCAGCAACGCCCGCGAGATTGGCGTAGGCGGGCTTTGCCTGCCGTTAAGCGACAATCTCATAGCGAAATTGCTCTAGTTGTGCCACCGGGCGCCAAACTGCCGCGACCCGCCCCTGCCTTCTGCCTTGGAGGCGGGGGTTTATTTTATTCTCTATTATATTTCTGCAAAATAATAGGCTTGTATTTCCCGATCTTTTCCGCATAACGCAAAAAGGGAAGTGAACATATTGAAAACATTCCAACAACTTCTGAGCCGCTTTTTTCAACCATTGCCGCAACTGCCTTCATCGTGCCGCCGGTCGCGATCAAGTCGTCTATGATCAAATACTTTTTCCCCAATGAAATATCCGCCTTGTGGATTTCCAAAGTCGCCTGCCCGTATTCCAAGTCATAGGACTCTTCAATGGTTTCGCAAGGAAGTTTTCCTTTTTTGCGGGCCAGAATCAACGGAACTTTTTTCTCTTTTGCGAAAATCGCACCCATAATAAAGCCACGTGCCCGTAGCTCCGTCCGACACGTCCGACAGGTCCGACATCAAAACCGGAGGAAGTTTTCCGCCAGAGAAAACGGGAGCGGAACACACAACATTTTCTCAGGTCTCATATGAAAACCCCGAATCCGTCCGACATTTGCTCTTGGAGGATGAAGCAGCCGGTTCCCCCGCCCCCGGCTTGCCGGAACGCGACCCCGCAACCGGCGCGTTCAGCACCCTCGCCTACCTGGGACGCTGGGGGGCCGTGTGTACCCCGGCCGGGGCCGGCTTCAGCGTGGACCTGTCCGCCATGCCGGAGAAAGACCGGGAAGGGGCGGAACGCATGCTTTCCGCGCCGGGCTGCCGGGGGAAGACGTTGGCCGCGCTATGGGCCGGGGATCGGGCGGTGGTGGAGGTGCTACAGTGAGGCTGTTTACCTGAACACTAACCCTCCACATGGCTATAATCTCAAAGCATGACAGGTCCATGGTTTTGGGCTTGCGATGGCCGAGTAACGGTGAGGCCATATCTTAAGATGGCAACAACGCGCCGTCATCCGTTTAAAAAAACACCCTCCCCGCCACCTAGACCAGCGCAAGAAGACGCTGGGCAAAATACGGCTCTGCATATACAATAGCAAATAATATTATGAAATAACTGATAATAATTTTTTTCTCAAACTCTATTGACACATAGAAAGATATATATGTATATATCTTTCCAATAGGAACCGTCATGAGCAAAATCGACCTGACACAATTCTACGCCGAGCAAAGTTCCGCTATCCCCAATGCGGCGCATCTTCCTGTTTACAGGCTCGTGCAGACCGTCATTCAGGAAGGCGTGGCCAAGGGCGTATGGAAAACCGGCCAGATGCTGCCGACCGAGCGTGAATTGGCCCAAGCCTTTGCGGTAAGCGTCGGCACCGTGAAGCGGGCCATGCTGAATCTTACCCACGAAGGCCTGCTGAACCGCAAGCAGGGCAGCGGCACCTTTGTGTCCGGCACGCTGTATAACCGGCAGAACAAGCGCTACTATCTATTCCTTGAGGATTTCGATTCACCGGCCTACGAGAATTCCGTGCTGCTCCATTCCGTGGAGCGCGTTCCCGCCATCCCCCAGATCAACAAGCATTTGCGGCTTTCCAAAAAGGCCGAGTTGTTTTCCGTGCTCCGCACCTTCCGGGAAGAGGGCAAGCCCCTGCTGACCGCACGCTCCTTTTTGTCCGCTCAGGAATTTCAAGGGTTGGACGCGTTCCCCATGCATTCGTTCGAGCATGTGCCTTTTTTCATCATGCTCGAGCAGGAATACGGGGTGACCACGCTGCACAACGAAGAGTTGTTCGGCATCGCGCCCGCGCCGGAAGAAGACGCGGCGCTTCTTGGCGTTGCCCCGGGCACGCCGCTCCTGCTGATCAAAACCATTGCCTATACCCATGGGCAACGTCCTTTTGAGTACCGGTACAGTCACTGTCTGGCGGATACCAAATTCGCCCACCGTTCCACCCTATGACGGCCGCTCCTCCGGTCTCCGGATGCCGCTGGCGTGGCCCGTCACTACCAGGCGACAGGAGGCAGCATGAACACGGACTATCCGGTGATAGACACCGATGTCCTGATTATCGGCGGCGGCAGCGCGGGGGTTATGGCGGCCATACGGGCTAAAGAGCAAAACCCCTCCCAACGTGTTCTGGTTCTTGAAAAAGGCGACATGAAGTATTCCGGCTGCATTGCCAGGGGCATGGACGCCCTGAACATTGTGGCCATTCCCGGGCTGACCACGCCCGAACTCTACGTGGAAAGCAATTCCATAGCCTGTGAAGGCGTCATGGACGAGCCCGTGAACTACCGCATGGCCGAGCGCAGCCTTGCGGTCATGGAAAGGCTTATTGACTGGGGCGTCTGCTTTCCCAAGTACAACGGCGAATATGAAGTTCTGCAGGTGCACCCCAAGGGCCGCTTCTGCGTGACCATGAAAGAGCCGGAACTCAAGCGCATTCTGGCGGAACGCGCCGAGGCCCTCGGCGTGGAGGTCATGAACCGCACCATGGGCCTGCACCTGCTCAAACGTAACGGCGCGGTGTACGGCGCCGTGGCGCTTAACGTGCGTTCCGGCGAAGCTTCGGTCATCCGCGCCAAGGGCACCATTCTCAGTTCCGGGGGCACGGCCCGCTTCGGTCTGCCGGACAACGGCCACCTTTACGGCGTGTACGACTTCCCCGGCAACACCGGCGACGGGTACATGCTGGCCTACCAGGCCGGGGCCGAGCTTTCCGGCTTTGAATACACGCTGGTGTACTACATCACCAAAGATATCAACGCGCCCCTCCTCTACATTACCCTGACCCGCGGCGCGCACCTCATGAACGCCTTTGACGAGCGGCGCGACGAAGACCACCCCTCCATCAAGAGCATGTTCGTGGAGCATTTGCAGCACAAAGGCCCCATGCGCATCCAGATGAAGCACCTCAGCGAAGAAAAGATCCGCGAAATCGAAGAGCTGCTGTTCACCACGGAACGGCCCGCCTGCGAGCGTTTCCACGCCGGGCGGGACAACAACTTCCGCACCGGGGAAATCGAGCTCTGGCCCACGGAAGTCTTTCTGTGCGGCGGGCACGGCATGACGGGCGTGCGCATCAACGAACACGGCGAATCTTCCGTGCCCGGCCTCTACGCCGCCGGCGACACCTCCCTGTGCGCGCGCGGGCACCTTTCCGGCGCATTCGTCTACGGGGAAATCAGCGCGGAATCCGCCACGGCCCGGGCGGCGGAGGTCCCGCATCAGGAAGTGGATGAGGAGGAAGTGGATGCCGTGCTCGCCCGTATTCAGGCCCGCCTGAACCAGGGCGGCAACCCCATTTCCGTTGAAGAATTTGAATACAAGGTGCGGCGCATCATCGGCGATTACCTGAAGCCGCCCAAAAACGAATACAAGCTCAAGCGCATGCTCTGGTGGACCGAACGGTTCCGCCAGGAACTCACCACCATGGTACGCGTGGAAAACACCCATGATCTGTTCAAAATCCTGGAAGTGGAAAACATTATTAACTGCGCCGCGCTCAGCGCCACGGCTTCCCTGGAGCGAAAGGAAACCCGCTGGTTCCCCTGGCACTACCGCTCCGATTTCCCGGAAACCAACAACGACGAATGGCGCAAGCACGTGGTGCTGACCATGGGCGAACACCCCGGCGACGTGAAGGTGCAGCATAAAAAAGTGATAAAAATGAATGGAGGGCTGAAGTAATGTGTGCAAGCTACCTTGAGTCCCTCGAAGACAACATCAAAATTGACAAAGACAAGTGCGTGGCCTGCGGCAAATGCACGGACCGCTGCGTTCTGGACAACATCCGCCTGAAGCTCGCGCCCTGCCGTCAGGCCTGTCCCATGGGCGTCAACGCCCAAGGCTACGTGCAGCTTATCGCGCGCGGGGAAGACCAGGCCGCGCGGGACCTGGTGCGGGAACAACTGCCCTTTCCCGAAATCATCTGCATGGTCTGCGACCACCCCTGTGAAACCCAGTGCGAACGCGGCAAAAAAGACGGCCAGCCCGTGAATATCCGGGGCCTCAAGCGCTATCTGTTCGATGCCGCCGGGGAAAGCTGGGCCGCGCCCGCGAAAGATTTGCCCACAGGTAAAAAAATCGCCGTGGTGGGCGCCGGGCCTGCGGGCCTGGTGGCCGCTTACGACCTGGCCCTTAAAGGCCACGAAGTCATGGTTTTTGAAGCGGACGGCGCCGTGGGCGGCCTGCTGCGCGGCGCCATCCCCCCCTTCCGCCTGCCGGAAGCGGTGGTGGAACGGGAACTGGCCGTGCTGCGGGAACTGGGCGTGGGCTTTACCCTGAACTGCCGGGTGGGCGAAAACCTGCCCTTTGCCGACCTGATGCGCGGCTATGACGCGGTGGTGCTCTGCGCGGGCCTCGGCCGGGGGAAAACCCTGGGCGTGGAAGGCGAAAACCTCTCCGGCGTGCTGCCCGCCCTGCCGTTTCTGCGGGCTTCGCGCGCGGGGAACGGCCCCAGGCTTTCCGGTCCGGCCGTGGTCGTCGGGGGCGGGAACATGGCAGTGGACGCCGCCCTGGTCGCCCTGCGCCAGGGAGCCGAGAGCGTCACCATGCTCAGCCTGGAAGACAAGGAAACCCTGCCGGCCTTTGCCGCCGAACTGCAGCAGGCCCGCAATGAAGGCGTGCGTTTCCGGCATTCTTGCGGCGTGGCTGAAATGAGCGGCAAAAACGGCGGCGTGGACGCGGTGCGCCTGAGCCGCTGCACGGCGGTATTCGACGAAGACGGCAACTTCGCGCCTTCCTTTGCTTCTTCTAGCGAGGAACTGCCCGCTTCCCACGTCATCGTGGCCATTGGCCTGGAAAGGGACGAACGTCTGCTGGCCGGCAGCGGCCTTACGCCGCGCGATGTGGCCCAGGCGGACCCCCTGACCTTACGCTGCGGGCAAAGCGCGGTCTTTGCCGCCGGGGACTTTCAGGGCAACGCGGGTTCGGTCATCAAAGCCATGGCCGCCGGGCGGCAGGCCGCTGAATCGGCCTCACGCCACGTCACCGGCCGGCATCTGCGCTTTGGCCGCGCCTATGCCGGGCCTTTTCTTACGGACTTTTCCGTGGACCTCTCCCGCGGTGTTGCAGAAAACCGCGTCGCGCCGTCTTGTGAACAATTCCAAGGCAAAGGCGACTACCGGGTGCTGGAAGCCCCCCTCACCCCCGAGGAAGCCAAGCGCGAAGCCGCTCGCTGCCATTCCTGCGGCGGCCCCTGTGGCAAGCACAGAACCTGCTGGTTCTGCCTGCCCTGCGAGGTGGAATGCCCGCAAAAGGCGCTCTGGGTGGATATCCCGTATTTGCTGCGCTAACGACGGGGCACGCCCGCCAATCATGAAGGCAACTCTTCCGTAATCAACTTTTTTTACAGGAGTGCAGCTCATGTTTCAGGCTCTGAAAACAGCTCTTCTCACCGGCCTTCTTATCGCGGCGCTCGCGTTCCCGGCTTACGCCAAAGGGGATACGCTGACCATCGCCTACCCCGCCGATCCCAAAACCATGGACCCCCACGCCACGCAGGACTCCACCTCCAACAACGTCATGCGCCAGATTTACGAATCCCTGGTCACCCTGGACGACAAGGGCCAAGTTGTGCCCATGCTGGCGGAGAAGTGGGACGTTATGGAAGGGCGCAAAGGCTACGTCTTTCACCTGAAAAAAGGCGTCAAATTCCACAACGGCGAAGAAATGAAGGCTTCCGACGTGCTGTTCACCTTCCAGCGGGCCGTCAGCCCGGAAGGCGCGGCCGTGCATGCTTTCAGCAACTTCATCGACGTGCCCAAAATCAAGATCATCGACGACTACACCATTGTCATTCCCACCACGCAGACCATGGGTATTTCCTTCCTGGCCTCCATGAACCACCCCTGGTCTTCCATTCTGAACAAGAAAGCCGTGGAAGCCTCCGGCAGGGCCTACGGTTCCAACCCTGTGGGCACGGGCCGCTTCAAGCTCGCTTCCTGGGCCAAAGGCGACCGCGTTAACATGGTGCGCTTTGACGGCTACCACGGCGAAAAGGCCAAGGTTAAGAACCTGGTCATCCGCACGGTGGTGGAAGGCACCAGCCGCACCATAGAACTGGAAAGCGGCGCCGTGGACGTGGCCAACGAAGTGCCCTACGTGGACGTGAAGCGCGTCGAATCCAACCCCAACCTGACCATGATCCTGCGCAAAGGCCAGGTGGTGACCATTCTTTGCCCGGACATTTCCAAGCCCCCCTACAACAATATCCTGGTGCGCCAGGCCATGAACCTTGCCATTGACCGCCAGGGCATAGTCGAGGCCGTGTTCCGCGGGTACGCCGAACCGTCCTCCGGCCCCACTACCGCGCAGATCAAGTACAACAAGCATGCCCAGACCCCGGCGCCCCAGGTGAACATAGCCAAGGCCAAGGACCTGCTGAAACAGGCGGGCTACCCCAACGGCTTCAAGGGCGAGCTGTGCACGCCGGACCGCTCGGAATTTCTGCGGGTCATGACCGTCATGCAGGCCAACCTGCGCGCCGTGGGCATCAACCTTGAAATCAAGCTTTACGAATGGGGCACCTACATTGACGCCATACGCCAGCCCGGCCACGCGCCCTTTATCTGGTACCACTGGGGCGGCGGTCCGGCTCTTGATCCTTTCTTCTACCTGACCCCGGCCTTCCATTCCGCTGCCGGCCAGACCAACCGTTCCTTCCTGAAAGATCCGGAAATCGACGCGCTGCTGGACAAGGGCGCCGAACTGGACGACGGGCCGGAACGCCAGGCCGTGTATGAAAAACTGTGGGACCACCTTAACGAAATCCTGCCCTGGATAAGCGTTGCCGAACCCTACAGAACCTTTGCCACCACCAAGTCGCTCAAAGGCGTCAACTTCACCCCCAGCGCCATAACCTACTACGGCAACGCTTACTTTGAGTAGCGCCCGTCCGTACAGCGAAAACCCCGCAGGGCGGCAAGCCCTGCGGGGGTACGCGGAGGAGTTATGTTCATCTACCTGATAAAACGCATCCTTGCCGTTATCCCGGTCATGCTGGCCGCCACCTTTCTGCTCTTCACCCTGCTGCATTTCACTCCGGGTGACCCGGCCCTACTCGTCCTGGGTGAAGACGCCCCGCCCAAAAGCATTGCGGAGTTCCGGCGGGAACACAACTTGGACAAGCCCTACCTGGTCCGGTACGGGTACTTCGTTTACAACGCCGTGGTGCACCAGGACATAGGGTACTCGTATGCAACCCTGCGCCCGGTGGCCGGGGAAGTGGCCGCCGCCTTTCCGGTCACGGTAAAGCTGGCCTTCGGCTCCATCTGCCTGGCCACCCTTCTGGGCATGGCTTTCGGCATCATTTGCGCCATCAAGCAGTATTCCATCTTTGACAATATCACCATGGTCGTTGCCATGCTGGGCATATCGACCCCCATTTTCTATCTGGGCATTCTGCTGATTATTTTTTTCTCCGTGCATTTGCACTGGCTGCCTTCTTCCGGCTTTTCCACCGTCAGCCAGCGCATACTGCCCTGGATTACGCTTTCCGCCATGTCCATGTCCATTATCACGCGCATGACCCGGTCCAGCATGCTTGAGGTCATTCGTTCCGATTACGTGCGCACGGCCCGGGCCAAAGGGCAGAGAGAATCCGTCATCGTTCTGCGCCACGCCCTGCGCAACGCGCTTATCCCCATCATCACCATCGTGGGCATCCAGTTCGGGCACCTGCTCGGCGGTTCCATACTGGCGGAATCGGTATTTTCCATACCGGGCGTGGGCAGGCTGGCCGTGGAAGGCATTAAGGCGCGCGACTTCCCCATTGTGCAGGGCGCGGTCCTGTATATCACCCTGGCCTACGTCATTCTGAACCTGCTGGTCGACCTGCTGTACGCCTGGGCGGACCCCCGCCTGCGTTCACGCTTCCGTTAGGGGGACACGATGCGCATACTGAAAAAAAACGGCAATCTGTACCTTACCCTGGTCCGCCTGAAGAGAAACAAGCTGGCCGTACTGGGCGCTTTCGTGCTGCTGCTTCTGGTGCTGACAGCGCTTTTCGCGCCCCTTATCGCGCCGTACGATTACGCCGAGCAAAAACTTGTGGACGCCTTCAAGGAGCCCAGCCGGGCGCACTGGCTCGGTACCGACTTTCTCGGCCGGGATATCCTTTCCCGTCTGATTTACGGCGCGCAAATCTCTTTGCAGGTGGGTATTCTGGCCGTGGCCCTGTCCATGCTTCTCGGCGGCAGCCTGGGAGCGGTGGCCGGATATTACGGCGGCAGAGTCGACGATTTGACTATGCGTTTCATGGACGTGCTGCTGTCCATACCCCAGATTCTCCTGGCCGTGGCCATCGCTGCGGCGCTGGGGCCCGGCCTGCTCAACCTGACCATAGCCGTGGGCGTCGCGGCCCTGCCCACCTTTGCCCGCGTGGTGCGCGGCGCCGTGCTGTCCATCGCGGAGCAGGAGTATATAGAAGCCGCCCGCTGTATGGGCGCTTCGGACTTCTGGATCATCGCGCGTCACATTCTGCCCAACTGCAGCGCGCCCATTATCGTGCAGGCCACCCTGCGCGTGGCTCAGGCCATTCTGGCCGCTGCGGGTCTTTCGTTCCTGGGCCTTGGCATTCAGCCGCCCTTTCCCGAATGGGGGGGCATGCTGGCCGAATCCCGGGCCTTTATCCGGGACTACACCTACATGAGCATTTTCCCGGGCCTGGTGATCATGGTCACCATCATGGCCCTGAACTTTCTTGGCGACGGCCTCCGCGACGCCATGGACCCCAAACTGAAACGATAAGGCAAGGATACGACGCATGCCCGCAACAGAAGCTTTGCTGGATATCCGCAACCTGCACGTGCACTATCATACCGACACGGGTGTGGTCCGGGCGGTGGAAGGCCTTGATCTTGTGCTGCACCGCAAGGAATCCCTGGGACTGGTGGGGGAAACCGGCGCGGGAAAAACCACCACGGCCCTGGCCGTGATGCAGCTGATAGCCTCCCCTCCCGGTATGATACGTGAAGGCGAAATCCTGTTTGAAGGCAAAAATCTGATCACGCTTTCAGAAGAGGAAAAGCGGCACATACGCGGCGGCAAGCTCGCCATGATTTTCCAGGACCCCATGACTTCCCTAAACCCCGTGCTCAGCGTGCAGGACCAGATAGCGGAAATGATTCTGCTGCACCAGCCCGTCAGCAGGCAGCAGGCCGTTGAAAAAGCGCGCGGCCTGCTCCAACTTGTGGGCATACGGCCGGAACGCGGGCCGGATTACCCGCACCAGTTCAGCGGGGGCATGAAGCAGCGGGTGGTGATAGCCATTGCCTTGGCCTGCAACCCCCAACTGCTTATCGCCGACGAACCCACCACCGCCCTGGACGTCACCATCCAGGCCCAAGTGCTGGAGCTGATGCGCGAGCTGAAACAGCATTTCAACACGGCGACCATACTCATCAGCCACGATCTAGGGGTGGTGGCCGAACTGTGCGATACCGTGGCCATCATGTACGCGGGTCGCATTCTGGAAAAGGCCCCGGCCAGGGAGCTGTACGCGAACCCCCTGCACCCGTACACGCAAGGGCTGTTTAATTCCATACCCGAACTTACCCGGAACGTGGCGCGGTTGAACACCATACCCGGCCTGCCGCCGGACCCCACGGTCCGGATACCGGGCTGCTGCTTTGCACCGCGATGCTCCAAAGCCACGCCGCTTTGCGCGCAAAAAGCGCCCGCCACGCGTGAGGCGGCTCCCGGCCATACCGTGGCCTGCGACTGTCTGTGAGGCGCGGCGCGCGCTCTTTACCCGCAAGGACCCAGCATGAACCATACAGACGCTCCGGTTTCCCTGGTGGAAACCAAAAATTTGAAAAAGTACTTCAGCACCGCCAAAGGGCAACTGCACGCGGTGGACGATGTGGATATCAGCATTGCGCGGGGGGAAACCCTGGGCCTGGTCGGGGAATCTGGCTGTGGCAAATCCACTTTGGGCCGCGTCTGCATCCGGCTTCTGGAAGCCACGGCTGGGGAAGTACGCTTTTACGACGAAAACATTTGCGCCTATCCCAAAGACGACTTGCGGCGGTTCCGCAAAAAGGCCCAAATGGTGTTCCAGGACCCGTATTCCTCGCTGAACCCCCGTCTTTCCGTTGAACAGCTGATTGCGGAACCGTTGCGCATCCACAAGGTGTTCCCCTCGGAACAGGAAACTGTGGGGCACGTGCGCAAGCTTATGGATACCGTGGGGCTTGCGGCGCGCCTGGCCACGTCCTTTCCGCACGAACTGGACGGCGGCAGGCGCCAGCGTATCGGGGTAGCCCGCGCTCTGGCCCTGAACCCGGAATTTATCGTGCTGGACGAGCCCGTCTCCGCCCTGGACGTCTGCATCCAGGCGCAGATACTGAATCTGCTGCAGGATCTGAAGGACGAATTCCACTACACCTACCTGTTCATTACCCATGATCTCAGCGTGGTGCGGCACATTTCCGACCGCATCGCCGTGATGTACCTTGGCCGGATCATCGAACTGGCGGACCATCTGGAGATTTTCACGGACCCGCAGCACCCCTATACCCAGGCCTTGCTCTCCGCCATCCCCGTCCCCAAGGTGGACGCCAACCGCAAGGGCCGCATCATTCTGGAAGGCGACGTGCCAAGCCCGGTCAACCCTCCGGCGGGCTGCCGCTTCCACGGCCGCTGCCCCTCGCGCCGGGAAGAGTGCCTGCACACGGCCCCGGAGCTGCGCGAAAGTTCCCCCGGTCATTTTATCGCCTGCCATTTCCCCGGTCCCATTGCCGTCCGTCAGCAGGAAGCCCCGCATTGGGAGCAAGAAATTCAAGACAGCGGCGCTGCGCGCGTCTAAAGAAACGGACAGAAGCGGCATTTCACCCCAACGGTTTACCCCAAGGAGCATTGAGTATGAAACGCGCTTTCGAATTCCTCAACGTCCCGCAACGGCCGCCGAAGCCTCGCCAAAGCGGCATGACCATGATGGTGGACTGGTGGCTGCCCGTGGGCCTGCAGCGCGACCTGCTGCAAGCCCAGGCCAGCTTCATCGATATCGCCAAGATCGCCGTGGGCATTTCCGGCATTCTGCCGCGCGACATCGCGGAACAAAAAATCACCCTGTACCGCGAATACAACGTCACCCCTTTTCTGGGCGGGCAGTTTCTTGAGTACACGGTAGCCAAGCACGGCATGAAAATGGCCCCCGCCTACTTCAAAGAAGTGGCGGACATAGGGTTTACCGTGGTGGAAGTTTCCGACAACAACCTGGATATCAGCAAAGAGGACAAGCAAAGCCTGATCCGCATGGCGGTGCAGGAATACGGCCTCACGGTACTGGGCGAGGTGGGCTCGAAAAATGACGTTTCGTCGCCCATGGCCATGGTGCAGGGCATTCGCGACTGCCTGGCCGCCGGTTCATGGAAGGTCTTTGTGGAAGGCGCGGAGTTTACGGACAAGCAGACGGGCCAGCTTCTGCCCGAAGTCGTTTCCACCATCGCGCAGAACGTTCCCCTGGCCGACATCATGCTGGAACTGCCGGGCACCTGGATCAGCAACGTGCACAGTTGCGGCATTTACGACATGATGGTCTTTTTCATTGAGGAATTCGGCAGCGACATGAATATCGCCAACGTGTTGCCGGAGCTTATTGTGCCGCTGGAAACCCTGCGCACGGGCGTCGGGGTAAAGTTAAAAATATAGCCTGACACCGGCGGGCCGGGGTTGCGCAACCCCGGTCCAAATTTTGGGGAGCATTTTTTTGTGGAAACTATAGGCTGCATCGTTTGGCTGCGCGAGTTTTTTCAGACGCGCACTGTTTCCAGCACAAAATGACCCACCAGAAACAAAAAAGCGCTCCGCTGTCCGGGGCGCTTTTCTCAATTTGCTTGCTCAACATCAGGCGGTCGCGAGTAAAATTTCTCAACTTACCTTGTGGCCACTTTCGACGTACCCGCCGCCACCGAAACCGCGCCCGCTGACGCTTCCTGGGGTTTCCGGTATTTCTCAGCTTGTCAGCCACATTATAGCAGGCCTTTTTGTTTTTCGTGTGGGGAAGAAAAAGACGGCTACAGATTTTTTCCGTAGCCGTCTGGTTTACTTGGTGGGCGGTACAGGTCTTGAACCTGTGGCATTCGGCTTGTAAGGCCGACGCTCTACCGCTGAGCTAACCGCCCTTGGGGAAAGAAGGCCGCGAACTGCGGCCCGCCTATCCTTTAGGGCATCCGGGCCGCGCCGTCAACGTCCGCGCCCGCGCGGCCGCAACGCCGCGCTGTCATGCATACGCAAGAACGCGCGCCGGTGGGCGCGCGTTCTTTCCGCTGCACCCGGCAGCTTCAGCAAAGCATGGATCAGGTATTTTCCGTCACCAGGGTATCAACAATGGCCTTCAGGGTTTCCTCGGCCTTTTCCGTGGGCACCTGGCAGGTTCCCACCTGCTTGTGGCCGCCCCCGCCGAACCTGAGCATCAGGCTGCCGATGTCCGTCTTGCAGGTGCGGTTGAGAATGGAATAGCCCACGGTGAACACGATATTCTGCTTTTTCAGGCCCCACATGACCTGCACGCTGACGTTGCAGTCCGGGTACAGGGCGTAGGAGGTAAAGCGGTTGCCGGAGTAAATTTCCTCCTGCTCACGCAGGTCAATGACCAGCACCGGCCCGCGCATGACGGAACGGGCGCGCAGCATGGTCCGGAACTGCTCTTCCTGTCGCTGGTAGCGGTCCATGCGCTCTTTTACGTCCGGCAGAGCCAGGATTTCGTCCACCTCTTTGGTGGCGCAGTGGTCAATAAGTTCCAGCATGAGCTGGTAGTTGCCGATGCGGTAGTCGCGGTACCGGCCCAGGCCGGTGCGAGGGTCCATGATAAAACCCAGCATGACCCAGCCCTGGGGGTCGGCCACGTCCTGGGCGGAAAGCTGGCCGCTGTCCACCTTGTCCACGGCCGCCAGCATGGGGTCCAGCACCTTGGAAAAACGGGCGTGGCCGCCGTAATATTCCCAGATAACCCGGGCGCAGCTGGGCAGTTGCTTGGAAAGCCCCTCATAGCGGATATCCCCAAGCCGTTCATGCTCGCTGGAGTGGTGGTCGAACCACATGCCGCAGCCCGGCACGCACGGTACGTTGGCCAGCACATCGTCGCGCCCCACTTCCACAATGCCGTCCTGAAGGTCTTTGGGGTGCACGAACTTGAAACTGTCAACAATACCCGCCGCCTTAAGCAAGACGCCGCAGGCCAGGCCGTCGAAATCGGAACGCGTGACAAGCCGCATGCTACCACCTTCTCTTTATTGAAATATCCAAATATTCCGGAAAAGCTTATGGACTCTTTTTCTTATCCTGCGCCAGCCTTCCTGGCAAGTACCCGAACATATCTTGCGTGAAAAACCCGCGTGGTTCTTAAAATAAAAAAGTCTAGATTTTCTCTTGATTTTACTTTCGTCCTCTTCTATGTTGTCAAGGACTGTAATGGATATATATTTTTTATGCTGCCGGAAGAGGGTCCGGCAGCATAAAAAACGTTATTTTCGCCGGGCCGGCGCAGAGGGACAGCCATGCCGCAAGTTGCCGCCAGAATAACTCCTGACCAGGAAAAATGGCTCAAGGATTATTTCCGCACCAAAAGCGCGGGAGCCGAGTTCATTTTGCCTTGGGCCGTGGATACTTTTTTCCGGGCTATCGGCTCCATCAAAAGCTCGTTCACGGCCGGGGAGCTGAAAACCATTGTGGAAGCGCATAAAGACGTGCGCCTGCTGCCGGACCACACCCGCCTCTCCTACCTGCTGCTCAGGGTCATGGACGCCTGCGACGTCTCGCTTCTCCACACCAAGCACGGGGCCAGCAAGGCCAGCCTGGAAGCCAAGCTCAAACGCCTGGACGACACCCAGGCCACGGCGCTTATGGTCTGGGCGGCCGCGTTCTGGGTCAGTCGCAACTGCTCGGCTGAAAGCCTGGACGAGTATATAAAGGGCTATTAGGCGCTTCCCCTTTCTTTTCTTCGCCTTTCCCGCGCTGCCGTTTTCCCGGCCTTTTCAGCGAACCACTGGACTCTGCCCCTTTCCCGATATATTTTCCATAAAGGTCATCCCTGCGCATGGGCGTGCCCATGCTTTTCCTCAACCGCCAGGAGTATATATGCGCGCCTCTCTCTCTCTGCTCCTTGTTCTTTTCAGCGTCACCACCCTTGCCGGGTGCAGCTGGATGGGCAGAACCGCCGGCAAGGCCCAGGCCAAAATTGAAGACAGCGCCCAAGACACCAAGTCAGGCTACAAACAGGGGTATGCGGAAGAAAAGTCCAAGTCCCAGCCCGCCCCGAAAAAGACCACCACGGAACAGGAGCCTACCGAGAAGCCGCTCCAGAATTGATTCCGGCCTTTCTCTCTTCCCGCATCCGACGCCTTCCGGCACGCGGCTATACAATTGCCGCATGCCGGAAGGCGTTCGCCAAAATCCTTTTCCGTCTCGCATCAGCGCTTCACAACAGCAGCGCGGTAGTTTACAACTGTCCCGGACCCAAAACGGTGTTTTAGCATGTAGATGCCGCCCCCGCCGGCCGGGAGGCCGCGCGTCCCTTCAACCCCGACCTTCCGGAGGTTCCGCATGACTTTCAACTGGCATAACCCTTATCCCACTATCCGCATCCCGCTGTTCGCCCGCAACGTCGTCTCCACCTCACATCCCCTGGCCGCCCAGGCCGGGGTCCGCATTCTTCTGGCCGGCGGCAACGCGGTGGACGCCATTATCGCCACCGCCGCCACGCTGGCCGTGGTGGAACCCGTTTCCAACGGCCTGGGCAGCGATGCGTTCGCCATACTCTGGGACGGCAAGCAACTGCACGGCCTCAACTCTTCCGGCCACTCCCCGGCCAGCTGGAATCTGGACTTTTTCCGCAAGCGCCACGGGGAGGACGGCAACGGCCTGGCCAAGCGGCCCTCGCGCGGCTGGGACACCGTGACCGTGCCCGGCGCGGTGGCCGCCTGGGGCGAGCTGCACAAGCGTTTCGGCAAGCTGCCCTTCGCGGACCTGATGGAGCCGGCGGCGGAAATTGCGGAACGGGGCGTTACCATAGCCCCGGTGGTGGCCTTTAAGTGGGAAAGGGCCGTGGAAACGCTGAAAGAATTCCCGGGCTACGCCCAGACCTTCATGCCCAACGGCCGCGCCCCGAAAATCGGCGAAAAGTTCCTGTTCCCCGGCGCGGCCAAAATGCTGCGCCAGGTGGCCAAAGCAGGCGCGCGCGACTACTACGAGGGCCGGATAGCCGAAGCTATCGCCGCCTGGGCCAAGGAAACCGGCGGCAGCCTGACCATGGACGACCTGGGTTCCTTCCAGCCGGAATGGGTGAAACCCATTTCCATGGAATACCACGGCTACGAGCTGCATGAAATCCCGCCCAACGGCCAGGGCATTGCCGCGCTGATCGCGCTGGGCATCCTGCGCGAATTCGACCTGCCTTCCCTGGCGCTGGATTCCGCCGAAACCCAGCACCTGCAGATAGAAGCCATGAAGCTGGCCTTTGCGGACGTACGCCGCTACGTGGCCGACCCCAAGGCCATGCAGGTGACGCCGGAACAAATGCTGGATCCCGCCTACCTGAAGAGCCGGGCCAAGCTCATCAACCCCAAAAAGGCCACGCATTTCGAACCCGGCATGCCCGGTTCCGGCGGCACCGTGTACCTGACCGCCGCGGACGAAAACGGCATGATGATCTCTTTCATCCAGTCCAACTTCAAGGGCTTCGGCTCCGGGGTGGTGGTGCCGGAATACGGTATCGCGCTGCAGAACCGGGGCACGGGCTTTTCCAGCGACCCCAAGCACGCCAACGTGGTGGCCCCCAGAAAGCGCCCCTACCACACCATCATCCCCGGCTTCCTGACCAAGGACGGCCAGCCGCAGATGAGCTTCGGCGTCATGGGCGGCGACATCCAGCCCCAGGGCCACATGCAGACGGTCATCCGCATGCTGGACTACAAGCAGCAGCCCCAGGCCGCCTGTGACGCCCCGCGCTGGAAGGTCAACACCGACTTCTCCCTGGACATTGAATCGCGCATGAACCCGGCCGCCATTGCCGGTCTTGAAGGCTACGGCCATAAAATCAAGGTCGTGGAAGACCCCTATTCGGACTTTGGTTCCGGCCAGTTCATCTGGCGCCTGTCCGACGATACGGACCACGGCTACGTCGCCGCCAGCGACAGCCGCCGCGACGGCCACGCCGCCGGTTTCTAGTCCCACCGGGTCATTCTCCACACGCATGCACGCGGGGCGGGTTCATCCTGCCCCGCGTTTTTTATGCGGCGCGGCGCTTGCCAAAAAATGCTTCCTCCCTAATACTCTCTATACTAAAGCCTATACATGCCCGTTTCCCGGCCTGCGGGTTCCGGGCCCAATCAGGACTTTACAAGGAGGCCCGCATGCGTCTCAATCTTCTCGCCCGTCTCACTATTCCGCTGCTTTTTTCCATCGGCCTGCTGCTCACGGGTTGCGCGGGCAAAAGCCCGTTCACCGGGTCCATGACCAAAATCGACGCCGCCGCCGTGAACAACGGGGAAAAAAGCCTGGTGGTGCTGCGCGTTTCCAGCCCGGCCGGGGGCCCCGTGGAAACCCGCTGGCTGCACCAGGAAAGCGGCGAACTCTACAAAATCAGCTCCCAGTTCAGCGCCAGCACCCAGGAAGTGGCCAGGGAATACGATATGGTCACCCTGCCCCCCGGCCGCTACGTGCTGATGTACGCCATGTACGCCGGCGGCACCTCTTCCGCCTGGCCCACCCAGCCCTTTGACATCGACCCCGCCCGCGCCAAGGTCAGCGACTTGGGCCAGGTGCGCACGTCCGAACAGGGCTCCCCCGCCACCACCATCTACCAACTGCGCAGCCCCGGCCTGGCCAGGGACGGCAGAACCGCGCTCATCGCGTCCTTTACCCTTACCCCGGGCAAGGTGGTGTATCTGGGCGACATGACCATGGATTTCGGCCCGCAGGGCCCGGTGCAGCTGCCCGGATACTACCCGGCGGGCTCGGTTTCCTACGGCATCCATTACAACCTGGAGCAGGCCCGCATAGCCCTGGGCCAGGAAGACGCGAGCCTGGCCTCCAAGCTGACCCGCATGAACATCTCGCGCGGCGTTCTGGCCCGCGCCCGCTGACCTGGGACAGTTGACCCGGACCACCCGCTCCCCCGGCCGCTTCACGGCCGGGGGAGCCGTTTTTTCTCCTCCACCGCCACAAGCCGAAAACCCCCCGTTTTCTTGACAAGCGGCCTTGGAAGACGTTACCCAAAGTAATACCTTTTTGATTTTTTGTAACACGAAAGGACGGTCATGAAAAAGTTTCTCCTTCTCTGTTCCGCCGCCTGCCTGCTTTTGGCGGCCGCCCCGGCCCAGGCGCATTTCGGCATGGTGCTGCCTTCCGAGCAAGTGGTCATGGACGCCAAAAAGAACACCCTGTCCGTTGATCTCAAGTTCTGGCACCCCTTTGAAAACAAGGGCATGGATCTGACCAAGCCCAAGGCCTTCAGCGTCTTTCACCAGGGCAAGAGCACGGACCTGCTCCCGGCCCTCAAAGAGCGCAAGGAGCAGGGCAAAAGCACCTGGCAGGCCAGCTACGCCCTGGCCCGGCCCGGTCTCTACGCCTTTGTTCTGGAACCCCAGCCTTACTGGGAGCCGGAAGAAGACTGCTACATCATCCACTACACTAAAGCCTATGCCGCGGCCTTTGGCGACGACGAAGGCTGGGACGCCCCCCTGGGCCTGAAAACGGAAATAGTGCCCCTGGCCAAGCCCTACGCCCTGTATGCCGGGAACCTGTTCCAGGGCCGGGTGCTGCTGAACGGCAAGCCCGTGCCCGGCGCGGAAGTGGAAGTGGAATACTACCCCGGCCCCAAACTGGCCGGCAAAGCGCCCAACGACATGATGGTCACCCAGGCCGTCAAGGCGGACGAAGCGGGCGTGTTCTCTTTCGCCATGCCCTGGTCCGGCTGGTGGGGCTTCGCGGCCCTCAACACTTCCCCTGAAACCCTGGACCGCGACGGCAAGCCTAAAAAAGTGGAACTGGGCGCCGTGCTCTGGCTCCGCACGTATGAGCCTGTGAAGCCCGCGGCTTTGAAAAAGTAGCCTCCGGCGGCCGGGGGAAGGGGGGGGGGGACCCGTAGTTGGAAAAAAGTTTACCCCCCCCCCCCGCCCCCCCCCCCCCCCCCCACAAAAGAATTGCAGGGGGGTGGTGGGGGGGTGGGCGGTAGGAAAACC
>JAVBNC010000167.1:0-10041 GCA_031551765.1 Desulfovibrionaceae bacterium
CCCAAACATAAATCATCCATCAAACAAACCCACCCCACCCACCCCCTAGTCTTTTTTTTTTATCTGTGGGGGGGGGGGTGGGGGGTGGGTATAAAAATTTTACAAAAAAATTTGCACCCCCCCCCCCCCCCCCCGCCGGAGGCATCCATGTTCGGCATAGGCGGGATGGAATTTGTTCTTATCCTTGTGGTGGCTCTGGTGGTGCTGGGGTCGGACCATCTGCCGCGCGTCATGCGCATGGTGGGCAAGACCGTGGGCGACCTGCGCCGGGCTTCCACGGAATTTCAGCGCACCATGAACTCGGAAATGGCCGACAGCGAGAAGGAAGCGGAGGAAAAGCCCAAAGAACTGCCCGCAGCGCACCCCCTGCCTGACCCGGAAGAGGCGCAGGCCGCCCCGGCAGGGACAGAGGCCGCGACAACGGCGGCCGCCGCGACGCCCCCCTCCGCCCGCCGTACCATCAGGGTGCCTTCTCCGCGCATCAAACGCGCCGCAAAGCCCGAACCTGCGCCTGAGGCGGCTCCTGAGCCGATCCCCGCGCCCGTCCCGGAACCAGAGGCCCCGCGACAGGAAGCCGCGCCCAAGACCACCGGCGTGCAGGCCGCCTCCAGACGCCGCGCCGCTGCCAAGCCGCTGCGCCGCTCCACGCATTCCGGCGGGGAAAAGCAATGAAGCGCCTCCCTGGCCGGGGATCGCGCGTAACGCGCCCCGTCCGCCGCGCCACAGCCGCCCGCGCGGGCAGGCCGTCCGACGCGCCGGGGAATGCCGCCCCCGCTCACGAGAACGCGGAAAGCACCTCTCCCGATCCTCACGAGGACGCGGCCGAATCCCCGCCGGCCCTCCCCCCCGCGAAACGCGAGAGCGACGATGCGGACGGAGCGTCCATGAGCGTGCGCGAGCACCTGGTGGAACTGCGCACCCGGCTTATCCGCTGCATCCTTTCCATTTTCGTGGGCTTTATGGCCTGCTACTCCTTTTCCGAACAGCTCTTCGCCTGGCTGTCCATTCCGCTGCAAGCGGCCATGCCGGAAGGCGGCACCATGATGTTCACCCGGCCCACGGAAGGCTTTATGGTGGACATGGAAATAGCCCTGGTGGCCGGGCTTGTGCTGGCCTGCCCCTACGTCTTCTACCAGCTCTGGGCCTTTGTGGCCCCAGGCCTGTATAAAGAAGAGCGCCGCCACGTGTTGCCCCTGGCCATGGGGTCCGCCCTGCTCTTTCTCTCCGGGGCCGCGTTCTGCTATTTCGGGGCCTTTCCCGTGGCCTTCAAGTTTTTCATGGGCTTTGCCAAGCCGGGTATCCGGGCGTCCATCACCCTGGACAGCTACCTTGGCTTTTCGCTGCGCATGCTGGTGGCCTTCGGGCTGGTGTTCCAGCTGCCGCTGATCAGCTACTTTCTGGCCCGCCTCGGCGTCATCAGCGCGGCTTTGCTGCGCGGCTGGCGCAAGTACGCCATTGTGGGCAACTTTATCGTGGCGGCCCTTATCACCCCGCCGGACGTGTTCTCGCAAATGTTCATGGTGGTGCCGCTGCTCTTGCTTTACGAAGTCTCCATCTGGGTCTGCAGCGTCGCGCAGCCCAAACCCAAGCCCCAGCCTCAGCCCCAGGCGTAACAACAACGAAAACCGGGAGCGGCAGGGCCGTTTCCCGGTTTCGTCATGGCCAGCGCCTGTCTTTTACCCGTCGTTTACCGGCTGTCCGCCGGGTCACGGCCGAACACCAGGCCGCTGTTCTCGAAATAGGTCCCTTTTCCCAGGCGGCGCACGGCCAGCGTGTCCGCCTGGAGCAGAGAAAAATTCTTTTTTTTCAGGGCCATAACCCAATATTCGGAAGGCTGGTTGTTGACGTGGTGGTGCCCCCCCTGCCCCGGCAGGCCGTGGGTCATCAGCACGATACGCCCGCAGGCCAGGGACCCCAGCAGCTTGTCCAGGTGCCGCCTGTCAATGTGCTCCACCACCTCGGAGCAATAAACCAAGTCCACCCGGCAGCACACCGGGGCCTGGGTAATGTCGTGCCGCAGGACAGGATACACGGCGTCCAGAGCGTTCTTTTCCAGCCCGTCCACCGCGACAACCGGAATGCCGTGCGCCTTGACCATGTAGGCGGAAGCAAAGCCCCGGCCCGCCCCGAGATCCAGCGCGGAACGCACCGCGAAACGATTGACCACGTAGTCGATGATGGCAAAGGAAAAGCAGTCCGGGTCCCCATGGTAGAGGTTGCCGCCCAGATCCTCGCGCTCTTCGGAGCGCACCAGCGGATTATCGACTTTGAGAGCTTTGTTCCCGGATACAGCGTCAGCCATGCGTCTTCCCCCTCCGTGCCATGCGACAGTGACGCGATTGTAAGTCGCTTGGAAAACCCTAGCGGAATTGCCAGGAAAAAGAAATAACGACCGCGAAACCACGCTAAAAAAAATCACCACCCCCAGGATGAACCCTTGGGGCGGCGATTGTATTGCACTGAGGCGATGTCCGCTTACTTGTCGGCCTTGGTCATGTCTTCAATGGCCTTGGCGCGGTCGCCGGAATTGGGGTGGCTGGACATGGCGCCGCCGCTTTTGCCCAGCTTGTCGAACTTCTGCAGGCCGTGACGGCCGCCTTGGTGCTGTGCCCGTTTTCACCTGGCCGATTTCGTGCCCGGTGACGAAAAGCAGCTCATTGTCGTTCATCAGGTCCATCAGGCCGGAATAGACGCGGATGGAGCCGTCCGCCGTGGCATTGGCGTTGACTTCTTTAGTGACGCAGGCCTTGAAGTTGAGCTCCAGCCCGTCCTCGCTCTTGAGCTTGTCGGTCAGGCGGGCAAGGCGTTGGGCATACTTGTTCTTGCCCGTGGCCACCTGGTTTTCCTTGTCGCCCACGCCACGCATTTCCCTGGAGACTTGAATCAACTCGTCGTCGCTAATGGTCGCGGCGGTGTACAGGTCTTTCCCGGCGGAAAGTTGCTGGTCCTTGACGCAGGCGGTCGCGGTAAAGGCAAGGCAGATCAGGGCAGGCAAATTCGTTTCAGCATAAATCCTCCGAAATAAAGTGCCGGCGTGGGCTGACGCATGTTGCGCCCACTTACGCCGTATCTTCGTATTCTATCACGATACGTCGCGTTGTTGTCAATCCGCACGCGTATGTCCACACGTGCGCAATTTTGAAACAGCACTCCAAAACCCTTGCGGGAAGGCCTTCCCACAGGTATATACACGGGCGTCGCAGCAACTAGGCGGCTTTGCCGCGCAACTCATCTCCGGGTGCTTATGTCCACAGAAAAACCCATTGCCCCCTGGCTGGCCAATTACGACGCGGAAGTTCCCCACAGCCTGGACTACCGTCCGGAATCCGTCTGCGCGCTTCTGGACGACGCGGCGGACAAAGCGCCGGACACGGTCGCCTGCCTGTTCCGTAACTACAAGATCACCTACGCCGAACTGCGCGAGCAGGCGGAAATCATGGCCGCCAACCTGCGCGCCCACGGGCTGGAAGCGGGCGACAGAATCGCTTTGATGCTGCCCAACCTGCCGCAGACCGTCGTCTCCTTCTGGGCCGTGCTCAAGGCCGGGGGCATCGTGGTCATGACCAACCCCCTGTACATGGAAAAAGAGCTGCTGCACCACGTGACGGACGCGGGCATACGCCACATGATCACCGTGGACCTGTGCTGGCCCAAGCTGGAAAAGCTGCGCGAGCGCATGGGCATTGAAAAATATTTTGTGACCAGCATAGCGGACGCGCTGCGTTTCCCCTACAACTGGCTCTACCGCATTAAGGCCAGAAGGGACGGCACGCCCAAGCCCATTCCCTACGACGGCTCTTCCGTGCTGCCTTATACCGAGCTGATCAAAGGCAGCGTACGCCTTTCCACCACCGTGCATAACCCGGAAGAGGATATCGCCGCCCTGCAGTACACGGGCGGCACCACGGGCGTGCCCAAGGGCGTCATGCTCACTCACGCCAACCTCAGCACCAATATCCGGCAGGCGCTGGCCGTGCTGTACCCGCTGCGCGCCAAAAAGCACATGCTGGCCAGTTTGCTGCCGCTGTTCCACGTCTACGGCCTTTCGACCTGCCTGCTCATTCCCACGGCCCTGCACAGCACGGCCCTGCTCATCCCGCGCTATGAGCCGGGGGAACTGCTCAAGCTGTTCCACCAGCACAAGGTCACGCTGTTCCCGGGCGCGCCCAGCGTCTACCTTTCGCTTATGCAGCACAAGGATTTAAAGAAATATTCCTTTAAATCGCTGGAATACTGCATTTCCGGCTCCGCGCCCATTCCGGGCAGCGCGCTGGAAAAGTTCCAGAGCATTACCGGCAGCAAGGTCATAGAAGGCTACGGCCTTACGGAATGCTCCCCCATCACGCACCTGACGCCCTGCAAAGGCAAGCACAAGTTCGGCTCCATCGGCATGCCCCTGCCGGACACGGAAGCGCGCATTGTGGACATGGACCTGGGCAGCGTGGAACTGCCTGTGGGCAAGGTGGGGGAACTCATTATCCGGGGGCCGCAGGTCATGCGCGGCTACTACAAGCGGCCGGACGAAACGGCGGGCACCATCCGCAACGGCTGGCTGTACACCGGCGATATCGCCTACATGGATGAGGACGGCTACTTTTTCATCGTGGACCGGAAAAAGGACATGGTCATTGTGGGCGGCTACAACGTCTACCCGCGCGAAATAGACGAAGTGCTGCTGGAACACCCGGACATAGCGGAAGCCGTGGCCGTGGCCGTGCTGCACCCCACCCGGGGGGAAACGCTGAAAGCCTATGTGGTGCCCAAAGAGGGCAAACCCCTCACGCAGCAGGAAGTTATCGCTTACTGCCGCAAACACCTGGCCAATTACAAGGTGCCGCGCCAGGTGGAATTCCGCAGCGAGCTGCCCAAGGCCATCACCGGCAAAATACTGCGCCGGGTGCTGCGCGACCAGGAATTCGAACGCTTTCGCAAACAGACGGAAGAGACGCGCCTGCACGAGCCGGAAGAATGCCACTGCCCCCCGGCGGAAAACAACGGCGACAAAGATCCCGCGGAAGCCGCCTACGGGAAAAAGGGCTGACCATGCGCCTCATGCTGCAACGGGTGAAACAAGCCGCCGTGCTGGTGGACGGAGCCGCGGTGGCCGCGATAGACCATGGCCTGCTCGCGCTGGTAGGCTTCGGCCTGAACGACGCCCCGGCCGCCGCGGATTCCTCCGTCCCCGCCTGGAAGGCGATAAGCGCCGCCTTGGACAAAGCCCTGGCCCTGCGTATTTTCCCGGATGAAGAAGGTAAAATGAACCGCAGCCTTGTGGATTGCGGCGGCTCGCTGCTGCTGGTTTCGCAGTTCACCCTTTACGCGGACTGCGGCAAAGGCCGGCGGCCCTCCTTTCATCTCTCCTGCCCGCCGGACTCGGCACAGCTTCTCTTTGCCCGCTTCTGCGATACGGCGCGCGCCCTTTTGCCCGGCAAGGTGCAAAGCGGCGTTTTCGCGGCCATGATGGACGTGACCCTTACCAACTGGGGACCGGTGACCATTCAACTGGACAGCGCGGATTTCCTTAAATAACACCCGGTTCACAAAACAGCGTGCCTCCCCGGCGGCCGTGTCCCGCAAAGCGCCGCCGCGTGTTTTCTGTTTTTACGCGGCCCGGCTTGCCTTTTTCTCTGAAAAAAGGCAAAGATATCCGAAAGCTGAACCCGGTTTTCCGTCAGCCAGAGCATTTTCACACTGCAATGTTTTATCGGGAAAAATGCTCTGGCCTTGTGAAGCGAAAAGGAACACGCATGGAGCCCTTTACCCACAAGTCCTTTATCGGGGACTTTCTGGATGTCCTCTCTCTGGGCACTCCCCTCGCGCCGCATGAAGACGGCGTCTGCGTGGCGCACTTCGGGGCCACGGTCAATCAGGAAGCCGTCCTGTCCCGCTACTTCGGGGATTTGACCCTGGACCAGACTCCGGATTTCGTCTTTTCTCTGAACTCGCTGCTGTCCGAGTCCATCCGCCTGGTGGTGCTCGATTTTTCCTCGCTCAGAATCATCTGCCCCAACGCGGTGGCCGCCCTGGTGAACTTTGCCGCGGAAGTGCAGGGCCGGGGCAAACGGCTCATTCTGTACCGGCCCGGCACAGCCCTTGACCACGAGCTGGAAACCCTGGGGCTTGCGTACCTGTTCTCCGCCCTGCATACGGAAGAGGAACTGCTGCTCGCTCTGCCCGATTAAGGGGTGTTTTTTGCCATTTTTGCAACAGCCCCAGCCACCCCGGCAACGCGACCGGGACGGAAACGCGCCATGCCCTATTACTTGCGCCATTATTTTTCCCCGGACTTCAACCACGAAGAGCTGCGCCCCCTGGCCATGGCCGACGGCAGCGTGGACCCGCATTTTCTCGGGTACGTCCACAACGTGGTGGCCGGTCAGGTGCTGGCGGAACTGGAACCCCTGACCGAAGCGCAGGCGGCCGCCATTTTGCAGCCGCCGCAGAAACAGGATGACGTTCCGGAACTGGACCTTCAAGGGCCGGAATACGACTCCCGCTATGTGTACCAGGAACGGGTTTTCCCCTTGGGCCCCAACTGCAAGGCGGACCCGGAAAACCCCAACCGCATTCTGGCCGCCATCAACGGTTTCTGTTTTTACCGCAACGGGTTCATCACCGTAAAACATCTGCTCAATGTGCGGCGCGACATCAACTTCCACACCGGGAACATCCTTTTCGTCGGGGACGTGGTGGCGCACGGCGACGTGTTTCCCGGCTTTTCCCTGTGGGGCAACACCGTGCTCATCAAGGGCCGCGTGGACGGGGGCTTTGTCACCGCCAAAGGCCGGGTGGACAGCGCGGGCGGCATCAAGGGCGCGCCCACGGCCGGCATAGACGCCGGGGGCGCGGTGCGCCTCTCCTTTTGCGAAAGCGCCTGCGTCAAAACCCGGAGCAACCTGATTATCGAAGGCAACTGCCTGCACAGCACGCTGTACGTGGGCGGCTCGCTCATCGTCAAAGGCCGCCTGCAGGGCGGCGCCGTGCACGCCAACGGGCTGGTCTACGTCAAGGAACAGCTTGGCGGGGGCCAGGGCGCCAACACCATCATTGATCTGGGCTACGACCCTTTCCAGTACCTGGAATTGGAAAAGCTCAGCGACATCATCAGCGAGCAGCAGAAAAAAATCCGCTACTATGAAGGGCGCGCGGCGGCGAATAAAATGCACGCGCACGAATGCGCCCCGTTGCTGGAACTGGCCCGGCTCAAGCTGGCCGAGGCCCGCGCGGCCAGGGAAAAATTGAGTAAAATCTTCAGGGAAGACGAACAGCGCATGAACCGCTGCCGCGTGGTGGTGCCCGGCATGGTGCACCCCGGCGTGGAAATCAGTATCGGCCGGGCGTACACTAAAGTTGTGGACAGCGTCAGCAACGTCCTCTTCCATGCAAGGGACAACGAAGTCGCTCAGGATTTTCCGGCGCTTTCCAAGTCCTATCTTCTTGACGACCCCTTCGGCACGGGTAACTGATGTCCGGCCGCCCGCCCCTGCACGCCGAAGCCGTCATTGTGGACGGCGCCCTCAGCGATATCCGCGTCAGCGTAGGGTCCCGCAGCTTATTGATGATGGGCCCCGGCGGCGCGGAACGCGAGCGCGCCATATTGCAAGGCCTGCCGGAACCGGACCCGGCGCGGCAACTGCCCGTGCTGCTGGGCAGCGGCGCGGGCCCGGTCCTGGAGCAATTGACCGCGCTGCTGGAACAGAAAGCGGGGTCCCATTTCCCGCTGGCCGTGGTGGACAAGGAAGAGCGCATTCTGGCCGTGAGCGGGCTGCGAAAACGCTTTGAACACTACCCCAACATCCTCTGGATAACGGACCCGGACCCGGATGCCGCGCTGCGCCGCCTGACCCGCTGGCAGCGGGACCAGGGGGGCCTGCCCCTTGTGCCCGTTGTCCACCCCTGTTACCTGCGCCTGGACCGGGACTACTACCACAGCGTGGCGGAAGCCGTGAAAGCCAGCGCTTCCTTCAATTTCTGGGAAAAAGCCCGCTACCCGAAATTTTCCGGGGAAACGCCCCGGCTGCTGCTGTTGACCAGCAAGTACTTTCTGATGGGTGAATTTCTGGCCGCCTGCGAGCGCCTGAACGTTCCCCACCACCTCCTCCAGGTGCCGGAAGAGGAGCAGGGCCAGGCCGAGTTCGTGGAGCAGCTGCTGTCCGCCGTGCTGGCCTTCAAGCCGGATTTCGTCTTTACCATCAACCACCTGGGCGTGGACCGGGAAGGGGTGCTCGTCAACCTGCTGGAAAGCCTGCGTCTGCCGCTGGCTTCCTGGTTCGTGGACAACCCCCACCTTATCCTGGCCCGTTACGCCCGCCTGGTTTCGCCCTGGACCGCGCTGTTCACCTGGGACGTGGACAACCTCTCTTCCCTGCGCGCCATGGGCTTTGAGCACGTGTTCTATCTGCCTTTGGGCGCGGACACCCAACGCTTTCAGCCGCCCCGCCCAGGCGAGGAGCTTCCAGCCGGGCACCCCTGGCGGGCGGACGTTTCCTTCGTGGGCAATTCCATGGTCCACAAGGTGCGCCAGCGCCTGGAAAAGCTGCGCCTGCCGCGCGAGCTGCTTTCCACGTACAAACAGGTGGCCGCCGAGTTCGCCGTATCGGACGTCCGTTCCGTGCGGGATTTTCTCGGCGGGCAGTACCCCGCGCTGATGGCCTGTTTTGACGCCCTGGAAACCCCGGAACGCCAGCTGGGCTACGAAGCCATGCTCACCTGGGAAGCGACGCTCCAGTATCGCCTGGACTGCGTGCGCGCGACGCTCCCCTTCCAGCCGCTCATCGTGGGCGACGACGGATGGGAAAGCCTGCTGGCCGCCTCCCCCCGGCCCTGGCGCCGCCACGGCGAAGTGAACTACTACACGGACCTGCCGCGCTTTTACCCCGGCTCCAGCGTCAATTTCAACTGCACCAGCAAGCAGATGAAAGGCGCGGTCAACCAACGCGTATTCGACGTGCCCGCCACCGGGGCCTTTATCATCACCGACTGGCGCGAGCAGATAGAAAGCCTCTTTGAACCGGGCAAGGAAGTGGTCTGCTACCACAGCCCGGAAGAGGCGGAAGAGCTGATCCGCCGCTACCTTGCCTCCCCAAAGGAACGCGCCGCCGTCAGCGCCGCCGCCCGACGCCGCGTGCTGGCCGAACACAGCTACGAGCACCGCGTCCGATCGCTCTCCCGCAGCATGCGGGAAATTTTCGGGTAACCCGCCGGATTGCGTATGCGCCGTATTGTACTGCTCGCCCTGCTGCTTGTCTGCGCCCCGTGCGCCGCGCTTTCCGCCTCCAACGGCGTGGCCGAGCGAGCGCTCTCCCTTTTTCTGCCCTCGCCGCCGCCCCAGGTCTCGGTATACGACGATATCCCCAAAATCCGCCCCGTTTCCGACGCCAACGGGAACGGCATCAACGATGCCGACGACTTCATCCGGGGCGGCCGGGAAGAAGCGGCCGCCAAGCCCTTCTACCGCAGCGCCTACTATCGCGGGGGATACCCCCCGGCCACGGAAGGCGTGTGCACGGACGTCATTTGGCGGGCCTTCGCGGCGGCGGGCTACGACCTGAAAGCGCTTATCGACGCCGATATCCGCAGTGCCCCCGCCGCCTACCCCAGGGCAGGCAGACCGGATCCGCACATCGATTTCCGCCGCGTGCCCAATCAGACGGCGTTTTTCCGGCGGCACGCCAGGAGCCTGACCACCACAATCGTCCCGCATGACCGCAAGAACCTGCAAGAGTGGCAAGGGGGCGATATTGTGGTCTTCAAAAACCCCGACCATATCGCTATTCTTTCCGACAAGCGCAACGACCAGGGCATCCCTTTGCTGCTGCACAACCAGGGCCCCTGGGCCACGGAAGACTACAACTTCATGGCCTGGTACACATGCGGCATCGTGGCCCATTTCCGCTTTCCCTAGAGCAATTTCGCTATGAGATTGTCGCTTAACGGCAGGCAAAGCCCGCCTACGCCAATCTCGCGGGCGTTGCTGCACTGCGTTCCGCAACGCCAGAGCATTTCATCCGCATAGACAATTTAAAAGTTGAAATGCTCTAA
>JAVBNC010000045.1:0-16049 GCA_031551765.1 Desulfovibrionaceae bacterium
CCCCCGGACCCCCAACCCCCTTCCAAAGAACTTTGACAGGGGTATGGGGACGTTTCTCTGTGATAAAGCGGCGCCGTACAATGACGGCGCCGCCCTTTTGATTCTATCAAGTCAGCACCCGCCAGTTCACGTGAGCGCTAGCCTTTTATCCACCCTGAACGGGTTCCAAGGGGCGCGCCCCTTGGCGGGTGTAGGGCAGCGCCCTGCTGCGATTTTTAATTGGCTTCGACAGCTTCTTTTACACGTTGGACTGCGCTTTCAGCGCCTCGGTCTGGGCGGCGGTGGTCAGGGCGTCGACCAGTTCCTGGATATCGCCTTCCATGACCGCGTCGAGCTTGTACAGGGTGAGGTTGACGCGGTGGTCGGTGACGCGGCCCTGGGGGAAATTGTAGGTGCGGATGCGCTCGGAACGGTCGCCGGAGCCCACCTGGGCGCGGCGGTTTTCCGCCTGTTCGGCGTGCAGGCGGTCCTGCTCGGCCTGGAGCAGGCGGCTGGCCAGCACCTTCAGGGCCTTGGCCTTGTTTTTGTGCTGGGACTTTTCGTCCTGCATGGCCACCACGATGCCGGTGGGAATGTGGGTGACGCGCACGGCGGAGTCCGTGGTGTTGACCGACTGGCCGCCGGGACCGGAAGAGCGGTAGACGTCGAAACGCAGGTCTTCCGGCCGCATGTTGATGTCGGCTTCCTCGGCCTCGGCCATGATGGCGACCGTGGCGGCGGAGGTGTGGATGCGGCCCTGGGATTCGGTGACCGGCACGCGCTGCACGCGGTGGGTGCCGGCTTCATATTTCAGATGGCTGTAAGCCTTGTTCCCGGCGAGCAGCGCGATGATTTCCTTGTACCCGCCCGTGCCGGTTTCGCTCAGGGACATGACCTCCACTTTCCAGCCCCTGGACTCCGCGTAACGGGAGTACATGCGGAAGAGGTCCGCCGCGAACAGGGCGGCTTCGTCCCCGCCGGTGCCGGCCCGGATTTCCAGAATGATGTTCTTGTCGTCCAAGGGGTCTTTGGGCAGCAGGAGGATGGTCAGCTCTTTTTCCAGGTCTTCCATGGCCTGTTCCAGGGACTTGCTTTCCTCCTGGGCCATGGCGCGCATGTCCGGGTCCGGGTCGTTCAGCATGAGCTTGCTTTCCGCGAGCTGGGTGCGCAATTCCTTGTAGTTGCGGAAACGGTCCACCACTTCTTTCAGATCCGCATGGGCCTTGGTGAGCTTGCGGTAGCGCTCCTGGTCGGAAAGCACGTCCGGCGAGGAGAGCTGCTGTACCAGATCCTCAAAGCGGCGTTCGAGATTTTCAAGCTTGGCGAACATAGGGGGCTGACTCCAGGCGGCTGAAGGCGGGAACATGGATAGGCGCGGCAGCGTCGTCGCCCAGGGCTTCGTGCAGGGCCACCAGCGCCACTTCCAGCTGCGCGGTGTCCGGCTCGCGGGTGGTCAGCCGCTGCAGCAGCATGCCCGGCGCGCGCAGGGCAAAGGCGATGAACCCGTCCGGCAAAGCGGCGGCGTAGCGGATGGTTTCGTAGGCCAGGGCGCTGATGGGCGCCATGAGCAGCAGTTTGACGCCCACAATGCCCGCGTGGCGCAGCAGCGCGCTTTCCGGGTACCAGAACAGCAGAATGAGCGGCACCAGCACGGCGTGCAGCACGATGGAAATGACCAGCACGAACAGCATGAAGGTTGTGCCGCAGCGCGGGTGCAGACGGGTCTGGAGCCGCGCGCTTTCCACGTCCACGTCCGCATGGTCCGTATCGCGGTTTTCGTAGGCCCAGATCACCTTGTGCTCCGCGCCGTGGTATTCGAACACCCGGCGGATGTCCGGCAGGCGGGAAATGGCGATGATGTAGCCCAGAAAAATGGCGGCCTTGAACAGCCCGTCCCAAAGGTGGAAACTGAGGCCTTCCATGTCGCTGGAAAGGCCCAGAAGCCGGACGCCCACGGTGATCAAATGCGGCAGCACCACGAACAGCAGCACGGCGAACCCAATGGCCGAGGCCAGGGTGAGCGCCAGGTGCCAGGGTTTGAGTTCCTCGCCTTCGCCTTCCAGGGCGACTTCCGCGGAAAAATTCAGGGCCTTGATGCCGTTGACCAGGGTTTCCAGCAGCACGGGAAAGCCGCGCAAAAAGGGCTTGCGTATCCAGGCCGCCGTGGAAAGGGAAAACCAGGAGCGGGACTGGACGGCGATGGTGCCGTCCGGCTTGCGCACGGCGATGGCCAGCTGTTCCTTGTGCCGCATCATCACCCCTTCCATGACCGCCTGGCCGCCCACGGCAAGGCTTTCGCATTCTTCCGAGGCGGCGGAACCCAGTCCGCTCAGCGCCAAAAGAGCTGTGCGGGGCAGGGAGCGGAAGGGAGAAGGTGTGTGCACGGTGTTCTCGCGGTGACAGGCTAAAAGATGAAGACTCCCCGGAGTGGTATCCCCGGGGAGTGAAAAATCCGCCGGCATGGCCGGGCTGGGCTAGCTTTTGGCGGGAGCGTTGGCGTACTTTTTGCGGAAGCGGTCAATACGGCCGGCCGTGTCCACAAAGCGCTGCTTGCCCGTGTAAAAGGGGTGGCAGTTGGAGCATATTTCCACATGCACGCTGGCGCCTTTGGTGGAAAGCGCCTCGCTTTCATACCCGCAGGCGCAGGTGATTTTGGCCTTGTGGGTATTGGGGTGAATCTTGTCTTTCATAACAAACTCCTCTAGGGAAGTGACGGAACGGAGGTATCTACCCTTGGGCGCGATTTTTGGCAAGGGGAATCTGCGCGGGAATCCTTTAAAATTCACAGCGCGGGCCTGAGGCCGCATGCCGTTCCGCAACCAGAAAGAAGTATAAGCAGCATGGCGAAAAAGGAAAGAGCCGATCAACTGACAACGGAACAGGGCCTGGCGGAAAGCCGTGAACAGGCCAAGCGTCTGATTATGGCCGGGCTTCTCTACCGGCAGTTGCCCTCCGGCGCCTGGGAACGGGTGGACAAGCCGGGCCGGGCGCTGGACATGGACACCCCCCTGGAACTCCAGGGGCAGGAGCGTTTCGTCAGCCGGGGAGCGTACAAACTGCTCACCGCGCTGGAGGCCTTCAGCCTGCCGGTGCAAGGGGCCGTGGCCCTGGACGCGGGCGCGTCCACCGGCGGGTTCACGGACTGCCTGCTCCAGCACGGCGCGGCGCGGGTCTATGCCGTGGACGTGGGCCATGGGCAATTGCACGAAAAGCTGCGCGCCGACCCCAGGGTCTTGAACCTGGAGCGCACCAACCTGCGTTCCGCCGGGCCGGACCTGTTGCCGGAAACCGTGGACCTGGTGGTGGCGGACGTTTCGTTCATCTCGCTGACCCTGATCCTCGGGCCCTGCCTGCAATATTTAAAGGACGGCGGCCAGGTGGCCGCGCTGATCAAGCCGCAGTTCGAACTGGGCCCGGACGCCGCGCCCAAAGGCGTGGTGCGCGACGAAGCGCTGCGGCAACAGGCCGTGGACAAGGTCCTGGCGCACGCGGAAACGCTGGGTCTTGAATTGTTGGGGGTCAGGCCCGCCGGGGTCAAGGGTCCCAAGGGCAATCAGGAATTTATGGCGGTGTGGCGGTACGTTCGTCGAAAAATAGCGGAATAGGCTGACATCTTCAGAGCCGTTTTCGCTTCAAACAGTCGCTTGGCGGCGGGCAAAGCCCGCCTACGCCTATTTGGCGGCAAGGATTTGGTGACAAATCCTTGCGGGTATTTCAAGTATGAAATGCTCTGTGTAGAAGCTGCCCCTCGCACGGGCCGCGTCTGCTTTCCCCTGGCCTTGCCGGGCGTTTGCATTACGAGAGTCACGGTCTCTGCCGGGAAAGAAAGCCTTCTTATTAAGGGAGGGTACCATACCCGGATAAAAAGGCTTTTTGACGCAGACAGAAACAAAGAAACCGCAGCGCAAACAAACCGTGAAGGAGGTTCCCAAGGCATTTGCCTTCGGGGGTCCAGCAGGCGCGGCCCATGCGAGGCCTGCCCTGCTCCGATTCTTCACGAACTCCAGTTTCTTGCCGCTAGCCGCCGGCTTCCGGGGAAACCTTGCTCTTGGCGTACTGGGCGGCGGTACTTTTTTTCGCTGTGCTCGTCTGGGGCTGCCTCGCCTTGCTGGAGGTTGTGGCCGCGACCTTCGCGGAAGTAACGCTCTTTTTCTTCTGGACTTTGCCCTGGGAGGATTTGGCGCCTTTGGCCTTGGCGGCCTCCTGGTCCTTGGCGGCTTGCAGTTCCGCCGTGGCAAAGCCCTTTTCCACCATTTTAGTCGCCTCGTGCAGGCGCACGCTTTTGCTCGGGGCGCCCAGAAGCACGTTGACCAGCCGGGTATTGCCCCTGCGGGCCGTGGTGATCAAATTGTAGCCGGATTCGCCCACGTAGCCGGTTTTCAGGCCGTCCACCCCTTCCATGCCCAGCAGGGGGTTGGTGTTGGGGGTATGGCCCCGGTGCGCCAGGTAGCGCTGGGTGTGGAACAGGGCCAGGGTTTCCGGGTGGGCGCTCAAGTAGCGGGTGGTCATGGCCAGCATGTCCCGGGCCGTGGTGTACTGGCCCTTGGCCGGCAGACCGTGCACGTTTTTGAACACGCTGCTGCGCATGCCCAGTTGTTTGGCCTTGGCGTTCATCAGCTTCACAAAGGCGGCTTCGTTCCCGGCCACGTGCTGGGCGGCGGCCACGGCGGCGTCGTTGCCGGAAGCTATGGCCATGCCCTTCATCAATTCCCGCAGCGGGAGCTTTTCGCCGGTCATCAGGCTCATGTGCGAGCCGCCCGTGGCCGCGGCCTTGGCGCTGACCGTAACGGTTTCGTTCAGGGATACCTTCCCGGCCTTGACCTGGTCCATGACCACGAACATGGTCAGCACCTTGGTCAGGGAAGCGGGGGGAATGAGCCGGTCGGCGTTCTGTTCGTGCAGCACGCGTTTGCGGGTCAGGTCCAGGGTGATGGTGGACTTGACGTCGTAGTGGCCGGGTTTAATTTTACTGACTTGAGGGCTTTTGCGTTGGGGAGCCTTTTTGGGAGGGGCCGCCTTGGCTTGCTGTGCTTCTTTTTTGAGGGCGGCGGGTTGCTGCGCGGCGGCGAACAGGGGGAGCGCGGGCAGGCAGAGGCAGAAGCAGAAAACCAGTGCGCACAGGGCTGCCAGCCACGCGCGCGAAACGCGCCGCCAGGCCCGGGGCGCGGAGAGAGTGTTATGGACGAGATCAGTTACCGCGTGCACCTGGTAGCTCCGGCAGCAAAGTGGTTGTACGCGCCGCGGCGGTCGTGGTATACTGACATCAGCGCGGCGGCGGAGCTGTTTTTAAAAAAGACGACGCTCCGCATCGGGGCCAAATTGGCGCACAACAAATAGAGCCGTTTAAGCAATGGTTGCCGCCAGTTAAAAATATCCTAGAAATTATCTAGAATATATGTTTAGCTGACCATGCGCTTTTTGGCCCAAGACGTCAATATCCAACTGGACGTTTATACACATTTTTTTGTATATCTTCGGCCCGCCTTGCCAAGGTGGGTAAAAAAAACGGACTTTGCTGCCGACAAGGAATGAGTATGAGACACCAGTTCCGCGCCCTTTGCGGCCCGCAGCAGCTTTTCCTTGCCGCTCACAGTTCCGCGCGCCTTTCTCCCGTCCGCGCCCGGGAACCGATGGTCCTCTCTTTCATGCGGCAGGCCGCCGGCATGCGACAGCCCCTGGTCTCCCCCACCGCTGCGTGGGGCCAGGGGCGGAACCGCGCCGGCTGAGGGATCGGGCCCGCCAACGCGGCCCGGCATGACGCACCTACTGCTTTTGATTGAAAGGAACAGACCATGCCTATTAAAATTCCCGCGAGCCTTCCCGCTCGCGCCGCTCTGGAAGACGAGAACATTTTCGTGATGACCGAGGAACGGGCCGTTGCCCAGGACATCCGGCCCATGAAAATCGCCATCGTCAACCTTATGCCCACGAAAATCGCCACGGAGACGCAGCTTCTGCGCCTCTTGGGCAACAGCCCGCTGCAGGTGGACATCGTGCTGCTGAAAGCGGAGCACCATGTTTCCAAGAATACTTCGTCGGAGCATCTGGACCGTTTTTATACGACTTTCTCCAAGGTCCGGGACCAAAAGTTCGACGGCATGATCATCACCGGCGCGCCGGTGGAACAGCTGCCCTTTGAAAAGGTGGACTACTGGGAGGAACTGCAGACCATCATGGACTACAGCGCGGAGAACGTCTTTTCCACGCTGTACATCTGCTGGGGCGCGCAGGCCGGGCTGTACCACCGCTACGGCGTGCCCAAGCACGCCCTGCCGGAGAAAAAGTTCGGGGTCTTTTCCCACACCATCAACTCACCCAGGGAAAAGCTGTTCCGCGGCTTTGACGACAGCTTTTTCGTGCCCCATTCCCGGCACACGGAAGTGCGGCGCGAGGACATTGAAAAGGCCGACGGCCTGGAAATTCTGGCGGAATCGGCGGAAGCCGGGGTCTGCGTGGCCATGGCCCGCCAGACCCGGGAGATTTTTGTCACCGGGCATCTGGAATACGACGCCGACACCCTGGGCAAGGAATATTTCCGGGACCGCGACAAGGGCCTGGATATCGCCGTGCCGGTGAACTATTTCCCCAACGACGACCCCAGCCTTGCGCCCAAGATCCGCTGGCGGGCGGCCGCGCACCTCTTTTTCTCCAACTGGCTCAACTACCACGTGTACCAGGAAACCCCCTATGAACTGGGTGAAATCTCCGGGGGGTACCGCCGTGACTAAACAACGCTTCGCGACGCTCGCCGTGCACGGCGGGCAGGAACCGGACCCGACCACGCTTTCCAGGGCCCTGCCCGTGCACAGGACGGCCGCCTATCAGTTCCGCAGCACGGAACACGCGGCGGATCTCTTCGCGCTTAAGGAATTGGGCAATATTTACACCCGTCTCGGCAACCCCACGCAGGAAGCGCTGGAAACGCGCATGACCCTGCTGGAAGGGGGCGCGGCTTCCGTGGCCGTGGCTTCGGGCACCTCCGCCATTTTCTATGCCCTGATCAACCTGGCCCGCCAGGGGGATGAGATTGTGGCCGGCAGCAGCCTCTACGGCGGCACGTTCACCATGCTCAGCTCCATCCTGCCCCAGTTCGGCATCACCACCCGCTTCGCGCGGATGGACGACCCGGCGGCCATGGAAGCGGCCATCAACAAGAACACCAGGGCCATTTTCGTGGAAGCCCTGAGCAACCCCGTGCTGGACGTGGCGGACCTGGACGCGCTCGGCGCGCTGGCCAAAAAGCACGGTCTGCCGCTGGTGGTGGACGCCACTTTCGCCACGCCGTACCTGATGCGCCCCCTGAAATACGGGGCGGATATCGTGGTGCATTCGCTCACCAAGTGGCTGGGCGGGCACGGCACGGCCATAGGCGGCATTGTGGTGGACGGCGGGAGCTTTGACTGGAAAAACCCTCGTTTCGCCTTGTACAACGAGCCGGACGAAAGTTACCACGGCCTGCGCTGGGCGCACGACCTGGGCGGCTTGCCGCCCTATGCCGTGCGCTTGCGCACGGTGCCCCTGCGCAACCTGGGGGCCTGCATCAGCCCGGACAACGCCTGGATGTTCCTGCAGGGCATGGAAACCCTGCCTCTGCGCATGGACCGCCACTGCGCCAACGCGGCCAGGGTGGCGGTGTACCTTTCCAGCCACCCCAGGGTGGCCTGGGTGCGCTACCCCGGCCTGGCGGGCGACCCCAGCCACGAAACAGCCACGAAGTACATGGAAAACGGCTTCGGCGGGATGGTGGTTTTCGGGCTGAAAGCCTCTGACGGGCAGAGTCCCAAAGAGAGCGGCCAGCGCTTTATCGACGGCCTGAAGCTCTTCTCCCACCTGGCCAACGTGGGCGACGCCAAAAGCCTGGCCCTGCACCCCGGCAGCACCTCGCACTCGCAGCTTTCCGAAGAGCAGCAGCGCGCCGGGGGCCTGCCGCCGGAACTGGTGCGCCTGTCCATAGGCATCGAGCACATCGACGATATCCTGGAAGACCTGAAACAGGCTTTGGCGGCAGTATAAGTTGTAAGCTGTCGAAGCCATCCAAGAATGAGAGCAGGGCGCTGCCCTGCACCCGCCAAGGGGTGCGCCCCTTGGAACCCATTCAGGGTGAATTTGAGACGCTGCGCGCAGTTCCAGGCTTGTCGGCAAAAACTAAGGGCGGCTTCCCACGCGGGGAGCCGCCCTCTATCTATGAATAACCTTTGAACGTACCCCTGTCGCGGGGTCCAGGGGGGTCACCCCCCTGGCGGGTGCAGGGCAGCGCCCTGCTCTGTATCTTAGAGCAGTTTCGCTTTGAGATTGTCGCTTAACGGCGGGCAAAGCCCGCCTACGCCAATCTCGCGGCAAGGATTTGAAGACACATCCTTGCAGAGCAGTTGAACATTTTCAATGTTCAACTGCTCTAATTGCCTTCGACAGCTATTTCTTCATCAAACCCTGCTTCTTAAGCCAATCCTGAATGACCTGGGCCACCTGGTCGGAGTTGGTGTCCATCATCAGCATGTGGGTGTTGCCCTTGATGCCCTTGTCCGTCAGCTCGATCCAATCGGCCTGGCCGCCGGCCTTCTGGAACTTGTCCATGACCTTTTGCAGCAGGGCTTTGCGGTCCTGCCAGTACTTGGTGTTCAGTTCGCCGAACAGGAACAGCGCGCGCACGCCCTTGAAGGGGGCGTAGTCCACCTTGTCGTAGTTGGTGATGGCGCCCGGTTCCAGCATGACCACGGCTTTCACCTTGTCCGGCATGCTGCGGGCCACTTCCCAGGCAAAGCCCGCGCCCTGGCTGTGCGCGATAATCACGCAGCCCTTGGGGAAGCTTTTTACGTATTCCTTGTAGGCTTCCAGGGTGGGCGCGTCGGAGGTGGTCCAGCGGGGCACGCTCTGCTTGGTGAACTGGTCAAAGGATTTGTAGGGGAACCTGGTGCCGGGGTAAATTTCCCGCTTGGCCGGGTCATCATTATACTTGGGGCCGATGCGGAAGGATTCCCAGGCCTGGGATTTGGGCCGGAACACCGGCTCGCCGGGGTTGATCTGCGGGAAGCGCGCCCAGCCGGAACGGCCGCGTTCCACGGCGTCGGAAACATACACATCGTGACCGGCCTTCAGGAAAAAGGTCTGCCAGCCTTTGCGGCCGTCCGGGGTATCCTCGTAAGTCACGCCGGAAAGGCCGCCGCCGTGCCAGAGCAGCAGCGGATATTTGGCCTTGGGGTTCGCCAGCTTGACATACTGCACGTACATCTGGAAGGCGTCGAAGCCGCCGTTGGGGTTGATGGTGATTTTGGGGCCGCCCGGCGCGTACTGCGTTTCGTAGCTGGGCAGGCCGGAAAGGATGACTTCCTTGCCGCCCAGGTGGTAGCCGCCGATTTCCTTGACCAGGATGCCGCCTGAGCCCTGCGCCGCGTGGAGCGCGCCCGGAACGAGCATGAGAGAGAGGGCAAAGACCAAGATGCCGCAGGACCGTGAAAGATTGACCATAGCTGCTCCTTGCTGCAGAGGGGAATGCGCCGCCACGCGCTGGCCGGGCTGGCCAACAGGCGGCGCGAACATGCGACCCTGGGAAATTTTTATAAGACAACCGGGCATGGTGGCAAGAAAAAGAACGTCTCGCCGCGCGACGGGGAGTATGGGAGAATACATATTGACACCTGCGCGGCGCTTCTTTATTAGATAAAAATGGGGTTCCTTTGTTTAGTGAGAGGTTTTTCCATTGCCTTGGGTGTCCCGCTTGGCATATACTTATCCTTTGGCGTATATATTTAGCGCATTTAGCGACAGAGGTATCATTGTTATGAATAAAACGACACGGTCCTGCCTGTTTCTTCTGGCATTGACCCTTGCGGGCGCTGCGTTTCTGGCGGGCTGCGGAGAAGCGCCCAAACCGCAGCAGCAGGGAACCCCCACGGTGGGCGTGGTAACGACCAAAGCTCGGAAAGTGCCCATGCTGACCCGGCTTTCCGGCAGAACGGCCGCTTACCTTGAATCCGACGTGCGTCCCCAGGTGGGCGGCATTATCTTGAAACGGCTGTTTACGGAAGGCTCCTTCGTAAAAAAAGACGCCGTGCTGTATGAAATTGATCCCGCCCCCTACAAGGCCGCCTATGACAACGCGCAAGCGGGGCTCATGCAGGCGGAAGCCAATGTGGTTTCAGCGCGACTTTTGGCCGAACGCTACGCCCAAGTGGTCAAAGTCAACGCGGTGAGCAAGCAGCAGTATGACGACGCCGTGGCCTCTTACGGCCAGGCCAAGGCCCAGGTGGCCGCGGGCAAGGCTTCCGTGGAAAGCGCGCGCATCAATCTGGACTACACCAAGGTCAAAGCGCCCGTGGCCGGCCATATCGGCAAATCCTCGGTGACGCCCGGCGCCCTGGTGACGGCCAACCAGCCCAGCGCGCTGGCCAAAGTGCAGCAGCTGGACCCCATGTACGTGGACGTCACCCAGTCCAGCGCGGACATTTTGCGCCTGAAACGGGCGCTTGCGGGCGGCAAGCTGGCCACTTCCGGCAAGGGCGGGGCCAAGGTCAGGCTGCTGCTGGAAGACGGCAGCACTTACGAGCGCGAAGGCGCGCTGCAATTCTCCGACGTCAGCGTGGACCAGAGCACGGGCATGGTCACGGTGCGGGCGGAATTCCCCAATGAAAGCGGGCTGCTTTTCCCCGGCATGTACGTGCGCGCCGTGCTGGAAGAGGCCGTCAACGAGCAGGGCATTCTGGTGCCCCAGCAGGCCGTTTCCTACGATTCCCAAGGCCGTCCCTTCGCGTTGGTCATCAAGAACGGCGTGGTGGAAACGCGTCTGCTCACCGTGGACCGTTCCATTGATCTGCAAACGGTGGACCCGGAACTTTCCGGCAACGCCTGGCTGGTCAGCAAGGGCCTGGCCGAAGGCGAGCAGGTTATTGTGGAAGGCAGCCAAAAGGTTATGCCGGGCAAGCCCGCCACGGGGCGCGAAACAACCCCGTCCGGCGTATACAAAAGCGGCGCCGCCAACGCCACGGCTGCGGGCTCCTCCGGCCGCTAGAGCATTTCAATCGTAAAATTGTCTATGCTGATGAATGCTCTGGCGTTGCGAAACGAAGTGTAGCAACGCTCGCGGGATTGGCGCAGGCGGGGGTGCGACCCCTGCGAGGCTTTGCCCGCCGTTAAGCGGCAATCACAAAGCGAAACGGCTCTAACAAGACGAAGGCCGTTTCGGCCAAGGAATAAGGTAGGTCTTCATGGCCCGATTTTTTATTGACCGTCCCATTTTCGCATGGGTTATCGCCATCCTGATCATGATGGCCGGGGGCCTTGCGATCATGACCCTGCCGGTGGCCCAGTACCCTAGCATCGCGCCGCCGGAAATATCCGTCACCTCCACGTATCCGGGCGCGTCCGCCAGCACTTTGGAAAACACGGTCACGCAGATTATCGAGCAGAAAATGAAAGGCATCGATAATCTTAACTACATGTATTCCACCAGCGACTCCACGGGGCAGTCCGTGGTGACGCTGTCCTTTAACGCCGGCACCAACGCGGATATCGCCCAGGTGCAGGTGCAGAACAAGCTCCAACTGGCCATGCCTCTGCTGCCCCAGGCCGTGCAGAGGCAGGGCGTCACCGTGGCCAAGGCCACCAAGAACTACCTCATTGTCGTCGGCTTTTTCTCGAAAGACGGGAGCATGAGCCAGGCGGACATCGGCGACTATATCGCCAGCTCCATCCAGGACCCCATCAGCCGGGTGCAGGGGGTGGGCGACATCAGCCTGTTCGGCGCGCAGTACGCCATGCGGGTGTGGTGCAACCTGGACATGTTCAAAAAGTACGGCGTCACGGCCAGCGACGTATCCAACGCCATCCAGGCCCAGAACGCCCAGGTGGCGGGCGGCCAGCTTGGCGGGGCGCCGGCGCTTCCCGGGCAGATGATCAACATCACGGTCAACGCGCAAACCCGCTTGCAGACCGTGGAGCAGTTTGAGAAAGTTCTGGTCAAGATGACCCCGGACGGCTCCGCCGTGTACCTCAAAGACGTGGCGCGCATAGAGCGGGCCGGCGAGAGTTTCACCTCCCTGGCCAGGTCCAACGGCCTGCCCGCAGCCGGCCTTGCCATCAAGCTTTCCAGCGGCGCCAACGCGCTGAACACCTCGGACGCCGTGAAAGCGGAACTCAAGAGCCTGTCCGCCTTCTTCCCGCCGGGCCTTGACTACCTCTTCCCGTACGACACCACGCCCTTTGTGCGCATTTCCATCAAGGAAGTGTTCAAGACGCTTTTTGAGGCCATTGTGCTGGTGTTTATGGTCATGTACCTCTTTTTGCAGGATTTCCGGGCCACGCTTATCCCCACCATTGCCGTGCCCGTGGTGCTTCTGGGCACATTCGGGGCTTTGGCGGCCTTTGGCTTTTCCATCAACACGCTGACAATGTTCGGGATGGTGCTGGCCATCGGCCTCCTTGTGGACGACGCCATCGTGGTGGTGGAAAACGTGGAGCGGGTCATGCGCGAAGAAGGGCTTTCGCCCAAGGAAGCCGCTAAAAAATCCATGGACCAGATCACCGGCGCGCTGGTGGGCATTGCCATGGTGCTGTCGGCCGTGTTCATTCCCATGGCCTTTTTCGGCGGCTCCACCGGGGTTATTTACCGCCAGTTTTCCATCACCATTGTGGCCTCCATGGTGCTCTCCGTGCTTGTGGCCATGGTGCTTACCCCCGCGCTGTGCGCCACCATGCTGAAAGAGCATAAGCACGCGGGCGAAGCCGCCGCCGAACAGGCCCAGCACGGCTTTTTCGGCTGGTTCAACCGCATGTTCGACCGCAACACCCACCGCTACGTGGGCGGGGTGGCGGCTATTCTTTCCCGCCCCAAGCGCTTTATTATCTTTTACGGCCTGCTGGTGGCGGGCATGGTCTTTTTCTTCCTGCGCCTGCCCACGGCCTTCTTGCCGGAAGAAGACCAGGGTATCGTGTTCACCCAGGCCACGCTTCCCGCCGGGGCCAGCTATGAGCGCACCAACGCGGTCATCCAGCAGATAGAGCAATACTATCTGAAAGAAGAGAAAGAAGCGGTGGAATCGCTGATGTGCGTGGCCGGTTTCAGCTACGCCGGCAACGGGCAGAACAACGCCATGTGCTTTGTCCGGCTGAAGGACTGGGAAGAGCGCAAGGGAGACAAGTTGCGCGCGTCTGCCGTTGTGGGCCGCGCCATGCGGGCTTTTTCGCAAATTATGGACGCGCGCGTGTTCGCCTTTACCCCCCCGGCGGTGATCGAACTGGGAACGGCGTCCGGCTTTGACTTTGAGCTTATGGACCGCGCCAACCTGGGGCATGAAAAGCTTATGGCCGCCCGGAACGAGCTTTTGGCGAAAGCCAGACAGCACCCGGACATCAACGCCTTGACCGTGCGGCCCAACGGTTTGGAAGACAGCCCCCAGTACCAGCTTGACCTTGACCTGGCCAAAGCCGGGGCCATGAGCGTGCCGCTCAGCGAAATCAACACGGCCGTGGCGGCGTTCTGGGGCAGTTCGTATGTGGACGACTTCCTGGACCGGGGCCGGACCAAGAAGATCTTCCTGCAGGCGGACGCGCAATTCCGCATGCAGCCGGAAGACTTTGCCCGCATCAATGTGCGCAATACCCAGGGCGGCATGGTGCCGTTCTCGTCTTTCGCCTCCGGGCATTGGATTTACGGTTCCCCCCGTCTGGAGCGCTATAACGGGGTTTCCTCCATTGAAATTCTGGGTCAGGCGGCTCCGGGCAAAAGCTCCGGCCAGGCCATGCTGGCCATGGAAGAGCTGGCTAAGGAACTGCCCACGGGCGTAGGGTACGCCTGGACGGCCCTTTCGTTCCAGGAACGCATGTCCGGCGCCCAGGCGCCCGCCTTGTACGCCATTTCGCTGATAGTCGTGTTTCTTTGCCTTGCGGCGCTGTATGAAAGCTGGTCCATTCCCTTTTCCGTCATGCTCGTGGTGCCGCTGGGCGTCGTGGGCGCGCTGGGCGGGGCCATGCTGCGCGGCCTGAACAACGACGTGTACTTTCAGGTGGGCCTTTTGACCATCATCGGCCTGTCCGCCAAGAACGCCATTCTGATCGTGGAATTCGCCAAGGAGCAGGAAGAGCAGGGCGCGGACCTGATCCACGCCACCCTGGAAGCCGCCCGGCTGCGCCTGCGGCCCATTCTCATGACCTCCTTCGCCTTCATTCTGGGCGTACTGCCCCTGGCCATCAGCCGGGGCGCCGGTTCCGGCAGCCAGAACGCCATCGGCACCGGGGTTATGAGCGGCATGATCTCCGCGACGGTTTTGGGGATTTTCCTTATCCCCCTGTCCTTTGTGACCGTCTCCAAGATCTTCAAGGTGCAGGTGCATAAAATAGGGGAGGATACCCCTCATGCCTCTCATGAAAGCCGGAAGGAGGAACAGTAAGATGCGCGTTCTTCAACTGGCTCTGGTTCTTCTCTGTCTGAGTTTCGCGGCCGGGTGCACCATGGCCCCCAACTATGTGCGCCCGGAAGCGCCCATTCCCGCCGCCTGGCCGGAAAGCGCGGACTCCGTCAACGAGCCGGGGCGGCAAATGATGCCCTGGGACAGCTTCTTCACCGACCCCGTGGTGCGGGAACTGGTAAGCACGTCCCTGGCCAACAACCGCGATTTCCGCGTGGCGTTGCTCAATATTGAAAAGGCCCGGGCCCAGTACTACATCCAGCGTGCGGATCTTTTGCCCACCATCAACGCGGGCGGGGACATGAGCGCGCAGTACCTGCCCAATGACCTTTCCGGCACGGGCCAGGCGGGCATTTACCGCCAGTACAGCGTGACCGTGGGTTTCAGCGCGTACGAGCTGGACCTGTTCGGCCGTATCCGCAGCCTGAAGGAAAGCGCCCTGCAAAGCTACTTCGCCACGGAAGAGGCCGCCAAGGCCACCCAGACCAGTTTGGTGAGCGAAGTGGTCAGCGCGTACCTGCAGCTTACGGCGGACAGGGAACTGCTGGCGCTCGCCGTGGATACCTATGAAAACCGCAAGAACGTCTATGCCCTGGTGCAGGCCATGTTCGAGCAGGGGCTGGTTTCGCAGTTGGACCTGAACCAGTCCCGCACCGGCGTGGAAGAAGCCCGCGTGAGCGCGGCCCAGTGGCGCACCCGCGTGGCTCAGGACGCCAACGCCCTGATCCTGCTCGTGGGCGCTTCCCTGCCTCCGGAACTGGCCCTTGCGCCCAACCTTTCCGCCGTGCCTGAACTGCCGGACCTGCCGGAAGGCCTGCCTTCCGATCTGATGGAGCGCCGTCCGGACATCATGATGGCCGAACGCCAGCTGATGGCCGCCAACGCGGACATAGGCGCGGCCAGGGCCAACTTCTTTCCCAGACTCAGCATCACCACGGCCATCGGCACGCTGACCACCCAGTACAAGGACCTGTTCAGCGGCGGGGCGGGCACCTGGCTGTTCCAGCCTTCCGCCACGCTGCCCATTTTCGACACGGGCCGCAACTGGGCGACCTTGCAGGCCACCAAGGCCCAGCGGGATATCGCCGTGGCCCAGTATGAAAAATCCATTCAGACGGCTTTCCGGGAAGTGGCGGACGCCCTGGCCCAGCGCGCCACTATCGGCGAGCAGCTGGCCGCGGAAGCGGCCCTGGTGGACGCCACCAGAACCAGCTACGAGCTGGCCCTGGCCCGCTACCAGAACGGCCTGGACAGCTACATGACCGTGCTGGATTCGCAGCGTTCCTATTTCAACGCCCAGCAGGGCCTGATCAACACCAAACTCCTGCGCGAAACCAACACCCTGAATCTGTACAAGGCCCTGGGCGGCGGCTGGGAGCAGACGCAAGCGGACGCAGCGCAGCCGGAAAGCCCGGCTGAGGGCGCGGCGCAGTAAGCTATCTCTTCACAACCGCGCGCCAAAAGAAAACGCGACGGCCGCCATACTGATGGCGGCCGTCGCGTCGTTTTGGGATAATTTGTCGAAGCCATCTAGAGCAATTTCGCTATGAGATTGTCGCTTAACGGCAGGCAAAGCCCGCCTACGCCAATCTCGCGGGCGTTGCTGCACTGCGTTCCGCAACGCCAGAGCATTTCATCCGCATAGACAATTTAAAAGTTGAAATGCTCTAA